>NZ_JBITUQ010000016.1:0-129239 GCF_044542515.1 Rhodococcus sp. NPDC078407 | reverse complement strand
GCGTTTCACAACACGAAGCGACCACACCATCACGGGCGTCACGAGAAGCATCCTCCTCGGCTGCAGCTCCGCGTGCCGCTAACTTAACGGCATTGGGATGTGGTGGCCTTCGGTCCAGGCGGCGGGTTTGCCGCAGCCGGGGAAGGCGCAGCCGTGGTCTCGGGCGGTGAGGGCGCGTTTCTGTTTGGCGGTGACGGTGCGTGCGGTGCGAGCCAGGTTCAGCGGGTTGCCGTTCTCGTCCATGACGATGGCGGTCAGGAGGCAGTCGCAGGCCAGTTGGCGGGAGGTGGTGCGGGAGAGCGGCCCCATCCAGGGCAGCCAGCCGACAGATGTGCCGTCACCGAACAGATCCCGATACGCGCCACGATCTTGGCTCGGTCCGGCAGCGCTGTCGGTCTCGAGTTCATCCGCCGCGTCCGACTCGGTCGGGTCGGAGTGTATTGGGTCGGAGTGGATCGGGTTGCCGGCGTCGATGTCCACCGGGTCGGCTGGATCGGTGTTGTCGGATTCTGCTGCAGCGCGGGTGGTTTCGTCGTCGGTGATGTCGTCACTGTTCTGACCGCCCAGGCTCTGGAGGTCCCGCAACCGAATGTGCAGGTTGACGTGCGGTTTCTCCCCACCCTCGGTGGGACGATCGCTCATAGCGAGGTAGCGGTCGAGGATGTGCCCGAAAGCATCGGCGCGCCGTCTGGCGGGACTGCGGTCGTCGGGGGTGCCGTCAGCTGCGGGGCGGGGTGCGGTGAGCGGGGAGAGTGCAGCGAGCAGTTTTTCGCCGGTGACGGCGTCGAAATCCATCTTCGCTACCAGGCGTCCGTTGAGGGTGGTGGAGGCGAAGAGTTCGTTGCGGTCGGTGTCCTCGGCGGGCGGTGTCTTGCCTCCGAAGGTGTCGTGGAGGCGGGTGATCGCAGCGCGTAGTGGTCCGGTGCGGGCTTCGGGCCCGGTTGCGGACGTCAACAATGCCGCTCTGGCGTCGTCCTGGCCTTGTTGGGGGAGTTCTTTCGGTGGCGTTTCGGCGAAGTCGAGGATCAGAGCGGCGTGGTCGACGGAGATGCTGCCGGTGTTCACGGCGTCGGCGATGTCGGGGAAGTTCTTCAGGCCGCGGGCCAGGGCCACGATCTTGTGCGCTTTGCTCGGTGTGAGCAGGGTGGTGGAGGTGAGCCAGCCGGCGGGGCCGGGGAAGCCGAGCTTCTCCCGGGAGACGCGGATGTCGATCTCGGCGACCAAAGCAATCCGCCGAGCTTCCAACAACTGAATGTCATGGGAGACCGCGGCAGCGTCGGCGAGCAGTTCGCTCTCGCTCAGTTGCCAGATCTCCGTGGTCATAGGTGCAAGCGTATCGAACATGCATTCGACTGGCAACCATCGTTGAATCGAAAACTATTGCTGTGCAGGAAGATTCGTGAATCGAAACCTGTCGGTGGGGTGTGCTAACGGCTAATTCAAGAGTTGGAGATCTTCATGCTTCCCCGGGATTCCAGCTAACCGGACCGCGCAGACGTACTCGCAGGCCGTACCGAACCGGGCTTCGAGGTCCGTGGATCGTTCGCGGTCTTCACGCGCGTCAACTCGCGTCGCATTGTCGCGGGCCAAATCTCGAAGAAGTAGTCCTCGACCGGCTCGCTCACCGGCTCTCTGTGCGCTGCTACAAGCGAGAACAGGTGGTAATCGACATCGACGGTCGTCCACGTGGTCATGGCCGATTTTGGCCCCACAGACCCCTACCGCTGTCGAGTCTTTCGCAACCACCACAATCCCGCGATGGGTAGTACCACCGGGATGAAGACGTAACCGGATCCGAAGTGCGACCACACCGTCGGCTCCGGGAAGTCTTGTGGCTGGATGTAACTGAGGGTCCCGATGCCGAGAACTCCGACGAGTTCGATGATGCAGGAGACCGTCACCACTCGTCGCGATGCTTCCGTTGCTCGTGCCAGGCCGACCGTTGCGATGATGTAGACCACCGCTGCGAATGCGGAGAGCAGGTAGGCGACCGGGGCATCGTCGAATCGGGTGGTTAGTTGCACCAGTGACCGCGCTGTCGCGGCAACGGCGAACACGGCGTAGACGGCGATGAGGAAGCGCCCGAATCCGGTGCGCGTTGCTTGCTGGAGTGCGTCAGGCATATCCGGCCCAAATCTGGCTCAGGCGCAGCACCATGGCCGCGAGGGTGAGGACGGCGACGAGGAGTACCGCGGTACCGCCGCGGGAGCGGTCGCCCAGGGACCACCACGTGCCCAGGGGTAGCAAGAACAGCAGTCCGACGAGGTACGCGCCGAACGTCAACCGATGAATCTCGCGATCCGAGGTGAACATCAAGACGAACCCGATGACGGCCTGCAGTGCAACGACGGCCTCGGTGGCCGAGATGGTCCAGAACAGTGCTCGATCGGACTTGTTCTTCAACAGCACGGGCCGGTTCGCGGCCAGCTTCACGAGCACCCAGATGCCCACTACCAGGGACAACGCGTACAACAAGCCGGTGACGGCGCCGATCATCGAGTTCCTCGTCATGCTGCGGTGGGTGGATGGACCTGTTCCCACAGTAACCGCGTAACACCACGTCAACACTGTGAGGCCCTCGAAACACGACGTTGTTCCGAGCGTGACCAATCGGAAATCGACGAGGCCTGTACTTGTCCCATGGCCGCAGAGGATCTGTTCTCTCGCCGGACATGACGCTTTTCTCGGGTGGCCATCGGTGTCCGCCGCATTCAGCCCGCTCTGCGAACCACAGGAGACACACGTGTCAGATCTCGACCAGTCCATCGCCGAGAACATCAAGAAGTCCCTCGAGGAGATTCCGCATCCCTCACTTCCCAAGGGCAGCAACATCTACGGTTCCACCAAGATCTTCCCCGACTACAAGGCGGAGAACGGCGAGAGCTACTTCACGTTGGTGCACGGTATCGCCCACGAGTCCTCGGTCTCGTTCGTCGCGGTGCTGCAGGCCACCCGCGCTCTGCGCAAGGGTTTCGAGTCGGCGATGTATTTCTACGGACCCGGTGCCATCAATTGTCTTGCTACCCGGGGCTTCCCGACAACCGGCGATTCCGGTTTCCCGGGTGAACAGAACATCAACGACTCCCTCGCGACGTTCATCGCCGAAGGTGGCACCGTGTTCTGCTGCCGCTTCGGATTGGCCCTGCACGGAGGTCGCGAAGAAGACCTCATCGAGGGTGTTATCCCGGCTCACCCCTTGGACGTGCAGGACGCGTTGATCCACTACGCGCGCAAGGGTGCCATCATCAATTCGACCTACATGGTCTAGGAGACGGCTATGTCCATATCTACCCGTGTGGATCTGGCGTTGCTCGGAATCCGAGGAGCGACGCCGGTGTCCAGAACTGCCGGTGCCGGCCCGAGTGACGATGGACATGTCCGCATCGATGGTCTCGGCGCTGCCATCCCACGTAACCCGCTGAGCCCGTATGTGCTCGAAGAGGGGCGAGTTCTGTTCGACGGCAACGACATCGGTCTCGATGTTCAGGCCGTCGACCGGCCGAAGTTCTACGACCTCGCCACCGCCGACGGCATCGCCTACGAGAAGATCGCCAAGCTGCACGGCACCAGTGTTCTGGCCACGACCGTAGTGCAGACGTGCATCCGCTACGACGCGGATCAACGGTGCCGCTTCTGTTCCATCGAAGCATCTCTGGAGGCGGGCGACACCATTGCCGTCAAGACGCCTGCCCAGTTGGCGGAGGTGGCGGAGGCCGCGGTACGGCTGGACGGGGTCACTCAGATGGTCATGACGACGGGCACCTCGGCCGCGAAGGATCGCGGTGCCCGTCACCTGGCCCGGTGTGTGCGTGCCATCAAGGCCGTGGTTCCGGAACTACCGATCCAGGTGCAGTGCGAACCGCCCGGCGACCTGCAGACCATCCAAGATCTGTACGACGCCGGAGCCGAGTCCATCGGCATTCACGTCGAATCCCTCGACGACGACGTGCGTCGCAGATGGATGCCGGGCAAGGCCTCGGTATCGATGGACGAGTACCGCGCGGCATGGAAAGAAGCGGTCCGAGTCTTCGGACGCAATCAGGTGTCGACGTACATACTGGTCGGTCTCGGCGAAGATCCCGACGAATTGGTCTCGGGCGCAGCAGAACTGATCGAGATGGGTGTGTATCCGTTCGTCGTTCCGTTTCGGCCGCTCGCGGGCACGTTGGCGGTCGATGTCGATCGGGCGACGGAACCCACTTCGGACGTCCTCGAAAGCGTCACTCGACGCGTCGCCAAGGAACTTCAGGCGGCGGCAATGCTCGGATTCGATCAGAAGGCAGGCTGCGCTGCCTGCGGTGCGTGCAGCGTTCTGCAGAACGCGGGAGGCTGACATGTACAGGGTGGACACGCAAGATTTGGCCGGATTATCTGGCGCTGCAACCAGGGTCGTGGAGTCCGAGTTCATCGTTCAGCCGTGCGAGAGCCCGGCCCAACTGAGCCCGTACCGGGCTATGCGTCGAGAGACTTTCGTTGCCGAACAGGGCTTGTTCACCGGCACCGATCACGACGACGTCGACGACGATCCCCGTGCCGTCGTTCTCGTCGCCACCGACCGACACGGCACCGTGCTCGGCGGAGTGCGACTGGCACCCTGCACGGCAACGGATCTGGGCTGGTGGGCCGGCAGCCGCCTGGTGGTCGCCTCGTCGGCCCGCACATCCGGCGTGGGGCCGGCGCTGGTTCGTGCGGCCTGCGCTCATGCCGAGAGTCGGGGAGTGCTGCGCTTCGATGCGACGGTGCAAAAGCGTCACGAGCCACTGTTCACCCGTCTCGGCTGGATCAGACGCGGAGACGTCGAGGTGGCCGACACTCCACATGTGGCGATGTACTGGCCCATCGACCGAATCGAACGGCTGGTGTCGTCGACCAAGGCGATGCTCGCGGGTGTCCTTGCACCCCTGAAAGCACAGCCACTGGGGCTCGGTGCCAAAGGCTTTCGAGGCGACGACGGAGTGCCGGTGCCGGGGAGCGACATGATCGCGGCCTGCGACGCGATCATTCCCTCGATGGTCGACCGCGATCCGGAATGGGCCGGCTGGTGTGCGGCACTGGTCAACCTCAACGACCTCTCGGCGATGGGTGCCGACGCAGTCGGCATGCTCGATTCCGTCGGAGCGCCCACGCAGTCTCGGCTCACCCGCATCATCCGCGGTCTCGCCAATGCATCTGCGGCGTGGCAGGTTCCGGTGCTCGGGGGCCATACTCAGGCCGGGGTTCCGTCGTCGCTGTCGGTCACCGCGCTGGGTCGCACGACCGACCCCGTACCCGCGGGCGGCGGCCGCGTCGGCGATCGTTTGACACTGACGGCAGACGTCGAAGGCGGCTGGCGTCGTAATTATCAAGGTCAGCAGTGGGATTCGACGTCACGACGTAATTCCGCCGAGTTGGCGGTCATGGCCTCGTTCGTCGCTCGAACCGCTCCCAGGGCCGCCAAGGACGTCTCGATGGCCGGCTTGGCGGGGACTACCGGGATGTTGGCCGAGGCGAGCGGAACTGGTGCCGTATTGGACATTTTCTCGATCCCGAAGCCCGACGGTGCGTCGATGGGTGAATGGATCACGTGTTTTCCCGGGTTCGCGATGATCACCGCGGACCGTCCCGGTGCACCGACTGCACCGTCCGGACCTGCGTTGTCCGCAGAATGCGGAGAGCTCACCGATATTCCGGGCGTCGCGTTGCGATGGCCCGATGGAATCACCACTCGCGCGGTCACCTCGACGGTGACCGGATTGGGAGAAGCATGAACGACATCACGATTTCCGTGGCCGCAGCCGAGTTCGGCCGCGACATGGAACAGGGCTACGCCACTATTGCCGCTCTACTCGAAGAATCGCGTAATCGCGGTAGCCAACTGTTGGTGCTACCGGAAGCATGCCTGGGCGGGTACCTGCCCAGTCTCGGTGGCGGGGACGAGACCGAGGATTCGCGACAGCGTCGGTTGAAGGCACTTCCGCCGGCCCTGGAACTCGACGGCCCCGAGGTCAGGCGAGTCATCGACATGGCAGGCGATACCGTCGTCACGTTCGGATTCTGCGAGAAGGACGGCGATACCCGCTACAACGCCGCAGTGACGGTCGACGGCAGCGGCATCCTGGGCTCGTACCGCAAGGTGCATCAGCCACTCGGCGAGAACCTCTGCTACGACGCGGGAGAGAGCTACTCCGCCTTCGATACTCCGGTCGGCCGGATGGGGATGCAGATCTGCTACGACAAGGGATTCCCCGAGGCTGCAAGGGAACTCGCGCTCGACGGAGCCGAGATCGTCGCGTCCATCTCCGCGTGGCCGACGGCCCGTACTGCGACGGTGGAGAACATGGAAGAAGATCGGTGGAAGCAACGCTTCGACATCTACGATCGCGCTCGCGCACTGGAGAATCAGATCATCTGGGTGGCGGCCAATCAGGCCGGCACCTTCGGTTCACTGAGGTTCGTCTGCAGTGCCAAGATCGTCGGGCCCGGCGGTGAGATCCTCGCGGGAACAGGCGTCGAACCGGGCTTGGCCACAGCCACCGTCGACGTCGAGGCGCTCATCGGTGCGGCACGTGGCGGCGGCATGTACAACCTGCGCGATCGGCGTCCATCGGTCTATCGGACCATCACCAAGGAGACCGTTCATGCCTGAGATGTCGTTCGTGGTGCGATGGCCTGACGGTCGCGAACAGTCCTGCTATACACCGTCTTTGGTGATGCACGACTATCTGAGCCCCGGCCAGGAATATCCGGTGGCCGAGTTCGTGCAGCGGACGTCCGACGCATTGACCGTGGCGAGCGATCGAGTTCTCGCCAAGTTCGGTATGCGATGCACATCGGCCGCGCAGCAAATGGAAGAAATACACGGTGTCAGCGCGTCGTATCAGGCCGGTGCCGTTCGCGTACTGAGTATGTCGGGAGCCGAATTGCTATGACTGCGAACAGTGTTACTGAGCACCACAGCGTGATCGTCATCGGCGGCGGGCAGGCCGGCCTGTCCATCAGCTGGCATCTGACGCAGCGCGGCATCGACCACCTCGTCCTCGAACGCGACACCATCGCCCACGAATGGAAGGACTCGCGCTGGGACAACTTCACCCTCGTGACCCCCAACTGGCAGTGCGCGCTTCCCGGGTACTCCTACGACGGTGACGATCCCGACGGGTTCATGCAGCGCGACGAGGTGTACGCCTTCGTTCGACGCTATGCCGACAGCTTCGATGCACCGGTCCGCGAACATGTTTCCGTCATGAACGCCCTTCAGAGCGCAGATGACGGCTTCGACCTGCAGACCTCCGTCGGCCCCATGCATGCCGATCAGATCGTCGTTGCCGTCGGCGGCTACCACATTCCGACCATCCCGCGGTTCGCCGAGAGGCTTCCCCGTGACATCGTCCAGATCCACTCGTCCGAATACTGCGGCTCGCATCAGTTCCCGGACGGCGACGTGCTCGTGGTCGGTACCGGTCAATCCGGTGCGCAGATCGCCGAGGACCTGCACCTGGACGGTCGACGCGTGCATCTCGTCGCGGGTACCGCACCTCGTGTTGCACGCTTCTATCGCGGCCGTGACTGTGTCGCCTGGTTGCACGACATGGGCGTCTACGATGTCTCCATCGAAGATCAACCCGGTGGCGTCGGCAAACGCGAGAACACGAACCACTACGTCACCGGCCGTGATGGTGGTCGCGACATCGACCTGCGCGCATTCGCCACCGAGGGCATGCAGCTGTACGGACGCATGGTGGGTGTGGAGGACGGTGTTCTGCGGTTCGCCCCGACCCTCGAAGCCTCCCTCGACGCCGCGGACCGTGTGGCCGAGAGCATCAAGGACAACATCGACGCCTATATCGAACGCGAGGGCATCAGCGCGCCCACCGAGGACCGCTACGTTCCGGTGTGGCGTCCGGAGTCCGAGACCACCGAACTCGATCTCGCCGACACCGATATCACCGCCGTCGTCTGGTCGGTCGGCTTCCGAACCGACTACCGGTGGCTGAAGGTGGGGGCGTTCGACGGCGAGGGCCACCCGACGCACAACCGCGGCGTCACAGCCGTTCCCGGCCTGTATTTCCTGGGCCTGCCGTGGCAGCACACCTGGGGTTCGGGACGATTCGCCTCTGTGGCCAGAGATGCCGCGTTCCTGGCCGATCAGATCGGGCTGGAGATCAGTGCTGCGCAGTCTCGGAACTCACCGCAGCCGCAGAGCCAGATGGTCTGAGTTCGACGTGGTCCTCATCAAGATCGGCGCTTTGGCAGCACATTTCGGACGAGACGTCGATCGGGCCGTACTGAAGATCACGACGATCATCTCCAGTGCGGCCCGAGAGGGTATCGATCTCCTGGTGCTGCCCGACGCATCCCTCGGGGGCTATATCAACAGTCTGAGCAATCCCGATCCGGCGGAACTGCCGCCCACCCTCGATCCGGACGGTCCGGAGCTGGCCGCGATCATCGCGGCGGCGGGTGAGATGACGGTGTGTGTCGGGTACACCGAGCTGTCGAAGGGGCTGCGATACAACGCTGCTGCGTGCCTGACAGGTGACGGCATTCTCGGCAGTTACCGGAAGGTGCATCAGCCGCTCGGAGAATCGCTGGCCTACGCGGCCGGAGATCGTTTCGATGCTTTCGATACACCTGTCGGGCGGATGGGCATGCTGATCGATTACGACAAGACGTTTCCGGAGTCGGCCCGCACGCTTGCATTGGACGGCGCGAGAATCATTGCGGCACTGTCGGCGTGGCCGGCCAGCGTCACCGATCGGGCCTCCTCGCTACCGAACGATCGGCAGTCCCGACTGTTCGATCTGTACGACGCTGCGCGCGCCGCCGAGAACCAGGTGGTGCTCGTCTCGTCCAATCAGACCGGGGTGATGGGATCCCTGCGCTTCCTCGGTCAGGCGAAGATCGTCGGGCCCGGTGGAGACGTCCTGGCGAAGACGTGGGCCAAGGGCGGTCTGGCTGTGCACGAGATCGACGTCGACGCCGAGGTCGACCGGGCTCGGAGAGGGTTGCATCACCTGGCCGAGCGACGCGTCGACGCCTATCCGAACTTGTTGCAGGAGAAGCCGTATCAGTGAAGATCGCCCTGTTGACCTACTCATCGAAGCCGCGGGGCGGAGTGGTGCACACGTTGGCACTGGCCGAGGCGCTGGCGCGCGCCGGGCAGAACGTCTCGGTGTGGTCGCTCGGCCGCGGCGGCGACAGTGGGTTCTTCCGTAGCGTCGACCCGGCCGTCACGGTACGGATGGTCCCGTTTACTCACAAAGAGACCGAAAGCGTCGGGGAGCGGATTCTGCGATCGATACGCGTTCTGCAGCAGGCATTTACCGCCGAGGAGTACGACATCGTCCATGCACAGGACTGCATCTCGGCCAATGCCGTCGGCCGGTGCATCAGGACGATCCACCACCTCGATGAGTTCACCACACCCGAGCTGGCGGCATGTCACGAACGTGCGATCACCACGCCGTACGCCCGCATCTGTGTGTCCGCTGCCGTTGCGGACGACGTCCGACGCGGGTGGGGATTCGACCCGGCCGTCATCCCCAATGGGGTGGACTCCGAAAGGTTCTCGACAGCAGCCGAGTCGGGCCGAACCCACTGGCGTGAAAAACTCGGTCGTTACGTACTCGCGGTCGGAGGAATCGAGCCACGCAAGGGGAGCCTCGATCTGCTCGACGCGGTCTCCAGGCTGCCCGACCGCGATCTGCGATTGGTGTTCGCCGGGGGCGAGACGCTGTTCGACTATCGTGACTATCGAGCCGAGTTCGACCGTCGTGCAGTCGAACTCGGTATCGAGCCGTTGATTCTCGGAACCGTCGACGACAACGAGCTGCCGCATCTCGTGGCGCAAGCCGCGGTGTTGCCGTTCTTCTCCACCAAGGAGGGCTTCGGCCTGGCCGCCATGGAAGCGCTTGCTGCGTCGACGCCGGTGGTGGCGCGCGATCTGCCGGTGCTTCGAGAAGTGTTCAGGGACAGCGTGACCTATGCCGCTACGGTCGATGAGATGGCCGCGGGATTGGGCGACGCACTTCGGGTACCGCCGGATCCTGTTCCCGGTCTCGCGCTCGCGCGCAGCCTCACCTGGGACGAGGCTGCGCGTCGACACATCGAGTTCTACTCCTCGCTCTTGCGTCCGCCCCGCTTGTTGCGTTCAAGTCGATGAGGCTTGAGCTTGTGGAAACCCTTGACCCGAAGTGAGCGAACCGATTTGAGATAGAACTCGGAATCGTGACGCAGTTCCTCCGTCATCACCGTGTCGACGAGAGTCGTTCCCGGATAGGCAGAACTGGTCAGACGTGCGGCCATGTTGACCACCGATCCGTACAGATCGCCGTACCGGGCCAGTACCGGTCCCCACGCCAGCCCGACCCGCAGATCGGGCATGTCTTCCTGCTCGTCGAACGCGTCCTGCAAGTCGAGGGCAATGTGGGCAGCGTCCTCGGGGGTTTGCGCACTGAACATCACCTCGTCGCCGACGTTCTTGATCACCGAGCCACGACCCCGCGCAATGATATTGGTGACCAGCGACTCGAACTCCTCGAGGAGTGTCGTCAATTCGCCGACGTCCAACCGACGCGTCAAGCTTGTGTAACCCACCATGTCGGCGAACCCGACGGCCATCGTGGGACTGTCGGTAACGTCGTCGGGCGCGGCAATGGATCGACCGGCAGCTGCCGCCAGATGGCGTCGCCACGTGTATCCCTGGAGTGCTTCGAGGGTAGGAACGGTCTCGGCGGCGATGGCTCGGGCATTACGCCTGATCGCGTCGACGTCGTTCTTGTCTTCTTCGCTCTCGATGATGCGCTCGAGTATGTGAGAGTTCACAACGCCCACTTGCCATTCCGCGAGCCTCGACATCGACTGCCCGAGAGTGCGCGCGATCGCGACCTCCATCTCGGGTTTGATCACCTTCTGCGCGGTAAGTGCGGTGATCAGCTTCAGGGCTTCGAGATCGGCGTCGGTGTAGACCAGAGCCTCGGTGTCGGTGTGGACGGGAAAGCCCATGCCGATCCACAGTGCGATGACCCGTTCGAGTGGAATGCCGGACTTCTCGACGATGTCGGCCCGGTTGTACTTGGGCTCGCCGCCCAGCAGATTCCGCTCGATCTCGGTCTGCACTACCGAGTTGATCTGGTTCTCAGGCATATCCCAACGTTCTGTCGAAATAGGAACGGACATCGTCCACGTACTCGTCGATCTTGGCCGGGTCCCAATCCGTAGTGGGAATGGGCTCGCCGACAGTGACCCTGACCGTACCCGAGTGGACGGTGAAATCCTTTTTCCACATCACGTCACCCGCATTGTGGATGACGATGGGAACGATGGGCACACCTGCCTGCATGGCCAGGTGGAAGCCGCCCTTCTTGAATCGGCCGAGACGTGACGTAGGCATCCGCGTCCCCTCGGGCGCAATGGCGACGGAGATACCGCTGTGCAGCTTCTCGATTGCGGGGAGCATGGCCTCTCGTGCTTGTGAGGGATCACCACGATCCACGTAGGCGACGTCGAAGATCCTGCCCAGCAGCGCGAATCGTGGGTCGCGCTCTAGTTCGCGCTTGGCCACCGCGGTGATGTCTCGTCGGAGGATGGAGGTGACGATGATGGAGTCGGCAGTGCTCTGGTGATTGAACATGAACACCGCGGGTCGGGCGGACCACGCATTCTCGGTTCCGGTGACGTCGAGCTTGACACCGGCCAGAGTCAACGCGATGTCCGGAGCGATCGTGCTGGTGATGTTGGCACCGGTACGGCGACTCCGCGTGAGCAGACCCAGACCGAGCCCGATCGACGCACTGGCCAACACCGACCCGAGAGCGGCAGTGCTGCGGACAGCCGAGGTGAGGTCGGTGCCGCGCTTGGGCTGCTCCAACGTCAACGACGGCCAGTTCTTCTTGGCCGCGTAGCGCGCGAGATCAGCATCCGGATTGACAGCGACGGGTCGCCCGACGGCCTCGAGCAGTGGCACGTCCTCACCGCCGTTGGAGTAGGCGAAGCAGCCCGCCAAGGCGATGCCCTCACGCTCGACGTAGTCGATGGCTGCTTGGGCCTTGCGCGGACCCCACAGTGAATCGCCGACCAGTTCGCCGGTGAGGATGCCGTCGGTGACGACGGGGGTGGTGCACAGCAGTTCCTCGAACATCATGTCCTGCTGCACCGGTAGTGCCTGGTACGGCGTGGCCGATGTGGCCATCACCAATCGGTGTCCGGCATGCCGGTGAGCCTCGACGAGGGCACGGGCCTGCGGGTAGATCATCGGGGCAATCTCGTTGCGGAACAGCGTGTCTGCCTGTTCCATCAGATCCTCTTCCCGACGGCCTTCCAAACCGCGGACGGCCTTGCCCATCAGGTTGTCGACGGGGGAGTTGCGCATCCGCATCTCGACGACGGCGCTGGAGATCTTCCACAGCTCCTTCACCGTCACGTCGAGGGTCTTGAGGCGCTCGAGAAATACTGCGCGGGCGGAGAATCCGTTGATCAGAGTGCCGTCGAGATCGAAGAATGCCACGGTGTCTCGGCCCGGCGGGGCGGCGGCGATCGCGATCAGTCGATCATCGAACTCGGTCATGAATTGTTCTCCTCGGGGGCCGAGATCGGTTCCACCTCGCGCAGCATACGGTGGGCCATATCGCGAATTGTGCGGACCTTGCGGGCCCATTCGTCGATTTCGAGTGCGAAGTCTCTGCGTCGGCGCGCGATACCGTCGGAGCCTGAATCGACCAGATCGCGGTTCTCGGCCAATTGCAGTGCGGTATCGAACAATTCGCCGGAGATCGCCTCGCTGTGATCGAGTTGCTGACGAAGTCGTCTGGCCTGAGCGGCACCGAGACATTCGGCGATGAACTTCGGCTTGTCGAACTCGCCGCTCTGGGGCAGCAGCATCAGCTGATCGGCCACCACCTGATACGCCTCGAAGATCGGCTGCAGCACGCGGTGCGCCAGGTGCAGATCCTGTGACTGCAGTTGGTGCGCGGCGTAATCGGGATCGCTGATCTTGGTTCGCCAGTCGGGATCGATCAGATCGACCTCGGATTCGAGTCGCTGCCCGAAGTCCTTCTTGTCACCGAAGAAGAACTCGAACTTGAGTAGATCGCGCAATTCGAGCGCCGACTGCCACAGGGAATCCTGAGTGAGCGGTGCCGAATCCCCGCTGGTGGGCAGCACCACCAGTTCGCCGATGGCACGCATGACGAAGAAGTGAATTGCGTTGTTGCGGAAGAACGCTGCGACGAGGTGCTTGTCCTGGGCCAGGTAGAACAGTGGCTCGGGGCCGTCGTCGAACCGCTTGACCACGTTGGCGTTGACCTGCGCGATGACGGCGGACCGCACTACGTCGACGTCGGCGATGTCGACGCCACCGGCGGTGGGCAGGTTCCGGCGTTTGATGTAGCGGGCGAGTGGGGCGATGATGGCCCACATCTCGTTGACGTTGAGGGCGCGATCCTCGATACCCAGCAGAGCCATGGTGACCAGCGCTGCGGGAGTCACCGGAGTGGCATCGTTGATGGCATGGGAAACGCCGAGTGCGATCTTCTGGACCGCGACTCGCTTGTCGGTGTTCTCGGCGACGATCGAGGCCACCGACATCGGTTCGCCGAAGTTCAGATACACGTTGCCTCGCAACGTGCCCTGTGCCCGGATGTACCCGATGGCCATCCTGATTCCTTCGGCCTGCTTCTTCGCGCCGTGTGATTCCTCCGCCATCGCGCCGACCTCGTGCAGCCGGTCGTAGGTGATGGAGGTCGGAATCAGATAGACGTCCTCGGCGTCGCTCGACTCGAGGGCGTCGACCAGATAGGTGAGCAGGCCGAACCTCGGCGGGCGGAGCTTTCCGGTTCGGCTGCGCCCACCCTCGATGTACCACTCGAGGTTGAATCGCTTGCTGAGCAGGAAACTCATGTACTGACGCAGTGTCCACTTGTAGATTGCGTCCGAGAACTTGCGCTGAATCAGTACGACGCCACTGCGTTTCGCGATCGGGCCCAGTGGCCAAAATCCGACATTGATGCCGCCCATCACGTGATTGAGCGGCAGACCCTCGGCCAACAGTGCAGGTCGAAGGACGAGTGGATCGAGGTAGGAGCGGTGGTTCGGCAGAAACACCAACGGATAGTTCTTGTTGAGTTCGCGGACCTTCTGCAGCTGATCACGATCGACGTCGACCTTGTACGCACGCGAGAAGTAGGCACCGAGGGTGCCCCACATCTCCACCGCCCGACGGGTCTCGGTTGCGACCATCTCCCCGAGAATGTCGTTGACCCGCTTGTCGACTGCATCGCGATCCTGACCGACTTCGTCCGCGAGCGCGGTGATGCCGTCACGGAACTTCTTCTGCTCCGTCATGTCCTCGACGACGAATCGCGGAATCTTGTACTCGGAGCCGATCACGCCACGCTCGGCCTTGTCCAACGCCAGACTGGCCTGACGGAGGATGAACGACGACAGAGAGGTTCCGCCGCCGCGCTCGAACCGATCCTGTAGATCACTGAGGGTCGCGGGCTCGCCCACCAACACCGCCGAACGATCGGGATCGTCGTTCGCCACCCACCGCTGCCACACCTGGGTGGGCTTCGATCGTCCGCGCGGAGCGAAGATTCTGTGCAGGATGCCGTTCTTGCGATCGGACAACGTCACGCGCAGCGGAATCAGAAGCGGATCGTCTGCGTAGCCGCGAACACTTTCCGCCAGTGAGGTTCTCGCTTCGCCGGAGAGCACCACCGACGGCGGCCGAGGCTCCCCGTCCGGAGTGGTCGCATCGATCCACTGATTCAGAGCCTGAACCTCGAGGGTGGATTTGGCGTCGAGCAAATACACGTGCGGACCGTCGCTGAGCGACTGTTCGTCCGCGTCGAGGTGGTACATCGAGGCTCCTGTTCCGTACCCATTCGATAAGGCACGTCGCCAGGCTACGCGGGAGGTACCGGGCGCGAGGGTGGTTCGGCGAGGTCGCAGCGCGACCGAATGTCGAGGGTGCCGCGCACGACTACCGGTCGGTAGTGAATGTGACGTCGAGTGGCCTTTCGGGGAGTCGATGTCACGTCGAGTGGACTTGGGCGGGCGGGCGCTCAGGAGTGTCGTCGTATAAAGTCGGAGACGTCGGCCCATCTCGGCCAAGCAATCTTAGTGTGAATCCAAGTAACAGTTACTTCTGGTTACAGTTACTTCGATCGAAGCGCGCATCGATTCGGTATCCATGCCCGGAGCTTCCACGGCGGCATGTGCAGCATGCTCGGTCGGTGACACCGTGGCGCAACTGTGCGACAGTATTCGCAAACACTTTCGAGAGAGGCCGGTAGTCGATGCCACCCCGTGGGCGCGCCGTGAACGATTCGTTGACCCCCGAGAATCTGACCACCCTGGCTGCGGAGCTGGCCGAGGGGCGTCGGGCCACTGTCTATCTTCGTGAGCCGAACCCCAGCCTCGGACTGCCCGACGGCACGTCGGCAAAGGTCGTCTCGATCGACGGCAACACGGTGACGATCAGCCCCAAGGGTGTCAACGATGAATTGCCCTATGAGGCAGAGGAATTGCGCATCACCCGCACTGCTGCAACCCCGCCTGCGGCCAAGCGTGTGCCGGCGAAGAAGGCGACACCGCCGGTGACCTCCGACTCGGATCGGTCCCGAGCAGTGCCGGCACCGACCAGGGCTGTCGCGGAACTACCCAGGGCAGTGGTCGAAAAGCCCGCAGCCGTGGCGGACAAGCCCAGGGCCGTGCAGCCGCAGAACCAGGTTTCGCGTCGACCCAAGAAGGCTCCGGGCGGGGTCAGTGTCACCATTCATGCCGGCGCGGACAACGACTGGTCGGTCACGGTCACCCAGGGTGCGAAGAGGCCCACCAAGGCGCAGCCGGTGAGTCCGGAGTCGGTGAGCCGTGCAGTCCGCGAGTTGGGTGATCCCATCGCACGTGACGCAGTCGAGGCCGTCATATCTCACGCGCGCGAGGAAGCCGCACGCCGCGTTGCAGAACTGAGCCGTAAACTCGAGGAGGCGCGCACGACGCTCGCAGCCCTCGAGCAGGACGTATGAGCGACTCACTCGTGTTCGTACACCTGTTGTTGCTAGGGTTCTGCCGACACCGCTGAGAGGGAGTACATGTTCAAGAAAATCATGCTCGTCGTCGTGGGGGCGGCTGCAATCGTAGCCAGCGTCGGCGTGGGAACCGCATCCGCGGTCACTCCAGCAGCTCTCGGCGGCGGCTCGGGAATCATCGTCGGAGGCCAGGCCGAGTGCACGCTGACGACGATCGGAAACGATCGCGACGGAAATCTCGTCGGCTTCACCGCCGGCCACTGTGGCCAAGCGGGCGCGTCCATCGTCCCCGAGTACGACACCTCACTCGGCGAGGTCGGCCGCATCGCGTTCTCCAACCCGGAGTATGACTACGCCTTGATCCAATTCGACCGTGCCAAGGTCGCTCCGATCAACCGCGTGGGCAACGTGACCATCTCGCAGGTCGGTCCGCCGACCGCATTCCCGAACATCGTCTGCAAGGAAGGCCGTACCACCGGCAACACCTGCGGACTCGCCTACGGCGACATCCTTCAGTCGCAGGAGACCTGGGCGCAGCTGTGTGTCGTCGAAGGTGACTCGGGCAGCCCCGTCGTCGTCGGCAACACCCTCGTCGGCATGGTCAACGCCTACCTCGGCGTAGCGTGCTTCGGACCCGAGGTCGGCACCAACTTCGACGCGATCCTTCGCAACGTCGATCTGGGCAACGGGCTCGGTGCAGGATTCGTCCCGGCTCCCTAGATCCACCGATTTCGGCCGAAGGCCCCGCTGGCGCACGACATCGCGCGAGCGGGGCCTTCGCCGTGTGCGGGGTCCGTGCTGCGTTCAGTGGGAGCGAGCGGGCACGTCGGACGATCGAACGTCGGCAACGATGCGTTCCGCGTCGCCGGGCTCGATGCCCAGCAACACCAGGCTCGACGTCGTGGCAGCTCCCGCAGGGTCGCCGATCAATCCGGCGTTCGTGGCGTCGAGGATCGACAGCGCAATGGCCTCGATGTTGAGTATCAGTACCTCGGCTGCGAGATACGAGGAGAACACACCTTCGCGCTGTCCCCGCCGGATGACCGCGGCGGCCGACTCGCGCATCGGCGTCAGGAGATCATGAATGCTGTTGTGCCCCAAATCGGATCGAGCGACCGCCAGCAGTAGCCGGTACTGATCTCCCACCCGTGCCAGCGCCAGCGTCTGCCGAACGAACACCGTCACCGCCGATTCGTCTGCAGCAGGAATTCGAGTGAGCGCGGCCGAGATTCCTTCGGCCGCTTCCCGGGCGATACCGTCGATCAGAGCTTCGCGCGAGGCGAAGTGGGCGTAGACGGTACGCCTGACCACCCCAGCAGCGGCGGCGACGTCGTTGATGGTTGCATCGGGATTGTCTGCCAGTACCCCCTGTGCCACATGCAGAATCCGCGCGCGGTTCGACCGGGCGTCGCTGCGCTGCACGGACGGCGCTGCGGCGACCCGTGCAGACGAGCTCGACTCCGTCGTCTTACGCACAGTCAACATCTAGCACGATCGTGTGCGCAGAGTGTGGTTGCCGCCACAAAAGATTGCCGATCCTAGTCGACTCTTCTTAAGCTGCACAGCACTGTGCAAGGTGTGTCTCGCACTTTGCCAACGGGGGGAACACACGATGACACTGCTTGCGATGACGCCTGTCCAAGATATGCACAAGCCGTACCCACGACGCTGGTCGGCACTGGTGGTGCTGTGCCTGAGCTTGCTGATCGTGGTCATGGCCAACACATCGCTGCTGGTCGCGGCACCGTCGATGACTCTCGACCTGGGTCTGACGAGCAGCGATCTGCAGTGGGTGATCGATGGGTACACCGTGCCCTACGCGTCGCTGATGCTGCTGTGCGGCGTGATCGGAGATCGCTACAGCCGCCGCGGCGCGCTGATTCTCGGCCTGATCATCTTCGTCGCGGGTTCGATCGCCGGCGCACTGACCGACGCCACGCTCGGCGTCATCCTGGCTCGCATCGTCATGGGCGTCGCCGCGGCGATCGTCATGCCTGCAACTCTGTCCCTGTTGGTATCGACGTTCCCGAAGCGGGAGCGTGCCACCGCAGTCACCGTGTGGGCAGCGACATCGGGACTCGCCATCGCAGCGGGTCCGTTGCTGGCGGGGTGGCTGCTCGAGAGCTTCACCTGGCATTCGACGTTCCTGATCAACGTTCCTATCGCGTTGGCCGCCATCGTCGGAGCCGTCATCCTGGTTCCACCGTCGCGGGCCGTCGACCCCGGTGCGATCGATTGGATCGGTGGGCTGCTGTCCGTCCTGGCCGTATCGACCGTCGTGTACGCGATCATCGAGGGCATGCACTTCGGTTGGACCGTCGGCCCGTTGTACTTCGGACTCGTCGGCCTGCTGTCGACCATCGGTTTCGTGGGATGGGAACTGCGCCATCCCAATCCGTTGCTCGACGTCCGAATGTTCTCCTCCCGCATCCTTGCCGGAGCAACCCTTGCCGTGCTGGTGTTCTTCCTCGTCACGTTCGGAGCCATCTATTTCGTCGCCCAGTACCTCCAGTTCGCTCTGGGGTACGGCCCGGTGTCCACGGGAGTGCATCTGCTGCCGCTGGCCGGTGCAGTATTCGTCGGATCCGGAATCACGATGTGGCTCACGCCCAAGCTCGGGCCCCGCGTCACCGTGACCGCAGGCATGGTCGTGGGTACGTTGTCGGTGGTCTCGTTGCTCGGAATCGACTCGGCGGCAACGTATACCGATTTCCTGCCCGTGTTGACGCTGCTGGGTCTGGCGATCGGGCTGTCGGTCTCGCCCTGCACCGACGCGATCATGGGGGAGTTTCCGGACAGCAAACTCGGCGTGGGAGGCGGACTCAACGACACAGCTCTCGAACTAGGCGGATCCCTGGGCATCGCTGTGCTCGGGTCGGTGCTCGCCGCGTCCTACCGCCAGGGAATCGACGGGTTTCTGGAGGCCTTCCCCGGCAAGCAGCCGAACGGTCAGTACACCGGTCAGGCAGCGGAAGGCCTTGCTGCATCGCAAGATTCGCTTGCTGGTGCAGTGATCGTGTCCGACATCATTCGTTCTCAGAACGGCTTCCTCAGCGGGTTCGCCGACAATCTCGAAGCTAATGCCGTTGCCGCGTTCGGCGAGGCAGTGGTACACACCAGCCTTGTTGCCACCGTGGTGTTCGGCGTCGGCACCGTGATCGTCGCTGTGCTGATCCCCTCGAAGAACGCTGCACAGACGGCGTCGTCGGAGAAGATCCCGTTCGAGCCGATCGTGCCCTTCGTCGCTCCGTCCACCAAGGACGCCGCAGCCGATCGAGAGGTTGCCGCACTCGAACAGCTACTGGAACGGCCGTCGGCCGCCAGAAACGACAAGACGGGCGCGCGGCACACGTCACGAAGCGACGAGAAATCCACTCCGAAGACGGTCCCGGCGCGCACCGTGGCCGAGCCGGCTCTGGTGGACGCCGAACTCGAACGCCCGAGCATCTACCAGCTGGCCTCGAAGGTGTACGAACTGGACGCATCGGTCGCCCGACAAGCCTCCCTGGACGCCCGGTCCGGTGAGCGGGTGACCATCCACCAGCTCGCATTGTCGAACCTGGCGCGCACCCGACGCGTCGAGGCCGAGGAAGCTCTCGACGCTGCACTCGAACTCAGCGACCTCCCGGTGGCTCCGGTGCACACGCCGAAGCGGCCCGTCGCTCCGCTGCAGACCTTCTACCAGCGAGCCAGCAAGCAACACGCGAACTGCACCGAATTCAAGGAACGTTCGAGCTCCATGTGGGCAATGCCGCTGTAGCTCTCCCGCTTTGGTTCTGCCGCTGCTGTCCCGCTGCCCACCCCCGCCCGCCCGCCCCCCGTCCGCCAGCCCCGCGTGAATGGACCCTTGCACTGCTCAGACGTATGCAGTGGTTCATTGACGCGCGGCTGATCGCGGCGTGAATGGACCCTTGCACTGCTCAGACGTATGCAGTGGTTCATTGACGCGAACGGTAGTGGGGCGGGCCGGCGAAGAGACTGTTGCTAGATCAGCACCGCACCGTTCGATGCGGAACCGACCAGCTTGGAGTACTTGGCCAGCACTCCTCGGGTGTAGCGCGGCGGCAGTGGAGCCCAGCCCTGTGCTCGGGATTCGAGCTCGGCCGCATCGACGAGGAGATCGAGGGTGCCCTTGCCGACGTCGAGTCGGATCTGGTCGCCGTCGCGCACGAAAGCGATCGGACCGCCGTCGACGGCCTCGGGGGCAACGTGTCCGACGCACAGGCCGGTGGTGCCGCCGGAGAATCGGCCGTCGGTGAGTAGCAGGACGTCCTTGCCGAGTCCCGCGCCCTTGATAGCTCCGGTGATGGCGAGCATCTCCCGCATCCCCGGTCCGCCCTTGGGTCCCTCGTAGCGGATGACCACGACGTCGCCCGCTGCGATGGTGCCGTCTTCGAGTGCGTCCATGGCCGCGCGTTCACGCTCGAACACGCGTGCAGTGCCGACGAAGACGTCCGAGTCGAAGCCTGCGGACTTCACCACTGCCCCGCCGGGGGCGAGTGAGCCCTCGAGGATGGTGATGCCGCCGGTCGGGTGGATCGGCTTGTCGAGTGCGCGCAGTACCTTGCCGTCGGGATCCGGGGGCGCGATGTGTGCGAGGTTCTGCGCCACGGTCTTTCCGGTGACCGTCATGCAGTCGCCGTGCATGAGGCCCGCGTCGAGCAGCGCCTTCATCACCACGGGGACACCGCCGATGGCGTCGACGTCGGTCATGACGTGCTTGCCGAAGGGCTTGACGTCGGCGAGGTGCGGAACCTTCGCTCCGACGCGGGTGAAGTCCGCGAGAGTCAGCTCGACCTGCGCCTCGTGGGCGATGGCCAACAGGTGCAGTACGGCGTTGGTGGAGCCGCCGAATGCCATGACGACGGCGATGGCGTTCTCGAAGGCTTCCTTGGTGAGGATGTCGCTGGTGCGGATGCCGCGTCGCAGCAATTCGACGACGGCCTCGCCGCTGGCGTGGGCGAATCCGTCACGTCGGCGATCGGGGGCGGGAGGAGAAGCGCTGCCGGGCAACGACATTCCCATAGCTTCGGCGGCGCTGGCCATCGTGTTGGCGGTGTACATGCCGCCGCAAGCGCCTTCGCCCGGGCAGATGGCGCGTTCGATGGTGTCGACGTCTGCACGCGACATCAGTCCACGCGAACAGGCACCGACAGCCTCGAAGGCGTCGATGATCGTCACCTGGTGCTCGCTGCCGTCGGACAGGGTCGCGAACCCGGGCAGGGTGGAGCCGGCGTAGAGGAACACGCTCGCCAGATCCAGACGTGCTGCGGCCATGAGCATTCCGGGTAGCGACTTGTCGCAACCGGCGAGCAGGACGGAACCGTCGAGACGTTCTGCGCTGATGACGGTTTCGACGCTGTCGGCGATCACCTCACGGGAGACCAACGAGAAGTGCATGCCCTCGTGGCCCATCGAGATGCCGTCGGAGACCGAGATGGTGCCGAATTCCAGCGGGTAGCCGCCGGCGGCGTGGACGCCCTGCTTGACGGCCTTCGCGAGTCGTTCGAGCGAGAGGTTGCACGGGGTGATCTCGTTCCACGAGGACGCGACACCGATCTGGGACTTGCCCCAGTCCTCGTCGCCCATTCCGACGGCGCGGAGCATGCCGCGGGCGGCGGTCTTCTCCAGTCCATCGGTGACGTCGCGGCTACGCGGCTTGACGTCGATGCCTTCTTGCGGATTCTGCGGGGTCGTCATGACACTCCTGAGCGGTCGGCGAATATGGATCCTCGGTCGCGTCCTGGAGGTTCCGCTCCTGAGGTCGCATTCACCGTCAACCCTAAACCTGTGGGTTCGGCGAGTTCGCCCGGGCGAGCGAACGACACCTTGTCTGCCCGCGACACGCCGTACCGGGACTGGCAGGGTTGTCCGCATGCGACTGGTCGACCATGCTGCCCACCCGGGAGCAGTGCACGGCATCGCGGGCCTGCAGACCCGCCTGCTCAGGTACTACCTCGTGGTGACCACGGCGCTCTACGCAGCCGGGGTGACGGTGACGCTCCTACCGCACGGTGGGCGATCCACTGCGGTGGTCACGGGCGGAGTGTTGGCCGTCGGCCTGGGGATCGGCGGTGTTGCGGTGTTGTGGCTTCGTCCGCGTACCGCTGTCGGACACCGGGTGGCGCTGATTGCTGCGGTGCTGGCCACGCCGGCCGTGATGGCGTTTCACACCCTCGCGTCGGCGCAGTCTCTGTGCTTGATCGCGGCGATGTTTCTCGCGATGTACGTCCGCGCGTTCCTGCGTGATCGGCTCGCTCACGCGGTGGTGGGGGTGCTGGTGGTTCTCGTGCTGCTCGCCCTGTGGTGGGCACCGGCTCCGACCTATCCGATCACCTATCCGATCTTCGGGGTGGCGATCGTGGCCGCGGGTGGCGCGTTCGGTGTGGTGACCAAGGCGTTGATCGCGGCATCGTGTACCGACCCGTTGACCGGAGTCTTCAACAGGGCGGGTTGGGAGATGGAGACCGCGAAAGCCCGGGCCGGTCTGCCGATCGGTGATCCGGTGGCGGTGGTGATCGTCGACGTCGATAACTTCAAACGGGTCAATGACACGCAGGGCCATCGTGCGGGCGACGACTTGTTGGTCGAGCTGGCGCAATCGTGGACGCGGTCGTCGCCGCGGGGTGCGGTCATTGCCCGTCTGGGTGGGGACGAATTCGCGGCGCTGTTGGCCGGGCATCCACCCGAGCTCATGGACGAGTTCGCTCGCGCCACCACCGAGGCCCTGCCGTTCGTCAGCGTGGGAACAGCATGGTCGACGGATCCAGGTGAGCAGGTCTCGGATATTCTCGCGCGCGCCGATGCGGAGCTGTATCGGATCAAACAGGCCCGCCGAGAACAACTCTGACCGGACTCGCGCTCCGACGTCGTCGGCGATGGTCCCCCTCATGCGGTGACCGATGACCCTGTCGTGCACTGCCGACGTGGGTCGACAGTGGTGGGCAGCCGCCGCCTCGCGGTGGGAGGTCGAGGAGAGACGATGAACGATCAGCCGGATTCTGCCGTGGTGGAGATGTTGGTGGAGCTCGCGGGCCGCGCTCCGTCGGTGCACAACAGTCAGCCGTGGAGGTGGGTTTACTCCGAGCACGGACTCGATCTGTTCACCGATCGGTCTCGACTGCTCGGGGCGATAGACCCGACCGAGCGGCAGCTGGTCCTCAGCTGTGGGGCCGCGTTGGACCATCTGTGCACTGCGGCCGCGGCATTTCGGTGGACTGCCGATGTCGAATCGATGCCGACGCCCGGTGCGCCGGATCATCTTGCGCGTGTTCGGCTCACCCACGACGCGCATCCACGATCGCACGAGTTCGACTTGTTGGCGGCGATCAACCGCCGGCACTCGGATCGTCGGGCGTTCGGGCCGGTGCCGAACAATCGCATACCGGCGCGCTACCCGAGGCGGGTCGACGGAGTCCACGACGTCCGAACGACGTTCCTGTCGGCCGAAGCCAAGGAGACGCTGGCCACGGCGTCGAGGTTGAGCGCGAACGTACGAAAATACGACGCGTCGTATCAGGCCGAGATCAGGTGGTGGGCCGGGCACTCGTTCCGATCGGGGGGAATTCCGCCCGAGGCCCTCACCGATCGCACGGAGTCCTCCAGGGTGCGGGTGGGCCGAGAGTTTCCCGAACCGCATCGAATCGGCAGGACGGGAACAGCGGCGACAGACGAGTCCACGGTGGTGCTTCTCGGCACTGCTTCCGATGAGCGCGTGAACTGGTTGCAGTGCGGGCGGGTCATGTCCGCATTCCTGCTGGCCGCAACCGCCGACGGGCTGGCGACCTGCCCGCTCACGCATATGACCGAGCAGGCGGGCAGTCGAGCCCTGGTCGAGTCACTGGCCCCCGGCCGTGGTGTGCCACAGGTGCTGATTCGGATCGGTGCGCCGATGGTCGGGTCGCCTCTCGCACCGACCCCGCGGCGAGCGGTGTCGTCGGTGCTGTCCGTGGCCACAGGTAGCACGGCGCGAGGAACACGCAAAACCCTGCCGCTGTGACGAGGTAGCAGGAACCCGAAACTGGGGACCAAATGCTCTGTGGCGCGGCCGCTCTCGAGTTGTCCAATGGCAGAGAAGCATCCGAGGACAGGAGATGGCCATGGTTCTGGCAGATCATCACAAGATCGTTGTGGGCGTCGATGGTTCGCCGAGCAGCATCTGCGCTGCTCTCTGGGCGGCAAACCTGGCCGAGCGGTTGAAGGCCCCGCTGCACATCGCCGTGGCGGTGCAGCATCCTGCGTTCTACATTGGTGAGTCCGCATCGGTCCTTCCCCTCGACATCTGGGAGGAGCAGCGTCGCGCTGCAGAACGCGTCGTGACCGACGTTGCTACCTCGGTGCTGGCCCGGCATCCGCACAGTGCGGTCACCACTTCCGTCGAGGAGATGTCGGCGTGCTCGATGATGGTCGAACTCTCTCGCACCGCACGCATGCTCGTCGTCGGCAATTCGGGTTCGGGCCCGATCGTGTCGGCGTTGTTCGGGAGCACGGCGCAGAGGACATCGACCGCGGCATGGTGTCCGGTGATCGTGTGGCGCAAAGGAACCGACGTCGTCGACGCACCTGTCCTCGTCGGCATCGACGGCAGCGCGACGAGTGAAGCAGCGGTCGGGCAAGCGTTCGATCTGGCCTCGATGTTCGGCGTGCCGATGATCGCCGCACACGCCTGGAGCTCGTTGTCCCAGGGGGCTGCTCTGTCCCTGCCCGGATCGACCGACGAGACCGAGATCGAGCGCGAACAGCAGCTGTTGCTGTCCGAGAGCCTCGCCGGGTGGAGCGAGAAGTACCCGGATGTCACGGTGGAACATGTTGTCCAGCAGGGCAACCCGGCGCACCTGCTGATAGAGCAATCCACGCGCGCCGGCATCGTCGTGGTCGGCAGCCACGGGCGAGGAGTCGTCGCCGGTGCCCTGTTCGGATCTACCAGTAGCAACCTCACCCGGCATGCGCACTGTCCGGTCATGATCTGCCGGGACCGATGACCGACCGGATTCGGGAAAGTGGGTGGTTGCGGTGTTCGGATTCGATGTTGCTCGCTGGTGGCGTCTGGCACCGTGGAGTACCAATCCCCTGATGCGAGGCCGTGATCGAACTGCGGCCCTCGTTGTCGCGTGTGGGACGGCGGTGATTCTGGCACTCGTTCCCTTCGCCGCACTGCTCGGATCGCTCACCTACGCCGATCTGAATGCCGCGTCGGCCCGAACGAGGGCCGGCACCCAGCAGATCGATGCTCTGGTGACGAGTGAACCGACGCTGCGATCGGAAGAGACTGCCGTCTTCGATCCGGCCGAGCACTACGCAACGGTCGTGTGGGAGTGGCCACCGGGGCAGCGGCACCGAGACGAGGTTCGAGTCCCGGACGAAGCCGAACAGTGGGAAACAGTTTTGGTTCGGGTCGATTCCGAGGGCGGGCGGGTTGCGGAACCGCCGTCTTCCACCTCGAACGCTGTGCTGGGAATCAGTGCAGCCGTTGGGTTCTGGGTGACCTGCGCGATGGTTGTCGTCGTCGCCGTCCAGGCGATGCGGTACTTCGGTCGGCGTGCCCGAATGCGCCAGTGGGACCTCGACTGGCTGGAGTTCGAGACCGAACGTGGTCGGACCAAGGGAGACTCGACATGAGGGACCTCGGCCACCTCGATGATGGACCGCGTGCTCCGAAGGTGGGCGCGGTTGCAGATCTACGGTCGATTCGATTCGACTGCAAGAACAGTCGACCACAAGACGAGGACGAATCATGAGCAATTCCACCGACCGCGTGCTTCCCATCCTCGTCGGCATCGACGGCTCCAGCGAGGCCGATGCCGCGGCGCACTGGGCGGCGGCCTATGCGGGGAAGGTACGCGCACCCGTGCGCCTGGTTCATGCAGTCCCCGAGGGTGATTGGTACGGGTCCGCGGCATTCGTCGACGGCGGTGCGCTGGAGAGGGACCTGCGTGCGATCGGTCGCAAACATCTCGCCCGCGCCGAGGCAGCGTTTCACGACGCAGCACCCGAGGTGTGCGTCGATACCGTCACCGCCGATGGGACCATTGCCTCGTACGTGGCGGATGCCGACGCGGAATTGGTGGTTCTGGGATCGAGGAAGTCGAGCGCACTGCGAGACCTGACTCTCGGCAGCAACACGCTCCGAGTCGTGACGCACGCACGGTGCCCGGTGCTGCTCATCCGCAACGCCGTCGACAGTGCCGACTCCGCACGCCCGATCGTGGTGGGGGTCGACGGGAGTGAGCCGTCAAATCGGGCGCTGTGGGCGGCGTTCGAGATTGCTCACACTCTCGGCTCGCCGGTGGTCGCCGTCAACTACTGGGGATTTGCCACTCAGGCAGGTCTTGGAACAGGATTCGAGGACGTCGACTGGGTGAGTATTCGTGCTCACGAACAGCATTGGCTCGATACGCAGGTGGAGACCGTGCGCGAGAAGTACCCAGATGTGGCGCTGACTACTGTGAGTGCGCAGTCGAGCCCGACGCGAGGCCTGCGTGCGATGTCCGCGTCGGCATCGATGATCGTGGTCGGGTGCCGGGGCCGGGGTGCACTTCTCGGAACGATTCTGGGATCGGTAAGCCAGAATCTCATCCACTACGCCGACTGCTCGGTACTGGTAGTCCGATGACCCGATGCGGTGAGTACTCAGTTCGGGTCCGTGCGTCGTCCGATCGGCGGTGAGCCCATATCGCAGTGCGGTGGGCAGTTCGATGCCTCGTCGCCGGGGCCGCGGATCAGCACGGCCGCGATGGCGGCACCGAGTACCAGCAGTCCGGCGCATATCAGCATTGCGCTGTGGAAACCGTCCGAGAATACGTCCGGCGCAGAGTAATCGGAGCCTGCGATCCCGGCGAGGGCAGGTAGCGCGGCGACGGCGAGCAGTTGACTGGTGCGGGCCACGGCATTGTTGACGCCCGACGCGATTCCGGCGCGATCGGTGGATACCGCACCCAGGACGGCCGCGGTCAGCGGGGCGACGAGCGTGGAGAGGCCGAGTCCGAACACGAGGACGGCGGGCAGGATGTCGGTGGCGTAACTGGATCCAGGACCGACGCGCAGCATCAGCAGTAGGCCCAGGGCGGACAGCAGCGGCCCGACCGTCATCGGAATTCGTGGTCCGATGCGCCCGGCGATTCTGCCCGCGCGGGCAGAGAGGAGGAGCATCAGAGCGGTGATGGGCAGCGTCGCCACCCCGGCGGCGATGGGCGAGTAGCCCACGGCGAACTGCAGCTGCAACACAAGAAGGAAGAACACTCCGCCCAGGGCGGCATAGACGGTGAACGTGACGAGGTTGGCGGCCAGGAACACTCGCGAGGCGAACAGTGACGGCGGCACCAATGGATCGTGCGAGCGGCGTTCGATCAGCACGAACACCGCGATCGCCACCACGCCGAGCACGAGTGCCGGTGTGTGCGACTCGATCAGCCCATAGGTGAGCAGACCCAATGCCGCCGCGACCGTCAGTGCGCCCGGTACGTCGAGCCGACCGGACACGTGCGGATCCCGGCTCTCCGGAACATGTTTCGCGGCAACGACCACGACCACCACGGCAAGCGGGATGTTGATCAGGAACACCGAGCGCCACCCGACGGCGTCGACCAACCAGCCGCCGAGCAAGGGCCCGATGGCCGACGCGACGCCGCCCAGTCCCGACCACAGCCCGATCGCAGCTCCCCGATCCTCGGCTTTGATGGATGCTGAGATCAGCGCGAGAGAACCCGGCGTCAGCAAGGCCGCGCCGACGCCCTGCAGAAGTCGCGCCGCAATCAGCACCTCGATGTTCGGGGCCAGTCCACACAGCACCGATGCGGACGCGAACCAGACCGTGCCCCAGACGGCCACCCGTCTGCGCCCCATCCGGTCGCCGAGAGAACCGCCCAGCAGAATCAGCGACGCCAGCGTCAGGGTGTAGCCGCTCACCGTCCACTGCAGGCCGGTGACGCCCGAACCGAGATCGCGACCGATCGCGGGTAGCGCAATATTGACCACGGTGGCGTCGAGCATCGCTAGAGAAGAGCCGAGCACCGTGGCCGCGACGATCCAGCGCCCCCGAGCGCTGGACAGTGAGATGGCCTCATCGCTCACAAGCGTTCGACACAGACGACGAAGTTGCGGGTGTCCTTCTCGTATCCGTACAGCGCCGGGTCGGGGCAGTCGTCGACCGAGGAGGTGCCTTGCAGGATGGCCACGACGCGCCGGGTGTCGGCGCCTGGCGTGGCGCAGTCGACGCGTCGAGCGAATTCGTCGACGATGTCCATGCATCCGCCGAGCTGCCAGTCGATGTCGAGGCACAGAGCACCCTGCTCGATGTCGAAGTAGGTCTCGTAGTAGTACTGATCGGCGTCCGCCGGGCACTCGGCCGAGGTCGGGGTCTTGGCGAAGACGACGTAATTGGACTCCGGCGATCCGCAGGTCGCGTTGGTTATGGACGCCTCCTCGACGGTCCCGCCCAGCTCGACGCATTCGCCGACCTCCACGTCGATCTCGACGCTGCCGCCGTCGTCGATGTCGGGCGTCGGTGCGGTGGTGGGAGGGCTGGTGGTCGAGGTGGCCGGAATGCTCGCGCCGGGGATCGCGACGGCGGTACCGGACACTTCCGCGGCGCAACCGCCGAGTACCAGCGCCGCACACGCCGACAGCGCGAGAACCAGAGCGCGGACCGAACGGTGGGGTGACGCCATGATGAGTCCTGCCCTCGTAGATTCATGCGTGCTGTGAGTAGAAAATATCGGACTCGCGTGTCGGCCGCATGAGGCAGGATGAACTGCGTGGATCTTCCTCTCGCCGTTCCGGTTGCGCCGATGCTCGCCAAGGCCGCGAAAGTGGTACCTGCCCAGCCCGAGGACGGGCCACCGGTGTGGTCCTACGAGCCCAAGTGGGACGGCTTTCGTGCCATCGTTTTCCGCGACGGCGACGAGGTGGTGCTCGGATCTCGAGGGGGCAAGGACCTGGCCCGCTACTTCCCGGAGTTGTTGGAAGCGGTCAAGGCCGAGTTGCCAGAGAAGATCGTCGTCGACGGCGAAATCGTGGTTCCCCGCGAGAAGAACGGTTCCACTCGTCTGGACTGGGAGTCGCTGTCGGAGCGAATTCACCCTGCGGCGAGTCGGGTGACGATGCTGGCGGAGAAGACACCCGCGCAGTTCATCGGCTTCGATCTGTTGGCCGTCGGCGACGAGGATCTGACGGGTGAGCCGTTCTCGACGCGGCGAGCGCGATTGCTCGACGAGGTGGGAACCGGCGGGCCGAGTTGCTTCGTCACCTCCGCCACCGATGATGCTGCGGTTGCCGAGGATTGGTTCGAGCGGTTCGAGGGCGCAGGCCTCGACGGTGTGGTGGCCAAGAAGCTCGACGGACCCTATCTGCCGAACAAGCGCGAGATGATCAAGATCAAGCACGCACGGACGGCCGACTGTGTGCTGATCGGTTATCGAATTCACAAGTCCGGCAACGGTATCGGATCGCTACTGCTCGGACTCTACGATGGCGATGATCTGCGCATGATCGGCGGTGCATCGGCGTTCACCGACAAGCGTCGGGTGGAATTGCTCGAAGAACTCGAACCCCTCCGAATCGGCGACGACGTCACGCATGCGGGCGAAGCGACCCGCTGGAATTCGTCGAACGACCGTAACTGGATTCCGGTGCGGATCGAGCGGGTCATCGAGGTCGCCTACGACCAGATGGAAGGCGCACGGCTGCGGCACGTGGCCCGGTTCCTGCGGTGGCGTCCCGATCGTGAACCGCGCTCGTGCGCGTACGACCAGCTCGAGGTTCCGGTGCGCTACGACGTCGCCGATGTGATTGCCGGGGGCCGCTAGTCATGGCCGCGAAAACACCACCGGCGTTCGTACAGGTCGGCGAGCGCGAAGTACGAGTGTCGAGCCCGGACCGCGTGATCTACGAGGCCACCGAACGGACCCCCGAGATCACCAAGCTGCAGGTGTGCGAGTACTTCGCCGCCGTGGGGGAGCCGCTGATGCGGGCGATCGGAGATCGTCCCACCGCGATGGAGCGTTGGCCCGACGGCTATCGCGAGGGCATGCGATTGGCGCTTGGCCCCCAGGACAAGGAGGGCGACGGCTTCTATCAGAAGCGGCTGCCCAAGGGCGCGCCCGAGTGGATCGAGACGGTGAAGATCGCGTTCCCCAGCAAACGCACCGCCGAAGAGCTGTGCCCGTCGGAACCGGCTGCGCTGGTGTGGGCTGCGCAGATGGGCACCCTGACGTTCCATCCGTGGCCGGTCCGACGACCGGACGTGGACCACCCCGACGAGCTGCGGCTCGATCTGGACCCTCAGCCCGGGACCACGTTCGCAGACGCGCTACGCGTGGCCGACGTGACGCGAGAGTTGTTGGAGGAGCTCGGCTTACGGGGGTATCCGAAGACGAGCGGCAATCGGGGCATTCACATCTATGTGCGTATCGAGCCCGAATACACCTTCGAGCAGGTGCGGCACGCGGCGATCGGTCTGGGCCGCGAACTCGAACGACGCGACGACGGGGTGACCACCAATTGGTGGAAAGAAGAACGCGGAGAACGCATCTTCATCGACTACAACCAGAACAACCGCGACCGGACGATTGCCAGCGCCTGGAGTCTGCGAGCCCGACCGGGCGCACCGGTCAGTACTCCGATGACATGGTCGCAGTTGGCCGACGTCACTGATCCGCGCGAGTTCAATCTCGTCACTGTGCCGGACCTGGCGCAGGACGGCGACCCGTGGGCCGACATGGATTCCCAGGCATACTCCCTCGAACCCCTTCTGCACCTGTGGGAAACACTGCCCGGTGGTGAGCTCAACTTCCCGCCCGACTACCCCAAGATGCCCGGCGAGCCGCCCCGAGTGCAGCCGTCGAAGAAGGTCGCGGAGCACTGGGATGCCGAGGGGAATCGCACCGAGAGCTGACGGAGCCGGGCAAGGTTGCACACAACGGTGCCGAATCGACGGGATCCAGTCGACGCAGCCGCGTCCGGTGCAACCTTGCCCGCGCTCACATGGATTCGAGCTCTCGGATCAACGTCGCCGCGTCGTACGGCCCGACATGGCGGATCAGATTCTTGTCTCCGCGACCGAGGTAGAAGGTGGGCGTTCCGTCGACGTCCGAGGACGAGGCGTCGAGTTCGTCGTCCTCGACGCGCACGACGTGATCGCCGGTGCGGATGTCGTCCTCGAACTTGTCCATGTCGAGGCCCAGTTCACGCGCATAGCCGTCGATGTCGTCGGGTTCGAGGGCATCACTGTTGCGGAACAACACGTCGGCCATCTCCCAGAACTTGCCCTGCGCCGCGGCGGCCTCACTGGCGTACGCGGCGTAGCGGGCATGCGGGTGGTAGTCGTCGAGCGGCAGGTGACGGTAGACGTAGCGGAGGTCGTCGCCGAAGTGCTTGCGTACCTCTGCGACGCTGCCGGTTGCCTTGCTGCAGAACGGGCATTCGAAATCGGCGTACTCCACGATGGTCAGAGGAGCGTCGACCGGACCGCGAATGTGATCACGTTTGGCGTTGACCGGCCTCAGAATGCGGAGCGACGCTTCGGCTTTCGGCGGGTGAATTCTCGCGTCGATGCGGAACAGAATCCAGCCGAGCAGTGCGGCGATCACCGAGGCCGCCAGCACACCGACCCGTGCTTCGTCGGCGAGCAACTCGTCGTCGAGGGCGAGGTCGATGATGAACAGGGAGATCGTGAACCCGATTCCGGACATCGCCGCACCGCCCGCGATGTGCGAGAGCGTCAGGCCCGGTGCCAGAGCCGAGGGCCTCAGCCTGGCGAAGATGGCCGATGCACCGGTGATTCCGACGAGCTTGCCGAGAACGAGTCCGGCGATGATGCCCCAGGTGAGCGTCGAGGTCGATGCCGCTTTCAGAGTGTCCGAGCTCAGCACCACGCCGGCGTTGGCGAGCGCGAAGATCGGCACGATGATGAAGGCCGTGTACGGCTGATAGAGCCGCATGAGCCGTTCGTTGACCGACACTGCTCGATCGAGTCCGAGTCGAGCAGCCCGGGCGTACTCGGGGTTGGGCGACTGCCGGAACGCACGTGTCAGGTCCGACGCGCGCTCCACCTCGGTGCGGCGCGGCGGGTAGACCGGAAGAATCAGCGCGATCATCACGCCCGCAAGGGTGGGGTGAACTCCGGACTCGTACATCGCGACCCAGGTGAACAACGAGACGACGAAGTAGCCGACGCCGCGCCACACTTCGAGTCGACGAAGAAGAAAGATCAGCCCGAGGCCGACGAACGCCAGCGCCAGCGGCACGATGTCGAGGTTGTCGGTGTAGAAGAAGGCGATGATCGCCAGTGCGCCCACGTCGTCCGCGACAGCAAGAGTGAGCAGGAAGATGCGCAGCCGCGCAGCCTTCTTCGGTCCCAGAACGGCGAGCGCTCCCAATAGGAACGCCGTATCGGTGGAAATGACGACGCCCCACGCCTGCGCGGCCGGCCCGGACGGATTGAACGTGAGGAACAGCAACGCCGGCACTGCCAGTCCGGCGAGCGCAGCCACGATGGGAATGGCGGCTCGTGATCGGTCGGTGAGCTCACCCATCGCGAATTCGCGCTTGACCTCGAGGCCGACGACGAAGAAGAACAGCGCCATGAGCCCGTCGTTGACCCAGTGGGCAAGATCGAGAGAGATGCCGTGCTCGCCCACGGTGATCGACAGTTCGGTGTGCCAGAACGATTGATAGGTCTCGCCCAGGGGCGAATTGGCCCAGATCAGTGCGATCAATGTGGCCCCCAGCAGGAAGCCGGCTGCCAGGGTCTCGCTGTTTCTCTCGCCGCGAGCGCGCGAGATCCGCTCGACGAAACGTGCCATCGGCCGATTCGTCGGCGTGATCTGATCTGCCATGTGCGGCCCGGGTCCTTCCCAAGAGTGTCGTGAAGCAGTGTGTACCAACACCGCTGTCGGCGCTTTCCTTCCGGGCACTCGAGTAGAGTTGTCGGGTCGCGGGCCCGAACCGCCGGGAGAGATGTGCACGACATATTCGGCAACAGGCATTAGTCCGCGGATAAACGGGAATACGAGCCCGACTCACCCCTGCCACGAAGGAACATCCATGCGTGATTTCATCTGCCGCAAATGCGGACAGAAGCTGTCGTTCGAGAACTCACTGTGTCTGAGCTGCTCGAGCGCACTCGGCTTCCATCTGCCGAGCAGAGCTCTGCTGGTGCTTCCCGACAAGGCCGACGACGGTGTCGCCGAAGCCGAGGTGGACGGCACCACCTGGAAGATGTGCGCCAACCTCAACACCGCACGATGCAACTGGCTGGTCGATACCGCGGACACCGACGAGCTCTGTGTGTCCTGCCGACTGACGCAAACCCGGCCGGCCGACGACGACGTGGACGCCATGGCCGCCTACGCCGATGCCGAGACCAACAAGCGCCGCGTGATCCTCGAGCTCACCGAACTGGGACTACCCATAGTGGGCCGAGACGAGGATCCCTCGACGGGCCTGGTGTTCGATCTACTGTCGAGCGCCGACCAGCAGGTGATGACCGGTCACGACAACGGACTGATCACCCTCGACCTGGCCGAGGGCGACGATGTGCACCGCGAGCAACTGCGAGTGGCGATGTCCGAGCCGTACCGGACGCTCGTCGGGCACTTCCGGCACGAGATCGGCCACTACTACCAGATGGTGCTGGTCGGAAACGGCGAGCATCGGGCGGCGTTCGAGGAACTGTTCGGCGATCCGGATTCGAGCTACCAGGACGCTCTCGATCGCCACTACAGCGAGGGTGCGCCCGACGGCTGGGAAGACAACTACGTCTCCTCGTACGCCACGATGCACCCCGCCGAGGACTGGGCCGAGACTTTTGCGCACTACCTGCACATCCGCGACACCCTCGACACGGCCGCGGCCTTCGGGATGGCACCGGCCGGTTCGACGCTGGAAAGCCCGCTCCCCGGTGACGTCGGCTTCGATCAGATCGTCGACTGGTGGCTGCCGTTGTCGTGGGCACTGAACCAGATCAACCGATCGATGGGTCATCAGGACCTCTACCCGTTCGTGCTGCCGGCGACCGTGGTGAAGAAGATCGGGTTCGTGCACTCCTTGATCGCACCCAGCGGACTCTGAACCTCCGCTAACGGTTCTCGATCTGCACCTCCTGGGGCGTATCCTGTGGTGTCGGCATTCGGCCGACGTCGGGATACGCCCCTGCGTGTAGTGGGGGCGGGTGCAGAGCAGGACGAGGTGACCGCAATCAGCGAGCAGACACTGAACGCGTCGGGACCGATCCCGCGGGTTCCCGACTTCGACCTGAGCCGACGACTGGCCGAGGTGGCCGAGAAGCTGCGGCGTCAGCACTCGGATCCCGATCGAGTGCTTGCCGTCATCACCGAGTCCGCGGTGGCGAACGTGCCCTCCGCGGAGTGCGCGTCGATCACCACCGTGCTGCAAGGCAAGTTCGTGCACAGCGCTGCGCTGTCGGGTGAGCCGGCCGGTCAGTGCGACAAGATTCAGGAACGCTTGGGCGAAGGCCCGTGCCTCGAATCGGCTATCGAACAGAAGACCATCAGAATCGACGACATGGACAGCGATACCCGCTGGCCACAGTTCGCCGCTGCGGCGTCCGCGCTCGGGGTCAAGAGCATGATCTGCTTCCAGCTCTACGTCGAGGGAATCAATTTCGGCGCTCTGAACCTGCACTCCACCCGAACGAACGCGTTCTCGGGCGAGGCGGAATCCATCGGATCGTTGTTCGCTGCGCACGCCGCCATTGCCTTCTCCGCCGCGCGCGAGGAACAGCAGATTCGGGCTGCCTTGACGAGCCGAGACCTGATCGGTCAGGCCAAAGGCATGCTGATGGAGCGGTACAACCTGAACTCGCAGGCAGCATTCGCGTTGTTGGCCAAGCTCTCCCAGGACACCAACGTCAAACTCGCCGAGCTGGCAGAACAGCTCGTGATCGACGCGGCTAAGTCCACCGACTGACCTCCATCCGGTCCACATCGAGCGCAGTCAGCGCACGTCGAGACCGTCCGTGCTTGCAACCGACACTGCCGGCCCGTCCGAGACGACGAAGATCTCGATGCGCACGTCCTCGTCCAAATATCGGCTGAGCAACGCCAATCCCGGTGTGGCCGCGATGATCTCGTGCACACGGTCACCGGCGAGCGGATAGTCGTCCACTTCGTGACGCCAATGAGCCGCCACGAGAGTACCGCCGGTCTCCAGATGCTCGACGACGCGACTCATCGCCGACGCCAGATCCGCAGCATCGAGGTAGTAGCCGACCTCGCTGACGACGACCAGATCGAACGGCACCGTGGAATCGGGCAGGGCCGACCAGTCGTCCGTCAGCGACCACAGCGCGAATTCCACTGCCGCAGAGCCCTTCAGCCGAGCCCGAGCGGAATCGAGAACGCTCTGCACCACATCGGTCGAGACCACCTGCTCGCACCGCGCGGCCAACTGCTCGGTGAGTACGCCGATCGAACAACCGGGCTCCAATGCTCGTCGATACTGCGGCTTGGGGAGCGACGCCATGGTCAGCGCGTACTTGCGTCTCTCGTACCACTTGCTGTCCAGCATGAACGGATCGTCCGTGGACGCGTAGACGTCGCGGAAGTACTCGGCGCTCAGGCTCGAGCTCGTCCGAGGACTCTGGCTCATGCGAAGACCACCTCGAACGGACGCCGGTAGCGGGCAAGTATGTGCGGCGGCAGGACGGCTCTATCCGCGGGGTGATCCGACAGCGGCCGGATCTGAGAGTCGAACTGCTCGATGGACGCGCGCTTTGCATCGAGGGCGTGCGCCGGGAGATCCACCCGGCGACAGCGCGTCCACGGTACCGCAGGATGCTGCGGAGTTGCCCAGTGCCACATCCAGATCGGGTACTCCACCACCGGGATTCCCACCGCATTCGCCGCGGTGAGACAGGCTCGCGCGGTGGCTTCGTGGTCGGGATGGCCGTCTCCTCGCCACGGCGTCAGGCACCAGGTGCCCGGGGTGGCGTCGAGTAGCGGCATCAGTGCATCGGTCAGTGCGCTCTCGTGATGTTCGACGGCACCGTCGGTGAACTGCAGACGCGTCGGAGAGTGGTCGATGCCCAGCTCGGCCAACGCACGCTCGGACTCGACGGGGCGTCGGGCGCGAAGATCGTCCGACGTCACGGTCGGGGAACCGGGATGTGAACCGTCGCCGTCGGTCACCGCGACCACCCGCACGTCGACGCCCGCCGCCGCCGCCAACGACAGCAAGCCACCGACGCCCAGGATCTCGTCGTCCGGGTGCGGGGCAACGACGACCATGGTGACCACGTCCGTCCAGTCGAGACCGGGGACGGACCAATCGGCCGTCATCCAGTCCGATTCTGTGGTGCCGACATCCACTTCGGTGTCGAAGGCGTTCTCTACCATGGGTTGTCCTCCTCGGCGATATCGCGGCCGAGTGCTTCGAGATCGCGCTCGGCATGGCTCTGCCGCAGGTAGACGGTGAGATCGGCGACGCGTCCGGCATGCTCTGCATCGCTGCACAGGGGGCCGGCTCCGAGGGCGCGACCGACGCGGTCGATGCACTGCGTGGCCGCATCCTCGACGACCGCCCGCACGATGCGGGCCCGCGTACGGGCGCGACCGGAGCGGTCGAACGGGTCGGCGTCCACCTCGGCCGCCGCGGTGGTCAGTGCGCTCGACGCCGCGCCGAGTGCTGCGGCGATGGCACCGAGATGGGCTGTGCGATGGGGATCCGGCCGCTCTCTGACGGCAGCATGCAACGTGTCGGCGACGGCGCACGCGCTGCCGAACCACGCCGCTGATACACCGATCGCGCCGTGCCAGAATCCCGGTCGAGTCAGATAGTCGGTCGGACCTCCGGCGGTGACGGCGGGGACGGTATCGAAAGCGACCGAACCGGAATCACTTTCGCTCATGCCGACGGCATGCCAGGTGTTCGGCACCGGAGCGACACCTGGATGAGTCAGATCGACGGCGAACAACCGCGGGCTGCCGTCCACCCGGGCAGTCACCAGAGCGTGCGTGCACAGCGAAGCGCCCGAACACCACGGCTTGGTTCCCGTCAGCAACCAGCCCGAATCCTGCTGTACCGCTTCGAGAACAGGTGCCGGAGGTTCCGCAGCCCACACGCCCCAGATCTGCCCTCGCTCCGGCGTCGGACCGTCGAGTTCGTGCAGGATCGCGATCGCATCGGTGTGCGCTTCGGACCATCTACCGAGCACGGTGTTGTGCCGACTGAGGGCGGCGAGAGATTGCCACCGCAAATCTGTGTATCCCGACCCGGGCAGGGCCAGGTCGAGACGCCCGTCGGCCTCGAAAGCCAGGAAGGCGGCGCGCAACCCGGCGCCCTGCCGCGGGGTGTCGAGTGAAGCGCGGATGTCGGTATCGATCATGCAGAGGGCTCCAGAGAACGAAGGAATCCGGCCATACCGTCGGGCGCTCTGCCTCGTAGTCGGCCTGACGTGGTGACCGGGATATCGCACACCCGGCGGCATCCGATGCCGCCGAGTTCGAGGCGTCGGACCAGGTCGTGGTCCTCGCCGGTGGCGAGCGGCGCGAATCCGCCGACGGACAGGTAGTCCGTCGCTCGGATGCCGAGATTGGCGCCGTGTACGTGTGGGTGGCCGACTTCGTGTCGGTAGTGCGCGTCGTAGGTCGATCGCAGCCGGAGGTCCTTCTCGACGCGGCCTTCGAACTCGACGGTCACCGTTCCTGCCACTGCGCGAGCGCCGTCGTCGGCGTGCCCGAGGTGGCCGAGCAGCCAGTTCTCGCCCACTCGGGTGTCGGCATCGGTGGTGGCGAACCAGGTGTTCGTGGTGTCCGCTAGGCCGTAGCTGAAGAATCCGGCCGCTCGCGCCGCTCCCACGTTGCGGTGCGCCACGGTCACGGTCGACACCGACGGGTGCCGTGCCGCGATAGCAGCCGAGTCGTCGGAGCACGCATCCAGTACGACGATCGTCGTCACGTTCACCTGCGCCACGTCGACGACGCGACGTTCCGCGCGTGACAGTGCGGTCAGGCAGGCGTCGAGCAGATTCTGCTCGTTGTGCGCAGGCACGACGACGACGATGTCGCTGATGGAGGTACGGCCGATGGGCCTATGGCGAGAAACTTCGACGACCACGGTTCACCCTTTTCACACACGGGACATGAAAGAGCCCGCGAACGGTAAACCGCCGGTGTCTGGACGGATGAGTTGCTTACTATTACCCGTTCTCGGCCCGCCGACACATCGATGCGGGCCTGCGCGGGCATCGCCCGGTCCGGTCGGCGCAAGATAGCGGTAATCGTGGCTTCTTTCCCGCTTTCGGAGATATTCGATTAGCAAATGGCGAGACGGTATGTGTTAATGGGCTTGGCTCACACCCAGCTCTGTCGGTGGGCATCACGACGCAGCACGAAGGATGGTCGGATTTCATGGCATCACCGGTCCGCACACGCAGATTCGCCCGTATCGGCGCGATCCTTGCAGGTACAGCCCTCGCCGCCTCCGCCGCATTCGGCTCGGCGCAGGCCGCCCCTCTGTGGCCCGGAGGTCCGGACATCTCCATTCCCGGTCTTCCCGGGTCGTCGGACCCGAGTGCACCTGCGCCGCAGCAAGTGTTTCCGCAGCAGGTGATCCCGCAACCGGCACCGGCGAACTTCGCCGATCCCAGCATCAGCCCGTCGGGCGGCGAGGTCGTCGGAGTGGCGCAGCCCATCGCCATCCGCTTCGACGAGGCCATCGGCGATCGCGACGCCGCACTGCGGGCCATTCGCGTCACGACGAACCCGTCCGTCGACGGCCACTTCTACTGGATCAACGACACCCAGGTGCGGTGGCTGCCCAACGAGTTCTACCCGGCGCACACCCAGGTGACCGTGGAAGCGGGCGGCGCGAGAGCGGAGTTCTCCACCGGTGACTCGATCATCACCACCGCCGACGACAACACCAAGCAGATCACCGTCACCCGCAACGGCGAGGTCGTCAAGACCATGCCCACCTCGATGGGCAAGGTCGACCACGAAACCCCGAACGGCACCTACATCGTCGGTGAGCGACACCGCGACATGTACATGGACTCGTCCACCTACGGCGTCCCGGTGGACTCCGAGGAGGGCTACCGCACGTACGTCGAGTACGCCACGCGCATTTCCTACAGCGGCATCTTCGTGCACGCTGCCCCGTGGTCGGAAGCGCAGCAGGGGTACTCCAACGAATCGCACGGCTGCCTGAACGTCAGCACCGAAGACGGCAAGTGGTTTTTCGAGAACGCCCAGAAGGGCGACCCCGTCATCATCGTCAACACCGACGGCGGCACCTTGAGCGGATCCGACGGGCTCGGAGACTGGAACCGCTGAGTGCTTCGCAGTGGTGCGGTTATGAGCCCTCCGCGGCACATAACCGCACCACTGCGCAGCATTTGGTCTGCGCGACGGTAACCGTTGGAACTGAGTTCACCATTCGTTAGCCGAGATTGAGCACAGTCCTCGCGGTGAGTGCAACAACCGAACGAGTGCTGCCCACGGCACAGGAGAAGCGCTTCTTCTCCCGGCCGTGGACCGATTACGCACTGTTCCTGATTCTCGTGGGCCCCAACCTGGCTCTGCTGGCGGTGTTCACGTATCGCCCGCTGGTGGAGAACTTCCAGTTCTCGTTCTTCGACTGGAATCTCTCCTCACCCACCTCCACGTTCGTCGGATTCGAGAACTACCGCGAGTGGGCGTCGCGCGACGACACCTGGCAGATCGTCGGCAACACCGTCGTGTTCACGGTCGCGGCCGTCGTCGGATCGCTGGTCCTCGGGCTGGTGCTCGCGCTGTTACTCGATCGAAAGCTCAGGGGCCGCAACTTCGTTCGCTCCGCGGTGTTCGCCCCGTTCGTCATCTCGGGTGCCGCGATCGGCATCGCGTTCCAGTTCGTCTTCGACCCCAACTTCGGGCTCGTTCAAGACCTGCTGCGACGCGTCGGCCTCGGTGCCGTCCCGGATTTCTACCAGGACCCGAAGTGGGCGATGGTCATGATCACCGTGACCTACCTGTGGAAGAACCTGGGCTACACGTTCGTGATCTACCTGGCCGCACTGCAGGGCGTGCGCCAGGAATTGATGGAAGCGGCCGAGATCGATCAGGCGAGCCGCTGGACCACGTTCCGCAAAGTACTGCTGCCGCAACTACGTCCAACGACGTTCTTCCTGTCGATCACCGTGCTGCTCAACTCGCTCCAGGTGTTCGACATCATCAACGTCATGACCCGCGGCGGCCCACTCGGCACCGGAACCACCACGATGGTCTACCAGGTCTACGAGGAGACGTTCCGTAACTTCCGGGCCGGCTACGGCGCCACGGTCGCGACGATCCTGTTCCTCGTGCTGTTGATCGTCACACTCGTGCAGGTACGAATCATGGATCGAGACGATCAGCGATGACTGTGGTGGACAAGCCCGCGACGGCCGCGTCGCAGAGAGCGTCCGTCGATGTGCAGCGGACGCGCCGCACTGCGAACATCCTCGGTTATGCGGCCATGGTTGCCGTCCTGCTGATGATCGGGCTGCCGCTGTTCTGGATCCTGATCACCTCGTTCAAGGACCGCCCGGACATCTACGTTCAGCCGGTTACATGGTGGCCCAGCAGCTTTCACCCGCAGAACTACGACGAGGCGACGACGGAGGTGCCGTTCTTCACGTACCTGCGCAACTCCATCATCATCACCACGGCCGTCTCGTCCATCAAGTTCGTCCTCGGTGTGCTCAGCGCCTACGGGTTGGTGTTTCTGCGGTTCCCGGGCAAGAACATCGTCTTTCTCGTCATCATCGCTGCGCTGATGGTGCCCAATCAGATAACGGTCATCTCCAACTACTCGCTGATTTCCGAGCTGGGCTGGCGAAACTCGTTCCAAGGCATCATCATTCCTCTGGCCGGCGTGGCCTTCGGTACCTTCCTGATGCGTAATCACTTCCTGTCGTTGCCGCCGGAGATCATCGAAGCCGCGCGCATGGACGGTGCAGGCCCGGTTCGATTGATGTTCCGCGTCATCCTGCCGCTGTCGGGTCCGACGATGGTGGCGTTCGCGATCATCACGATCGTCACAGAATGGAACGAGTACCTCTGGCCGTTCCTGATGTCCGACGACTCGTCGGTCGCGCCGCTACCAGTGGGCCTGACGTTGTTGCAGAACGACGAGGGTTACACCAACTGGGGAGCCGTGATGGCTGCGACCGTGTTGACCATTCTGCCGATTCTTCTCGTCTTCCTCGTCCTGCAACGCCACATGATCAAGGGCCTCACCTCCGGTGCGGTCAAGGGCTGATTCACCTCACTATCAGGAGTCGAACACCATGGCACACATCATCAATCGGCGTGGCTTTCTCACGCTCACCGGTGCGGCTGCGGCTGCCGCAGCCCTCGCAGCATGCAGTGGCCCCGGATCGGGCTCGACGGGCCGCGACGGCGGCGTCGAAGGCGACGCGAACACCATCAACTTCTGGTCGAATCATCCGGGTAGGTCACAGGATTTCGAGAAGGAACTCATTGCGCGGTTCCAGGCCGAGAACCCGGGCCTGACGGTGAACCTCATCGACGGTGGCAAGAACTACGAGGAGGTCTCGCAGAAGTTCAACGCTGCGCTGTCGGGCGACGATGTGCCCGACGTCGTCGTGCTCTCGGATGTCTGGTGGTTCAATTACGCGCTCACCGGAGCCATCGAGCCGCTCGACAAGCACTTCTCCGCGGCCGGAGTAGACCAGTCCGATTACGTGGATTCGCTTCTTGCCGATTACAACTGGAACGGCAACCACTGGGCATTGCCGTACGCACGATCGACGCCGTTGTTCTACTACAACAAGGCCGTCTGGCAGCAGGCCGGACTGCCCGATCGCGGACCGGCCACGTGGCAGGAATTCGACGAGTGGGGCCCGCGCATCCAGGCCGTCGTCGGAAACGGCAAGCTCGCTCACGGTTGGGGCAACGCCGTCGACTACCTCGGTTGGACATTCGAGGGACCGATCTGGACGTTCGGCGGATCGTACTCCGATCAGTTCGAGCTGAAGTTCGACGACCCCAAAACCATTGCTGCAGGCAAGTTTCTGCAGGACATGATCCACACGAAGAAGTACGCCGCGGTGTCCAACGACATCGCCAACGACTTCGCTGCGGGCATCCTCGCGTCCACCATCGCCTCCACCGGTGACCTGTCCACCATCAAGGCCGGTGCCGCGTTCGAGTTCGGCACCGCCTTCCTGCCGGCCACCGACGGCACGCCGGGCTGCCCCACCGGCGGTGCGGGTCTCGCCATTCCGGCGAAGATCTCGGAGGAGCGAAAGGTGAACGCACTGAAGTTCATCGACTTCGTCACCAACGGTGCCAACACCGCCTACTTCTCGCAGAACACCGGCTACATGCCGGTTCGCAAGTCTGCGCAGCAGGATCCGTCGGAGATCGCATTCCTCGAGGCGAACCCCAACGCGAAGACGGCGGTCGACCAGCTGGCTCTCACCCGCTCGCAGGATTACGCCCGGGTGTTCGTACCCGGCGGCGACAAGATCATCGGTAGCGGTCTCGAGCAGATCGCGCTGCAGAATGCCGATGTCGCAACGACGTTCGCGTCCGTCTCGGATCAGCTGCAGCAGATCATCGACCGTCAGATCACCCCGAAGCTGCCGAAGTAATGGCCTCCGTTCAGTACGCCGGTGTGTCGCATCGGTATCCCGGAGCCGACGCGCTCGCAGTGGACAGCCTCGAACTGGACATCGCGGACGGTGAATTCATCGTCCTGGTCGGCCCTTCGGGCTGCGGCAAGTCGACGAGTCTGAGGATGCTGGCCGGTCTCGAATCCGTCGAGAGTGGCCACATCGAGATCGGCGGGGTGGACGTCACCTCGTTGGCACCGAGGGCCAGGGACGTCGCGATGGTGTTCCAGAATTACGCGCTGTACCCCAGTATGACCGTGGGCGACAACATGGGTTTCGCGCTACGCAATGCCGGAATGAGCAAGTCCGACACTGCAGCACGAGTAGTCGAAGCGGCGAGGATGCTCGAACTCGAGCCACTGCTGGGTCGCAAGCCCGGCAAGCTCTCCGGTGGGCAACGTCAGCGGGTGGCCATGGGCCGCGCCATCGTGCGTCAGCCCAAGGTGTTCTGCATGGACGAACCGCTGTCCAACCTCGACGCCAAGTTGAGGGTGTCGACGAGGGCCCAGATCGCCGGTCTGCAGCGGCGATTGGGCACCACGACGGTGTACGTCACCCACGATCAGGTCGAGGCCATGACGATGGGCGACAGGGTCGCGGTACTGCTGGACGGCACGTTGCAGCAGATCGCCGCCCCGCGAGAGCTGTACGACAACCCCGTCAACACGTTCGTGGCGGGATTCATCGGGTCGCCCGGCATGAATCTCGTCGACGCCCCCGTGCGCGACGGCGCTGCCGTGCTCGGTGAGCTGCGCATTCCGGTGCCGTCCTCGGCACGCGAGCGCGTCGTCGTCGGCGTGCGACCGGAATCGTGGGATCTGGTGGGCGACAATGCCGGCGTGCAACTGACCGTCGAGTTGATCGAGGAACTGGGCGCGGAATCGTTCGTCTATGCTTCCGCGCCCAGCTCCGAGCATGCTTGGACTACGACGTCAGGACGAATTTCGGTTCGGGTCGACCGCAAGCTGTCCATTGCACTCGCCGAAACGATTCGTCTGGTGCCCAAGCAGGACGAGCTCTTCTTCTTCGACTCCGTTACCGGCCTGCGGTTGTCCTGACGGGCTCACCCAGATCGACGGGAAGAGTGGCCCATCCGTGTAGGACACGGGTGTTGCGCCGGGTTCCCTCACCTGCCGACCGCAGGTGGGGGAACCGGTCGAACAGGGTCTTGAGGCCCACTTCCGATTCGGCCTTGGCGAGCGCGGCACCGAGGCAGTAGTGGCGTCCACCCGAGAACGACAGGTGTTTGCCGGCGTTGGCGCGGGTGACGTCGAACCGGTTGGGATCCTCGAACACCAGTGGATCGCGGTTGGCACCGGCGAGCACCAGCACGACGAGCTTGCCCTCGTGCACCGTCACCCCCTCGACCTCCACGTCCCGCTTGGCCATACGTGCGGTGAGCTGTACGGGCGACTCCATCCGCAGCATCTCGTCGATCGCGGTGGGCCAGTGCGACGGATCTTGTTGCAGCACAGCCAGTTGGTCGGGATGATCCAGCAGCAGTCGAATGCCGCTGCCGAGCAGATTGACCGTCGTCTCGAACCCGGCAGCCAACACCAAACCTGCGGTGGCCCTGAGCTCCTCGTCGTTGAGGCCGATGCCCTCGTCCTTCGCGGCGATCAGCTGGCTCATCAGATCGTCGCCGGGATTGCGGCGCAACTCCGCAATGTGCTGCGAGAGCCATGCGTCGAACCCGATCAGCCCCCGCTCGACCTGCTTGAACTGAGCCCACGACAAACCGATGTCGAGACTCGGTGCGGCCATCTCACCGAACTCGAGGACTCGCTCGTTGTCTTCCTCGGGAACGCCGAGGATGCGACCGATCACGGCCACCGGAAGACGCGCGCAGTACCGGTCGACGATGTCGACCACCGAAGAGCCGTCGGACAGCTCGTCGAGCAAGGCATCCGCTGTCTCCTGCACCTGATCGCGCATCTTCTTCACCGCGCGGGCGGTGAACACCGAGGACACCAGTTTGCGGTACCTCGTGTGATCGGGCGGCTCCACCGAGAGCAGTGAGGGCGGCAGGATCGGATGGAGTGCGCCGGATCTGGTGTGCTGCTCGATCCACCGCAACGGCCCGGGAAGGGTCGCACCCAGCTGAGTGACGCGGAAGTCGTCCGATCGCAGAAGATCGAACGCCACCGAGTGGTGCACGGTGATGTTCGAGATCCGTGTCTTGACCAAAGGTGCTGTGCTGCGCAGCTTTTCGTAGACCGGAGTCGGATTCGCTCGCGTCACAGGATCGGCCACGAGCATGGCTTGCGGGTCGCCCGCTGCCGCCGCTCGTTTGGCACCGAACCGGATTACCCCGTGCGCCGCGAACCATCGTACGAATTCCCTCATCCGAACACCCTCCCCGTTGCTACCAGATTCTGACGCGCCTATCCGGCTCCAAGTACAGCGCATCGCCGGGCTGTACGTCGAATGCTTGGTGAAAACTGTCCATATTGCGTACGACGCCGTTGCAGCGGAACTCCGGCGGCGAGTGTGGATCGACGGCCAGGCGACGGATTGCCTCGGCATCCCTGGCCTTCGTACGCCACACCTGGGACCAGCCGAAGAACACTCGCTGCAACCCGGTGAGGCCGTCGAGCACCGGTGCGTCCTTGCCTTCGAGCGAGATCTCGTAGGCGGCGACGGCGATGGACAGGCCACCCAGATCGCCGATGTTCTCGCCGATGGTGAATTCGCCGTTGACCTTGTGGCCGGGCAGCGCGGCGGGCTCGAACTCGTTGTACTGCTCGATCAGGGCCGTGGTGCGCTTGCCGAACTCGGAGCGGTCGCTGTCGGTCCACCAGTCGACCATGTTGCCGTCACCGTCGTATTTGGCCCCCTGATCGTCGAATCCGTGGCCGATCTCGTGGCCGATCACCGCTCCGATACCGCCGTAGTTGGCCGCGTCGTCGGCCTCGGGATCGAAGAACGGTGGCTGCAGAATGGCTGCGGGAAAGACGATTTCGTTCATGCCGGGGTTGTAGTACGCGTTGACGGTCTGCGGCGTCATGAACCACTCGTCGCGATCGACCGGACCGCCGAGCTTGTCGAGGTCACGCTGGTGGTCCGCGGTGTACCCGCGACGGTAGTTCCCGAGCAGATCGTCGGCGCTGATCTCGACGCCGGAGTAGTCGCGCCAGCGATCGGGGTAGCCGATCTTGGGGGTGAACTTACCCAGCTTGTCCAACGCCTTCTCGCGCGTCTCCGGGCTCATCCATTCGAGCTCGGAGATGTTGCGGCGGTACGCCTCGGTGAGGTTCTCGACCAGCACCTGCATCCGGGCCTTGGACTCGGCCGGGAAGTGGCGTTCGACGTAGAGCTTGCCGACGGCCTCGCCGAGCACGTCCTGTACCAGGGAGACTCCGCGCTTCCAGCGCTCGCGGTTCTCCTCGGTGCCGGTCAGCGTCGTTCCGTAGAACGCGAAGTTCTCGTCGACGATCGCGCCGGTCAGAAACGGTGCGCGAGAGTGTACGACGCGCCAGGCCAGCCATGCTTTCCACGCTTCGATGTCCTCGGAAGCCCACAGTGCCACGAAAGTGTTCAGGAACGACGGCTGCCGTACGACTATCTCGGCGAACTGCTCGGTGGTGGCTCCGAGTCCGGAAATCCAAGCAGCCCAGTTGAATCCGGGTTCGTTCTGGACCAGGGTGTCGAACTGGACGAGGTTGTAGCTCTTCTCGGCGTCGCGCCTGGCGACGACATCCCAGTGACCCGCGGCAATTTTCTTCTCGAGATCGAACACCGTCTGGGCGTCGTACTCGATGCCGCTGAGCGCGAACATCTTCGAGATGTGCGCGACGTAACTCGTGCGAATCTCCGCGTACTCGTCCTGGCGGTAGTACGACTCGTCGGGCAGGCCGATGCCGGACTGGCTGAAGTGCACGAGGTAACGATCGGACTGCTTGGCATCGGTGTCCACGTACTGGCCGATTCCACCACCGACGCCGGTGCGCTGCAGCGAGCCGAGGACGCCGGCGAGAGTGACGAGGTCCGACGCGTCGGAGACCGCGGTGAGTTCCCCGGCGATCGGCGTGACGCCGAGCTGCTCGGCACGGTCGGCGTCCATGAAGCTCGAGAACAGGTCGCCGATCTTCTGCGCGTCACTGCCGGCGGGGGCATTCGCGGCGGCGGACTCTTCGATGATCGTCTGTACGTCCACCTCGGCGCGGTCGTACAACGTTCGGAAGGCTCCGTCGACGGCACGGTCGGCCGGGATGTCGTACTCCTCGAGCCATCTGCCGTTGACATGCACGAACAGGTCGTCCTGCGCACGTGTGTTCTCGTCCTGGTAGCTGAGGTCGATGCCCGAGTTCACTACTGAAGTCATGCGTCCATCTTTACACTCTTGCGCTTGATTGAACGGGTGTTTAATGTGCTGTACATGCGTACAGCAGCGGAGGATCTGACCACCAGGGCGCGGATTCGCGATACCGCGATCGACGTCTTCGGCGCGCAGGGCTTCGCGGCCGGCGTGCGGTCCATCGCCACGGCGGCGGGCGTGTCGCCGGGGCTCGTCAATCACCACTTCGGGTCCAAGGACGGGCTGCGGACGGCGTGCGACGAGCACGTCCTGCGGGTGATCCGGGAATCGAAGACTGCGTCCACCGGCCCCACCGCAATGATGGAACAGATCGCCCGTATCGACGAGTACGCGCCGCTCGTCGCCTACATCGTGCGCAGTTTCTCCGCGGGCGGCGGGTTGGCGCGAGAGTTGTTCGAGCACATGGTCGCCGACGCCGTTCGGTACATCGACGACGGTGTCCGCGACGGCCGGTTCACGCCCAGCCGAGACCCCGCGGCACGCGCAAGGTTCCTCACGAGGCAGAACGTCGGCGGTCTGTTGCTCTACGTGCAGATGGCTGGGCCGGACGTCGATTTCCGGGAGGCTCTTACTGCGCTGAGCGACGAGGTCATGCTCCCGGCCCTCGAGCTCTACACCGATGGATTCTTCACCGACTCGCAGGCTTTGGACACCTATCTGGAGGCCACGTCATGACCGAAGCAGTGTCCGTGGACGGGTTGGTCAAGACGTTCGGGTCGGTCCGGGCACTCGATGGGCTGGACCTGCACATCGAGACCGGCGAGGTGCACGGCTTTCTCGGTCCCAACGGGGCCGGAAAATCCACGACGATCCGCATCCTGCTCGGTCTGGTCCGCGCGACGGCCGGCACTGTCCAACTGCTCGGTGGCGACCCATGGGGCGATTCCGTTGCGCTGCATCGGCGCCTGGCCTACGTCCCGGGTGATGTGACGCTGTGGCCGTCGCTGACCGGTGGAGAGGTGATCGACCTCCTCGGCCGCATGCGCGGCGGAATCGACACTGCACGCCGAGCCGAATTGCTCGAACGGTTCGCTCTCGACCCCGGCAAGCGCACCCGTACTTACTCCAAAGGTAATCGGCAGAAGGTCGCACTGATCTCTGCCCTGGCCTCCGACGTCGAATTGTTGATACTCGACGAACCCACCTCCGGACTCGATCGGCTGATGGAACAGCACTTCGCCGACTGCGTGAAAGACGCTGCCCGACGCGGAGTCACGGTGCTCTTGTCCTCGCACATCCTGTCCGAGGTCGATGCGCTGTGCAGTTCGGTGACCATCGTCAAGGACGGGCGGACCGTGGACACCGGGACCCTGGCGTCGATGCGGCACCTCACCCGAACGACGTTGAGCGTCACGGTGGATCGCGCGCCGGACGACCTTCACACGGTCACCGGGGTGAGTGCGGTGAGTGTGGACGGTTCCACCATCACCTGCACGGTGGAGAACGAGGCTCTTCCATCGGTGCTGCGCGTGCTGGCCGACGCGGGCGTGCGGAGCCTGGTCAGCTCCGCTCCGACGTTGGAGGAGCTGTTCATGAGGTATTACGCATGAGCGGCACGGGAGCACTGCTTCGGCTGTATCTGCGACGCGATCGCCTGGTACTGCCGATCTGGGTCGTTCTGCTCGGTGCGCTCCCGCTGCTGTACGCGGTCAGTTTGGAGGGGCTGTATCCCACGGCTGCGGACCGTCAGGCGTTCTACCTCGGCACGGTGGCCGTGCCGGCCCAAGCGGCGCTCGTCGGTCCGATCTTTGGTAGTGACCTCGGCGCTCTGGTCGCGTGGCGTTCCGGTGCCCTGCTCGCACTCCTCCCACTGGCGGCAATTCTGACCGTCGTCCGGCACACCCGCGGTGAGGAGGATGCGGGTCGAAGCGAGTTGGTCGGGTCTACGGCCGTGGGTAGAAACGCGGGGCTCACCGCGGCGGTCACGCTGGCGGGAATCGGGCTGGCGGCGACGGGCGCATTGTCGTCGATGTCGTTGTGGGCATTCGGCCTTCCGGTGGCAGGGAGCATCGCGTACGGGGCATCGGTGATCGTGGTCGGTCTCGTCTTCGTCGGTTGTGCGGCACTGGCGGCACAGGTGGCGTCCGGGGCTCGCGCGGCACGCGGCTACGCCCTCGGCGCGCTCGCGGCGGCGTTCGTCCTGCGGGCGATAGGCGACATCGGTTCGGGAACCGTGTCCTGGTTCTCGCCGATCGGGTGGTCGGCGCAGGTACGGCCCTTCGCAGAGGAGCGGTGGTGGCCGCTGCTGCTGTCGCTGGTGGCTGCAGCCGCGTTCGGTTCCGCGGCGTTCGTTGCAGCGAATCGCCGCGATCTAGGCAGTGGTCTGCGGGCCGAGCGTCGGGGCCGGGTGGCTGCCGTGCCGTCACTGTCGGGTCCTGTCGCCCTCGCGTGGCGACTGTCCCGCGGAACCGTCGTCGTCTGGACCGTCGGCCTCGCCCTGTTCGGCATTGCCATCGGCTCGTCCACGGACGGAATCGGTGACCAACTCGGCAGCAGCGCCACCATCGGTGATGCGCTCGGAAAGTTCGGTGGCACCACAATCGAAGAGTCGTTCATCGCCGCTGTCCTGAGCATCATCGGTGTCATCGTGGCGGCCTTTTCGGTATCGGCCCTGCTGCGTCTGCACGGCGAGGAGGAGGCAGGCCTGGCCGAGATCGTGCTGGCCACCGGTATCTCGCGCGCTCGGTGGCTGTCAGGTCACCTGCTCGTCGCCGTCCTCGGCCCGGCATGGCTGCTGCTGGTGTCAGGCCTGATGATCGGCTTGGCGTACGGATCGGCAGCCGGCAATATCGCGGGTGAACTGCCCGCTGTCCTGGGCGGCGCACTGGGTCAGCTCCCCGCGGTATGGGTGGTGACGGCCATCGGAGTGGCCCTTCTCGGTGCTGTTCCTCAGTTCGCGCCCTTCCTCTGGGCTGTCCTGGTGGGGTTCGTCGCGATCGGTCAGGTCGGTGCCGTGGTCGGCGTGGACCAATGGGTTCTGGACCTGTCGCCGTTCACTCACTCACCGAAACTGCCCGGCGGGTCGGCGTCTGCACTCTCCCTGTCGGCTCTCACAGCCATCGCTGTAGTGGGAGCGGGCATGGGTGTCGATCGGTGGCGTCGACGCGATGTGCGGGGGTGACGTAAGCCGACACCGGATCGCGTTTCGTAGCGAAGCGCCTCTCCGGGTCAGTCGAATTCCGATACAGTTACGGCTGGTCCGGCTGTCCTGGCCAGTGACGTCCATCGAGCGAACAACCATGTCGGCTGATTCTGTGGTCGCGACGCGCTGGGGGGTACGGTGCAGTCGACGTTCACCAGCAAGTGGTGGCACCAGCCACACGATTACGAGGCCACTGTCCGTGATTTGGACAAATTCGGTGCGCTACGCCCGTATCGGATTGCGGCCGCGTTCACCACGTTCACCTACGGACTCATTCCGCTGACGCTGCTGCTGACCCGGACGCCGCCGACCTCCGTCGCGGCTCGAGCAATCATCGTGGCCGCTGGGCTCAGCGCCTTCGTGTTGAGTATTGCGTGGTTGAAGTGCCCGTGGCCGAGCGAACGTATGGCAATGGCATTCGGCGTGTTGGCCGACGTCGGTGTCGCCTCCGTTCTGCTCGCGTACGGATCTCCGCCGAGTGTTTTCCTGGCGTGCGCGCTGTTCGCAACGAACGGCATCTTCATCCAACTGTTTCTCAGCCCCAGAATGCTGAGCCTGCATTTGGTGTGGTCGGGGGCGGTGGTGATCTCGATGTTCGTGTTGGTCCTGGGCACGCCCGGCGCAGACCGCGCGCTCGCCGTCGTCCAGGTCCTCGTGCTGCTCCCGGTCACGTTCATGGGCCCCACGTTTCTCCAGTATCTGCTGCTGAGGCTTCAGGTGCAGGCGGCCGGAGCAAACGTCGACCCACTGACCGCCCTTCGCAACCGCCGCGGACTCGACGAGGAACTGTCGAGCTATCTGGCAGGTGCAGTCCAGGTGGCGGCCATGGTCATCGACGTCGATCGATTCAAGGCGATCAACGACCGATTCGGCCACCATGTCGGAGATTCGGCGCTCGAGCTGACCGCGCGTCGGCTGTCCGTCGACGGCGTCCTGGTCGCGCGGACCGGCGGTGAAGAATTCGCGGTGGTCGCCCGCCTCGGGGGCGACGATGCCGTCGCGTTGGCAGAGCAGCTCAGGACCCGCGTCCATTCGGCCGACGACCGAGCACCGCTCACCGTGAGTATCGGCGTGGTGCACGGGCGATGTGACTTCACGGGCTGGGGTCCGGACGACGTCATCGTCGAAGTCGGCCGCCTGCTACGAGGTGCCGATGTGGCGATGTACGACGCCAAACGCCGCGGTGGCGACCAGGTAGTCGTGGCGGATGGGCATCACAGTCGCTCGAATTCGATGCCGTGACGAAAGGCGGGTCGACACGATCGACCCGCCTGACGTACCGAAATCAAGTGTCCGTGCCGCGACTCAGTTCGGTGTCGAGTCGTCGAACCGATCCTCGAGGTTCTGCTGAAACTCGTCGGCACATTGCTGTTGCGCTGCGGTATCGCTGCCTGCTTGGTTGATGCATTCGGTGAAGTCCTGTCCACCACCTGCATTGAACAGGCCGATGCCGACGACGACGAGAACGATCGACAGTGCTGCGGCCACGAAACCGAGAATGATCGCGAAGAGTGACACTTTGCCGTTGGTGGCGGTGCGTTTCTTGTACCTCGACCGTCCGATGAAGCCGAGGACGATGGCGATCAGGCCGAGAACAACTCCACCGACGATGGTCCAGGAGAACAACACACCCAGAATCGCCAGGACCAGAGCCACGGTGCCGATGGTGTTCTTCGGGGCTACCGGCTGTTGCTGATACCCGCCCTGCTGGTAGCCGCCCTGCTGGGGGTACTCGCCGGGTGACGGATAGTTTCCGGGCGGGGGATAGTCACCGGGCGGCGGATTCTGATTCGACACGTGTCAAACCCTCCCAAATAGGCGTTCGTCAACGCTGCGAGTGTAGGCACAGCCCTGTCCGGCGCGCAGGCGTCGCGGGTTCCCGTGATCAACTCGTCATCGACCGACCGTGTCAACCTCCGAGCCGCGAATGCATCTCCCAGATCAGCACCTCTGCCGGCTCGGTGGCGGTAATGCTTTGTCCGCCAGTCGAACTCATACGAACGGCATCGCCCTCGTACAGTTCGCCGACGCCTTCCATCGAGACGGTGCCGCGCGCGACGAACACGTGCACGAACGGTGCGTCGGGCACTGTCGCCGAGGTTCCGGGCAACAATCTGGCCGCGTGCAGCGCCGCCGACTTCTGGGAGATTCCGATCGCAGCCTGACCGCGGTGCTTGCTCATGCCCGACGCCACAGTGACCAGCCCACCGCGCAACAACTCGTCACCGATTTCCAGCTGTTCGTACCCCGGGGCGGTGCCGGGACTGTCCGGCAGCACCCACATCTGCACGAAGCGAACGGGTTCGGTGTGGCGGTTGCCGTCGATGTTCCAGGAGTCGTTCTTCTCCGAGTGCATGATGCCCTTGCCCGCGCTCATCCGTTGCGCGAGTCCGGGATAGATGATTCCGGAGTGTCCGATGGAGTCCTGATGTACCAGGGAGCCCTGCACCACCCACGTGACAATTTCCATGTCGCGATGCGGATGCGTCTCGAAACCCTGACCAGCAGAGACGATGTCGTCGTTGTTCACCAGCAGCAGTCCGTGATGGGTGTTGTCGGGATCGTAATGCTGACCGAAGGAGAACGAATGCTTCGAGTCCAGCCAGGACACACGGGTTTTCAGTCGATCACCGGCGCGGTGCACATCGATGTGGGCGGTCAGTGGAGCGGACATGTCACCACTGTACGAGCATGTCGGTGCACCGGCGTACGACCTGCATAACGTTCGGGTGTCTTTACCGTCGGTGTGTGAGCGCGGCCGCGAGTGGGTAGGTTTTGCTGAGCACGGTCACAGCTCCGCACACTCCGAAGAAGGCGGCGAGAGATTCCCATGGTCGGTTCCAGCTCGAGTGCGGCACGCACGGTCGAACCCCAGCTCACGGAGGCACTCGCGACGTGGCTACCGGCTCAGCGGTGGTTCGGTGCCAAGGGGTCGACCGTCGATTCGGTGCAGATCCTCGAACGCCAAGTACTGCATGACGAACCGCATTTCGCGGCAGAGCATGTGCTGGTGGAGGTGCAGTTGACCCAGGACGGCGAGGTGGTGACGCAGACCTATCAGGTGCCGCTGGGCTTCCGCACCGAGCTGACCGATGAACTCCGGCCGTGGGTGCTTCCGGTCGCGGGCGAGGTGGCCGTGTTCGACGGCTTGCGAGACCCCGAGGTCATCGCTCTGTACGGCGACGCCTTTGCTTCCGGAAATTCCACGGACAGCATCGATTTCAGGATCGTCGACGGGTCGAGTGTCCCCAGCGGTTTGCCCGGTCGGGTTCTGGGGGCCGAACAGTCCAACACCTCGGTGATTCTCGGTGATCTGTTGCTGCTCAAGCTGTTTCGCCAGGTTCCGCCCGGCGTGAGCCCCGATGTCGAGCTGCACCGTGCGTTGGCGGAGGCGGGCAGTGTCAACGTCGCACCGCTGCGAGGCTGGTTGGAAGCCGTGGTCGGAGGTGAGCCCACCACTCTGGGAATGATCCAGGACTTCGCTGCCAACTCCGTCGAGGGCTGGACAGCAGCGCTCGCCAGTGTTCGCGAGGTCTTCGATTCGCCCGATACGCCGATAGAAGAACTGCCAGGAGATTTCGCTTCCGACGCGCACCGGATCGGTGCAGCAGTCGCTCAGGTGCATCATGACCTGGCCTCGGTGCTGGGTACCGTCGAACGCTCGGTGGAATCGACCGCCGTCGAAGAGATTTTGGCTCGTATCTCGGGAGTGGCGCGGGTGGTCCCGGAGATCGCCGAGTTCATTCCGGCGGCAACGGCGCTGATTTCGCGGGCCGAGGCGTCGAACAGCACCACCGTGCAGCGCATCCACGGCGATCTGCATCTGGGGCAGGTGCTGGGAACTCCCGAGCGGTGGTTGCTCATCGACTTCGAGGGTGAGCCGGCCAAGACGTTGGCCGAACGCCGGCAGATGGACAGTGCCCTGCGTGACGTCGCGGGAATGTTGCGCTCGTTCGACTACGCCGCCAACCATCTCTTGGTCGACCGACCCGAGGATCCGTCGACGCGTGCGCGAGCCGACCAGTGGGCGGCGCGGAGCATCGAGGCGTTCTTCGACGGATACGCCTCGGTGGCCGGACACGATCCGCGGGACGAGGCCGATCTGCTGCGCGCATACGAACTCGACAAGGCCGTGTACGAGGTTCTCTACGAGGCGCGCAACCGGCCGACCTGGTTGTCGTTGCCCCTGCGTGCTGTGGAGCGCTTGGTGAGCTGATCGGTGAGCTGGGGGTGCACGTCGACGGGCCTGTCTACGACAAGTACCGTATTGCCTGACACGGGAGGCAGGACATGAACGGTATCTTGGCAATTTTCGGCATCGCGGTGGTCGTCATCACCATCGTCGTTGTGGTGATCCTCGTTGCGGTGTTGTTCGTCGCGTCGATCAAGCCCGACAGTCTGAACATCGACCTGGATCGCAAGAAGCGCGCTCGGGACGAAAGTTCCTCCAAAGCCTGAGACGTCCGTCACGTCCGAGACCGATCTGTTCGTGCTCGGGGTTGTATCGAATCGAAGCGCCGATCGACGCTTCCGGTTCGACAACTGGAGATTTCGTGAGCACTTCGCTGAAGGCATCGCCTCGACCCTCGGGTTGCGCGCCCAGACTGAAGTCGAGGTTGCTCGGGGAGTCGGTTCTCGCTCAATTCACTCGGTTCGTCGTCGTCGGAGTGTCGAGCAACGGTGTGTACGCCCTGCTGTTCGTAGCGCTCGCTTCCCTGGGCTCGTTCACCGCGAATCTTGCCGGTGTCGTGGCCAGCACCGTTCTTGCCAATGAGCTGCACCGCCGTCACACCTTCCATGCCGCCGCCCGGGTCGGCTGGTTCCAGACGCAGTGGGAGGCCGGTGGGCTCGCTCTCATCGGGTTGGGTCTGAGTACCGCCTCACTGGCCGCGGTCCACATCTTCTTTCCGGGAGCCGGCACATCGGTGCAAGTGCCCGTCGTGATCGCAGTCGGCGGAGTGTTCGGTGCCGCCCGATTCCTGGCCCTTCGGGGTTGGGTGTTCCGCCCGCCGAACTTCTCCGGTCTCGAGCCTGCCCAGCAGTGACCTGTCAAAGCAGTGACCTGTGAAAGCTGCGACCTGTGAAATTGCACCAGTCGGTGCCGACGTCGGTTGCTACCTCTAACAGAATCTCGGCGAGGTGCCCTGCCTGTCGCAACGCGGGCTCTACGCTGGTGAGCTGACGACGACGCGAGGAGACAGGCCAATGGCGAGGGATCTGACACAGCTCGAGCTTCTGCAGGAGCTGGTACCCACTGCCGAAGACAACGTGAACCGGCACATCACGATGGCGCGCGAATGGCATCCCCACGACTACGTGCCGTGGGACGAAGGCCGCAACTTCGCCGCCCTCGGCGGCACGGACTACGACCCCGAGCAGTCCAAGCTCTCCGAGGTCGCCCAAGCCGCGATGATCACCAACCTGCTCACCGAGGACAACCTGCCCTCCTACCACCGTGAGATCGCCGAGAACTTCTCCCGCGACGGAGCCTGGGGCACCTGGGTCGGCCGTTGGACCGCCGAAGAGAACCGCCACGGCATCGTCATGCGCGACTACCTCGTCGTCAGCCGCGGCGTCGATCCCGTCGCCCTCGAAGAAGCCCGCATGATCCACATGACCAACGGCTACGCATCCCCCGCCGGAACCCAGGTCGGTCTGCTGCACTCGGTCGCCTACGTCACCTTCCAGGAACTGGCCACCCGCGTCTCGCACCGCAACACCGGCAAGGTCTGCGACGACCCGATCGCCGACCGGATGCTCCAGCGCATCGCCGCCGACGAGAACCTGCACATGATCTTCTACCGCAACATCACCGGCGCGGCGATGGACATCTCCCCCGACCAGACCCTGCAAGCGGTCTCGGACATCGTCACCAACTTCGTCATGCCCGGTGCCGGGATGCCGAACTTCCGCCGCAACGGTGTGCTGATGGCCAAGCACGGCATCTACGACCTGCGTCAGCACCTCGAGGACGTCGTCTGGCCGGTACTGCGCAAGTGGCAGGTCTTCGAGCGCAACGACTTCACCGCCCGCGGTGAGAACAAGCGCGAAGAACTCGCCGCGTTCCTCGAAGACCTCGAACGTCAGGCCACCAAGTTCGAGGAAATGCGCGACCGCTCCCTCGCCCGCGAACGCGCCAAGGCCGAAGCACGCGCATCCTAGATTCGGATCGTCTGGTGTGCCCGGTACCGACTTCGGTGCCGGGCATCACTGTTTTCTTTCCGCCCCACACCACTCCCCTCCGAAGGCTCTTCACATGACACTGCAGATCGGCTCCCTCGAGTTGAACAGCCCTGTCGTCCTCGCACCCATGGCCGGCGTCACCAATGTGGCGTTCCGGACCCTGTGCCGGGAGCAGGAACTCGAGCGGGCAGGCAGCACGTCGGGCCTGTACGTCTGCGAGATGGTGACCGCCCGAGCGCTGGTCGAAAGACAGCCCGCCACGATGCACATGACGACGTTCGGCCCCACCGAGACACCGCGGTCTCTGCAGCTCTACACCGTCGATCCCGATACCACCTACGCCGCGGCGAAAATGATCGTCGACGACAACCTGGCCGATCACATCGACATGAACTTCGGCTGCCCGGTTCCGAAGGTCACCCGCAAGGGCGGCGGCGCCGCGCTCCCGTACAAGCGAAACCTGTTCGGCCGGATCGTCGCCGCAGCGGTCAAAGCAACCGAGGGCACCGACATTCCGGTCACCGTCAAGTTCCGCGTCGGCATCGACGAGAACCATCACACCCATCTCGACGCCGGCCGAATCGCCGCCGACGAGGGTGCCGCTGCGGTGGCGTTGCACGCCCGCACCGCCTCCCAGCGCTACTCCGGTAGCGCCGACTGGAACGAGATCGCTCGACTCAAAGAACACGTCACCGGCATCCCGGTGTTGGGAAACGGAGACATCTTCTCTGCGTCCGACGCGGTCCGGATGATGGCCGAGACCGGCTGCGACGGCGTCGTCGTCGGTCGAGGATGCCTTGGCAGACCGTGGCTGTTCGCCGAACTCAGCGCCCGCCTGAACGGCCGCCCCGAGCCGATTCCGCCCACCCTCGGCGAGGTGGCCACGATCATCGCTCGACATGCGGAGTTGCTCGCCCAGCATCACGGCGAGATGAAGGGCCTACGCGAGCTGCGCAAGCACGTCTCCTGGTACCTCCGCGGTTTCCCGGCCGGATCGGATCTGCGCGTCTCGATGGCGTTGGTGTCCACGCTCGGGGAACTGGATGACCTGCTGGCGCAGCTCGACCCTTCCGTTCCTTTCCCCAAGGACGCGGAGGGTCCCCGAGGACGACAGGGTTCGCCGGGCGCGGTCTCCCTGCCCGACGGCTGGTTGGACGACCCCGAGGACATCTGCGTCCCGGCCGGTGCCGACCTGATGCACTCGGGCGGCTGACCTGCCCTGGTACTCGCGCGAAGTGGACCATGCCGCTCGAGTCAGTACTATGGCTGGGATTGCCGAGTAGGCAGCGCGCGTGTGTGATGGAAGGCCAGGTTCGAATTTCGTGGGAGACGATCGAGAGTCGGGCCCGTCCGTGCCCGAGGGTCGCGCCCCATGGGAGCGCCCGATTTCCGCAATCGGACGAACGGGCGCAAACGGGCAGCGTCGATCCCGCTCCGAACGTCCCGAGTCTCCGGACGATGAATCACCACAGCCGGGCGACAGCGGCCGGCTGGGCAAGCGGTCGCCTCGCAACGCCGACACCGTCTCGGTGGCCGAATTGGTCGACAAGATGTCGCGATCGGGCTCGAGCCGCCGGGAACCCCCCGAACGTCCGGAAACCGAAGAACCCACCGAGATCATTGCCCCGATCACCGATTCCACTCCCCCACCTTCCCCGGTAGTTCCCCCGACACCGCCGCACGCGGTACCTGAGTCCGTGGGCGCGCCCGACTCCGATCGCCCGGCGTTGACACGGTTGGCCATGAGCCGGGTACGACGACGCAGACGACTGCGGGTGGTCGGCCGCAGTGTGGTCTCGATGATCGCGATTCTCTCGGTTGCGCTGACCGGGGTGGTGTGGGGATACCTTCGCAACACCGACCAGGGGTTCCTACAGGTCGCTGCGCTCGATCCGGACTCGACCGACGTCGTCGACGCCGAAGGCCAGTACGGCGACGAGACCTACCTGATCGTCGGTACCGACACACGCACCGGTGCCAGTGGCGAGGTGGGTGCGGGAACCGTCGCCGATGCCGAGGGAGCCCGCTCGGACACGGTCATGCTCGTCAACATTCCGGCCGATCGCAGCCGCGTCGTCGCTGTCTCGTTTCCACGCGACCTCGATGTGACGCGTCCCGAGTGCGAACAATTCGACAACGAAACCAATACCTACACCGGCGAGATGTTCCCCGAGGCGTACGGCGACAAGCTCAACGCCACCTACGCCCTCGGCGGACCCAAGTGCCTGGTCAAAACCATCCAGAAGATCTCCGGTCTCCGCATCGGCCACTTCGTGGGAATGGATTTCGCAGGGTTCGAGTCCATGGTCGACGAAGTCGGCGGCGTCGAGGTCTGCACGGCGCAACCGCTGTTCGACTACGAACTCGGAGACGTGCTGCCCAACCCCGGCACTCAGCGCATCGACGGCCGCACCGCGCTGAACTACGTCCGGGCTCGCAACATCGAATCCGAGGGCAATGGAGACTACGGCCGCATCAAGCGGCAGCAGCGTTTCCTGTCGTCCCTGCTCAGGTCCGCGCTCTCCAACCAGGTGCTGCTCGACCCGGGCAAGCTCAACGGATTCGTCAACGCGTTCACTTCGGACACGTTCGTGGAGAATGTCAAGACCCAGGACCTGGTCACGCTGGGACGATCACTGCAGAACGTGGACGCCGGTGCGGTCACCTTCCTCACCATTCCCACCACCGGTACCAACGACTACGGCAACGAGATCCCCAACGACGACGCGATCGGTGCGATCTTCCGAGCCATCATCGACGACGATCCGCTGCCCGGCGAGGAACGCGCCGAGCCGGTGACCCCGGAGTCCTCGGCTCCCGCCGCCGCTCCCGACGTACCGCTACTGGCCGTCGAACCGGGCACGGTGTCTCTGCAGGTGTCCAACGCCTCCGATATCGCAGGAATGGCGCAAGCAGCGTCCGACGAGCTGGCGACGTACGGATTCCAGATTCTGACGGTAGGCAACTTCTCCGGCTCCGCGGCCCAGACCGTGGTGCGCTACTCCCAGGACCAGGAGGCTGCCGCAGCGACGGTCGCGTCGGCGATCCCGGGCGCAGCCATCGAGCTGGCTCCGAGCCTGAACAATGTCGTCGAGGTGGTGCTCGGCTCCAACTACCCTGGCTACACGCAGTTTCCGGCTGCTTTCGGCGCGGTGATCGATCCCACTCAGGTGGAGGGCGCAATCGAGAGCGCACCGCTTCCGGAGGATCTGTCCTTCACCAACGCCGCCGACGACACGTGCGCCTGACTTCATTCATGCTCCGTTAACCCTCGGGACAGAGAACAGGTCGTTGTGACCTACTAAACTTCGCTCATGCGCGTCGCCTACAACGAACAGATGAACGAGCTCGCCGATCTCCTCGGAGAAATGGCGAGCCTGGCTGGTACGGCCATGGAGAAGGCCACCCAGTCACTCCTCCAAGCAGACCTGGTGCTCGCCGAGCAGGTCATTTCCGAGCACGACAAGATCACCGAGCTCAGTGCGGTGTGCGAGGAGAAGGCCTTCACTCTTCTCGCCCTGCAAGCTCCCGTCGCGGGCGACCTCCGTTCGGTGGTGGCCGGCATTCAGATCGTCGCCGATATCGACCGCATGGGTGCACTCGCCCTGCACGTCGCGAAGATCACCCGTCGCCGGCACCCGAACCACGCCCTCCCCGAGGTCGTCAACGGGTACTTCGCCGAGATGGGACGCCTCGCCGTTCAGATCGGCGCGTCCGCGCGCGAGGTCCTCGAGACACGCGACCCCGAGCGCGCTGCGAAGCTGCAGGAGGAAGACGAGGCGATGGACGACCTGCACCGTCACCTCTTCACCGTCCTGATGGACCGCGACTGGAGTCATGGCGTCGCGGCTGCAGTGGACGTGACCCTGCTGGGTCGCTTCTACGAGCGCTTCGCAGACCACGCCGTCGAGGTCGGCCGCCGAGTGATCTTCCTCGTCACCGGCGAGCTGCCGGCCGACCTGCACCAGAACAACATCCCCACCTCCTGAGACCGCTTTCGTCGAGTAGCGCTGCCCCGCAGCGCTACTCGGTGTCCTTATCAGGGCAAGCGCACAACGAACAGAACCCCCGTCGAGCTCTCGCTCGGCGGGGGTTCTGTTTTCGCTGCGTGGCTATCCGAAGCGGCCGGAGATGTAGTCCTCGGTGGCCTTCTGCGTCGGGTTGGAGAAGATCTTCTCGGTGTCGTCGATTTCGATGAGCTTGCCGGGCTTGCCGGTCGCCTCGAGGTTGAAGAAACCGGTCTGATCGCTCACCCGTGCTGCCTGCTGCATGTTGTGTGTGACGATCACGATCGTGAAGTCCTGCTTGAGTTCCTGGATCAGGTCCTCGATGGCCAGCGTGGAAATGGGGTCGAGGGCCGAGCAGGGCTCGTCCATCAGCAGAACGTCGGGCGAGACAGCGATCGCGCGAGCGATGCACAGACGCTGCTGCTGACCGCCGGACAGGCCGCCACCGGGCTTGTCGAGGCGATCCTTGACCTCGGTCCAGAGGTTGGCACCCTTGAGCGAGCGCTCGGCGATCTCGTCGAGTTCCTTCTTGCCGCGGCCGCCCTGCAATTTCAGGCCGGCGACGACGTTGTCCCGGATCGACATGGTCGGGAACGGGTTGGGACGCTGGAAGACCATGCCGATGGTGCGGCGCACACCGACGGGGTCGACGCCACTGCCGTAGATGTCCTCGCCGTCGAGCAGCACCGAACCTTCGACGCGGGCACCGGGGGTGACCTCGTGCATGCGGTTGAGCGAACGCAGGACGGTCGACTTGCCGCAGCCGGACGGTCCGATGAACGCGGTGACGCTACGCGGCGGTACGGCCAGAGTGACGTCCGAGACGGCATGGAACTTGCCGTAGTAGATGTTGACGTCTTTGAGATCGAGACGCTTTGCCATGTTCTGGTTCCTTAGAATTCGCTGGAGTCGAGTGGGTCAGAAGTTCTTGGGAGAGAAGAACTTCGAGACCAACTTCGCGCCGATGTTGAGTATTGCGACGATCAGGATCAGCGTCAGGGCTGCTCCCCACATGCGCTCAGCGGTGAGCACGCCGGTTCCTGCTTTCTGCAGGTCGACCATCATGAGCGGCAGCGACGTCTGCGGCCCCTCGAAAATGTTGAAGTTGATAGCTGTTGCCGATCCCACCAGGATCAGGACCGGTGCGGTCTCGCCCATGACTCGTGCCAGGGCCAACATGATGCCGGTGACGATGCCGGACAGGGCGGTGGGGATGACGATCTTGGCGATGGTCTTCCACTTCGGTACGCCCAGTGCGTAGGACGCCTCGCGCAGATCCTGGGGAACGATGCGCAGCATTTCCTCGGCCGAGCGCACGATCACCGGGATCATCAGCAGAACGAGGGCGAATGCGACGGCCACACCGGATCGCTGGAACCCGAAGGTGGCGATCCACAGCGCGTAGATGAACAGGGCCGCGACGATGGACGGGACACCGGTGAGGATGTCGACCATGAACGTGGTGACCTTGGCCAGCTTGGTTCCTGCGCCGTACTCGACGAGGTAGATGGCGACGAAGATGCCGATCGGGATGGAGATGACGGCGCAGAAAAGGCCTTGGAGGAGCGTGCCGACGATGGCGTGGTACGCGCCGCCGCCCGCGATGAACTGGGTGATTCCGGCCTGCGAGTTCTGCCACCAGGCCGGTGCGACCACTGCGGACAGTCCGCGTGAGATCACCGTGTAGAGCACCCAGATCAGCGGTACCAGTGCCACCAGCACCGACAGGCTGACAAGGATCGTCGCCGCGAGGTTGGACGCCTTGCGCCGGGCGCTGACGCCCTGGAACGTGGGTTCCTTGACGGGCTTGTCCATGGTTGCGGTCATGGGTCAGTCCTTCTTTCCGGCGATAGCGGCGCGGGCCCCGGCGTTGACGACGAAGGTCAGGATGAACAGCACCAGGCCTGCGGCGATGTAGGCACCGGCTTGCAGCGGATTGTTGAATTCGCCTGCTGCCAGTGCGATCTTGGTCGCGAAGGTCGAACCGCCGTCGAACAACGTTCCACCGAACGTCGACTGAGTGCTGCGGATGATGATGTAGAGCGCGATGGTCTCACCGAGTGCACGACCGAGTCCGAGCATGGAGCCGCTGACGTATCCGGACTTTCCGAACGGAATGACCGTGGTACGCACGACTTCCCAGCGGGTGGCACCCAGTGCGAGAGCCGCTTCGATCTGCCCCTTCGGGGTCTGCATGAACACCTCGCGGGTGACCGCGGCGATGATCGGCAGGATCATGACGGCGAGCACGATGCCACCGGTGAAGATGGTGCCGCCGCCGGCGATGGAGACCGATCCGGTGCCGAAGAGCGGGAACCAACCCAGGCTGGTGTTCAGCCACTCGGCGACCGGGCTGATGACCGGCGCGAGGACGTACAGGCCCCACAGTCCGAAGACGATGGACGGCACGGCGGCCAGCAGGTCGATGACGTAACCGAGCGGACCGGCGACGCGCTTGGGTGCGTAGTTCGTCAGGTAGATGGCGATGCCGAGTGCGACGGGCATCGCGAGGATCAGCGCGAACAGCGACACCGTGACGGTGACCAGGAACAGATCGAGAACACCGAACACCATGGCGGAGGTGTTGGACGTGTCCCAGGCACCGTTGTAGGTCAGAAAGTTGACCGTGTTGTTGGACAGCGAGGGGATCGCGCGCCAGACCAGGAAGAGGCCAACGGCGGCGATCAGGGCGATGATGAAGATACCCGAGCCCGTGGCGAGGCCGGAGAAGATCCTGTCACCGGGACGTGTGACGGTCCCCGATTTTTTCTTGTCGGACAATTGTGGTTCTTCCGGTTTGTGCGCGGCACCCGCAGTCGGCACGCTAGCCGCGGAGGGGACGCCGGTCATCGAGTGGGTGTCGCTCATACCGCTCACTGTCTCGTGTGGAGGTCGAGGACGGTCTTGCTTCGGCTCGCGTTCTCGCGAGCCGAAGCAAGATTACGTCTCATTGAATCAGGCGATTGCTTCGATAGCGGTGATCAGGCGCTCCTTGAAGCGATCCGGCAGCGGCACGTAGCCGGCTTCTTCGAGGCCCTGCTGGCCCTCGTTCGCAGCGCTGAGCAGGAACGACTTGACTGCGGCCGAGGTGTCGGCGTCGTAGCCCGCCGAGCAGACGATCTCGTAGGTCGCGAGAACCAACGGGTAGGTGTCGGCTTCGTTGCTGGCGTACAGCGCATCGATGTCGAGCACGAGGTCGTTGCCCTCACCGGAGAAGGACACAGCGTCGATGGCTGCGGCAGCCGTCTCGCTGGTGAGCTCGACCGGTCCGTTGCCGAAGTCGATGTTCGCGGCGCTCAGGCCTTCCTGCTCCACGAAGCCGAACTCGACGTAGGTGACCGAGCCGGGAGTGGCTGCCACGGCCTGGGCGACGCCCGAGGATCCGTTGGCACCTTCGCCGACGCCGCCGGCCCAGTCGGAGCTGTGATCGAGGGTCCATGCCTCCGGAGCTGCATCGGTCAGGAAGCGCTGGAAGTTGTCGCTGGTGCCCGAGGAGTCGGAACGGTAGACCGGGGTGACCGGGGTGGACGGCAGGTCGACGCCTTCGTTGAGGGCGGCGATCGCGGGATCGTTCCAGGTGGTGATCTGGCCGGTGAACATCCGTGCGGTGACGTCGGGGGTGAGCACCAGGCTGTCGACACCGTCGAGGTTGTACGCCACTGCGACCGGGCCGAAGACCAGCGGGAGGTTCCAGGCCGGGTTGCTGTCGCAGCGAGTGGCCGCTTCGGCTGCCTGCTCTTCCTTGATCGCGGAGTCGGATCCGGCGAAGTCGACCAGACCGGCGACGAACTGCGTACGACCGTTGCCGGAGCCGCTGGTGGTGTACTCGACGGACTTACCGGCGCACACGCTCGAGTAGACCGAGGTGAAGTTGGACATCGCGTTCTGCTGAGCAGACGAACCTTCGCCGGTGAGCGGAGACTTGCCCTCGCACGTAGCGGAAGAATCTTCCGCACCGACGGTTTCGACGTTCGCGTCGCTACCGCATGCGGTCAGCAACATGGCACTGATGGCCACTGCACTCATGAGAGCACCGTTGCGCTTGAGGTTCACCTGTTTCCTCCGAGGAATCTTGGGCCGTGTCCACAGCTCGAACTGCTCGGCCGTGCTGTGGCTGTGTGGGTGCCGGCTCCAGAAGAGAACCTCGCACCAGGCGGCGTAGGTTGCCGCCCACGGAGAAAGGTAGGGGCAGGTGGTAGACGTTTACCCCCGCGCGGGTGAACGGAAGATGAACACCGCGCTCGAAATGTCCGATCAGACGGTGCGGGCGTACGCAGCGTCCACGTGGTAATTGACGAACCCGAGCTTGGTGTACGTGTGCACGGCGGCAGTATTGTCGGCCTCGACGTAGAGCATCATCTGCTCCAGTTCGCGGCCGCGTAGGTAGTGCAGGCCCGCCAGCGTCAGCACCCGGCCCAGACCCCGACCCTGCGACTGCGGATCGATACCTACTACATACACCTCGCCGATCGCCGGGTCGTTGCCCTCTGCCGCATGGACCTTGGTCCAGTGGAAGCCGAGAAGACGGTCGCTGCCCTCCTCGAACGCGAGGAACAGGCCGGCCGGATCGAACCAGGACTCGTCTCGCCGTGATGCGATGTCACGATCGGTCCAGCCACCCTGCTCGGGGTGCCACGAGAATGCCGCATTGTTGACGCGCAACAGCTCTGCGTCGTCCTGATGACCACGATAGGTGCGCAGCGTAATTCCTTCCGGCACAACAACATCCGGTAGGTCAGGGCTGACCGATGCCCGACGCATCTGCAACAACTCGCGTGTCACCTGCAGACCCAGCCGGGCGGCAACGGCCTGCGCCGCAGCGAGGTTACCGTGCGCCCAGATTTTCGTGTCGGAACCGATATCGAGTGCGCGAGAAACCAATTCGCGGCCAATTTCACGACCTCGAGAGGAAGGATCGACCACCGCTTCGGCCATGCCGTCGGCAATTCCGGCGTAGCCCACGATCCGATCACCGTCGGTGGCAACGAGGCGATCGACGTCCTCGCCGGTGTCGACCGCCTTGACCGCCTGCTCCGAGAGCGGGGCGGTACCGTCGACTTCCGTTGCGCGAGAAAGAATCCGATGGATCTCGTCGGCAACCCGGGAAGACGGTACGTCGCCGTCGATGGGATGGACGCCGAACGCAGTCTCCGAGTTCATCTACGAGAGAGTACTCTCCTGCTCGAACTCGAAATCCACATCGTCGGCATCCTCGCCCGCGGCGTCCGATGCCGCCTGCCCGCCCTTGGCGTTGCGCGCGGGCCGAACCGCCTTGTACCCCACGTTGCGCACGGTTCCGATCAGCGATTCGTACTCGGTACCGAGCTTGGCGCGCAGGCGTCGAACATGGACGTCGACGGTGCGCGTGCCACCGAAGAAGTCGTAGCCCCACACTTCCTGCAGGAGCTGCGCCCGAGTGAAGACGCGGCCGGCGTGCTGAGCCAGATACTTCAACAGCTCGAATTCCTTGTAGGTCAGATCGAGCGGACGCCCGCGCAGTCTCGCGGTGTACGTGCCCTCGTCGATGATCAGCTCACCGAGCGTGATCTTGCCCGAGGTCTCCGGACTCGCGACACCGCCGCTGCGTCCGACCAGCAGTCGCAGTCGCGCGTCGAGTTCCGCCGGGCCGGTGCCGGGAAGCAGGATGTCGTCCAGTCCCCAGTCGGAGTTGACCGCCACGAGCCCACCCTCGGTGAGAACGGCGACGACGGGGATGGCCGATCCGGTACTGCCCAGCAGTCGACACAAGCCGCGTGCCGCCGCCAGATCGGTGCGAGCGTCCACGAGCGCGATATCGGCCGAACCTGCCTCCAGCAGCGAGGACACCTCGGTGGGCACCGGGCGAACCTGGTGCGCCAGAAGCGCAAGGGACGGAAGAACGCCCTCCGGGTTGGGGTCGGAGGTCAGTAGTAGGAGCTCCACTGCGTCTCCATTCTTGCTGCTGGCCGGTCCAGCCCGAGCTGGATTGGAGTATTCGTCAAGGACACAGACTAGCTTGTCCGTACCTTCGGCCGAAGCGGGCAGTATGCGGCTCGTCGGTCACAATGGACGCGTGCGCACACTTCTCATCGGACTCGCCAGCCTGCTGGCCCTCGTGCTCGTGGTGGATTTCGGCGCTGCGGCCTACTCCGAGTACCGGGTCTCCCGAGCGATTCGAGCCGGCGGAGAACTCACCTCGGACCCTCAGGTGATCGTGCACGGCTTCCCGTTCCTGACTCAGGCTGCGGACGGCCACTATCAGAACATCGAGATACGGGCTCAGGACGTCCCCACCGAGTACGTCGGCTCGACGACGATCGAGGCCAACCTCCGCGGCGTGCACATCGCGTTGTCGGATTTGATCGACAACAACGTTCGGGCCATCCCGGTCGACGAGCTCGACGGCCGCGTTCGTATCGAGGCGACGGACCTCGGCCGGTTCCTCGGCATCGTCGACCTGCAGGTTTCTGCCCCTCCGGCCGACAGGTCCGACGGCACCGGCGGCTCCGGCGGTTCGGGCAAGACGACGACCGGAGGCGTCGTGCTGACCGGGACGGTGCCGGTCGGCCCACTCGAAACCACGGTGAGCGTGCAAGCCGACCTGTTGCTCGAAGGAGACAGCGTCGCCATCGTCGCGACGGACTTCTACTTCGGCCCGGAGGGTCGTGCGGATTTCACGATTCCGGATTTCGCTGAGCCGGCAGTCCTCGGGATGTTCACCAGGACCATCGAGCGTCAGAACTTGCCCTTCGGACTCACCCCCACCGACGTGTACGCGGAGGGGTCGCAAATCGTCGTCGAGGGTTCGGGCGACAACGTGACCATCGACCTGAACGAAATCGAAAAGCCGTGACAGGGATCACAGTTCTGGCTGTCGTGGCGGTTCTTGCCCTGGCTACCGGATTCTGGCTTCGAAGCCGGTCCGGCACTGTGCGCGCCGTACGACGAACCGACTCCGATGACGACGCTCTGCGGCCACTGCTGCTCGAGGCGGGCGTCACGACGGACACCGCCACGGTGCTGCACTTCTCGGCGGACTGGTGCGGACCGTGCGCTGCCGTCCGTCGCGTCGTCGGACAAGTTTTGACCGACCGCACCGGGGCCCGCGAAGTCGAACTCGACATCGATGCCCATCCAGACCTTGCCCGGGAACTGGGAGTGCTGTCCCTGCCCACCACCTTCGTGCTCGACGCCGATTTGCGTCGACGCTCCAGAATCGCGGGTGTGCCGTCCACGGCGGCCCTGCGGTCTGCGCTCGACGCGCTGTAACTCCTCCACATCGGGCCGGCGGTTCGACGCGCCGCTGGTAGCGGGTACGATCTTCTTCGTGTTGTACCGCCACGAGCTGATGCTCACCAGTCGCCGCACGGTAGATCTGTGCCGACTGGGCGGTTGTTGCTGTCGCTGCTGCTGATTTCCTCGAGCCGCCACGCCCGTGCGTGATGTCGGCCCCAAGACAGGAATCCACGTCCGAGCACTGCCTTTCGGCGTGCCCCGGCTTCGCACAGGAGTACTTCTCGATGTCGACACCCGACACCCACACCGACTCACCCACGATCGACCAGGTCGACGTTCGCGGTCCACGCTTCGCAGCATGGATCACCACTGCCGTTCTGGTCGTCGTACTTCTCCTGACCACGTTCTCGGTCCCCGCAGCGGCAATCCTGCTCGGGCTACAGGCGATCGTGTTCGGAATCGGAGCCGTCCGCGGACCCAAGCACAGTCCGTACGGCACGATCTACGCGACATTCGTCGCACCGCGACTCTCTCCGCCGAGCGAACGCGAGCCGGTGGCTCCGTTGAAGTTCGCTCAGCTGGTGGGATTCGTGTTCGCCGCCGTGGGAGTACTCGGCTTCGCGCTGGGCAGTCCCGTCGTCGGCACCGTGGCAGCGGGCTTCGCCCTGTTCGCGGCGTTCCTCAACGCCGCGTTCGCGGTGTGCCTCGGGTGCATGGTCTACCCCTTCGCGGCGCGACTGCGCAGCACTTTCTGAACTGCGTCGTTTCGCAGGCTCCACTCCTGTCCCGACACCCCTTCTTCCGATCCGTACAAGTAAGACCGAAAGGAACACCATGGCTCGCTCCGACGTCCTGGTCTCTGCCGACTGGGCCGAGCAGAATCTGAACGCACCGAAGATCGTCTTCGTCGAGGTCGACGAAGACGCCAGCGCCTACGACGGCGGACACATCGAAGGTGCCGTCAAGCTCGACTGGCGCAAGGACCTCCAGGACCCGGTTCGCCGCGACTTCCTGGGTCAGGAACAGTTCTCGGACCTGTTGTCCGCAAAAGGAATCAGCAACGACGACACCGTCGTCCTGTACGGCGGAAACAACAACTGGTTCGCTGCGTACGCCTACTGGTACTTCAAGCTCTACGGCCACAAGGACGTCAAGCTCATCGACGGTGGACGCAAGAAGTGGGAACTCGACGGACGCGAGCTGTCGAAGGACGTCGTCAGCCGTGAGACCACGCAGTACCGTGCCGAGGCTCCCGACCTGTCGATCCGCGCCTTCCGCGACGAGGTCATCGACGCCATCGGCAACAAGAACCTGATCGACGTGCGCTCGCCCGACGAGTTCTCGGGCAAGATCCTCGCTCCGGCTCACCTGCCGCAGGAACAGGCTCAGCAGCGTGGCCACGTGCCGTCGGCCATCAACATCCCGTGGAGCACCACCGCCAACGAAGACGGCACCTTCAAGTCCGACGAGGCGCTCGAAGAGCTGTACAAGACCAAGGGCTACGACGACGACAAGGCCACCATCGCCTACTGCCGCATCGGCGAGCGCTCGAGCCACACGTGGTTCGTCCTCAAGGAGCTCCTGGGCAAGACGGACGTCAAGAACTACGACGGCAGCTGGGTCGAATACGGCTCTCTCGTCGGAGCACCCATCGAGTTGGAGGTTCACTGATATGTGTGGAGCACCCGTACAGGGCCAGACCATCCCAGCAGGCGTCGACGTCGAGAAGGAAACGGTCATCACCGGCCGCGTTGTCGCGGGCGACGGTGAACCGGTAGCCGGCGCGTTCGTGCGTCTGCTCGACGGCACCGGCGAGTTCACCGCCGAGGTCGTCGCCTCGGGCACCGGAGACTTCCGCTTCTTCGCCGCTCCCGGCCAGTGGACGCTGCGCGCACTGTCCTCATCGGGCAACGGCACCACCGTCATCGCCCCCGAGGGCGCTGGCGTGCACTCCGCCGACGTCACTGTCGGAGTCTGATCTCGCCGTCACTCGACAGACACGAAGAACCCCGCACCGGACACCGGTGCGGGGTTCTTTTTTCGTGTTGCTAGCCGGTGGCTCCTGCCGGCTCGGGGACCGTGGAGAACTGTGGCGGGAACATGCCCTCCGGGACCGGGATGCCCTGGGACTCCAGGAAAGCACCGAGGTCACTGATTCGAGTCTGCGTACCCGGCTCCGGTAGTAGTCGGGGCTCGGTGGCCGGAGCAGGCGTCTCGGTAGCAGGAGCAGGCGTCTCGGTGGGCGGATCGACTGCAGGCGGCGCGTTCTTCTTTTCCCGTTCGGTGCGAGCAAGATCGGTCACCCACGCGACCATCTTCTCGCTTTCCCAGTCGTATCCGTCGTTCGGATCGTTGTACCAGTAGGACAGGTGCTGCAGAAAGCCGAGCGCCAGGTACGGGCCGAGAACCACGTCGACGATGCCCGCGTTGTTGTCCACCAGCCCCTCGCCTTCGGCGAGCAACTTCGCCTTCACGGTCTCCGCTCCCGGCCCCATAGCCCAGTTGAGATCGGCCAGGAGCTGGTCGGGAGACAGCGCTGCGGCAGCCTGTGCGTCGTCCACCTGGTACTGCCGGTCGGACACTTTGACCAGAACCTGCAGCAGTGTCTCGTCCGATTCGAGCCAGGACTTGTTCGTGGCGATGTCGATGATCGCGCGGGTGGCGATGGTGGCCACCGTCCGGCCGAAGTCCGACACCGTCTGTACCGGATTCAACAGCGTCAACCGCATCTGACTCAGCACGCCGAGCGCCAACTGCAGCAGCTCGATCTTGTCCGGTGCATCGCACGCCAGATCCCAGGGCCGACACGACCACGTGACCTTGTCGGTCATCGTGCCGTAGTCGCGGGGGGACTGATCCATGAAGCCGCCGAGAGACTCACCGACCTCGTCGCCGAAGTTCGGCACCCCGGCCGGGCGGTAAGGCGACCCGACCATGATGACGCCGACGACGTCGTCGGACGTGACGAGCGCGTTGGGATCGCGATGTCCGAGTTCGATCGACAGCCGATCGAGAACTTCACCGCCGACGCTGTACCCGAGTAGCGCGAACTTGGTCTTCTCGCCGCACTTGGTCTTGTACTCGTTCATCAACCGGTTGGTCGACGCGATGCCGTCGTCGATCGATTCCTGATACGTCGCCACGTTGTCGAGCACGTCGAAGCCGTAGGTGGAGGTGTACGGAACGTAGAGCCAGCCGACGGTCCCGGGACTGTCCGCGTTGGCCTCACCGACCGGAACGGTGACGTTGCCGACCCAGTTCGACGCGATCGTCTGCGCTTCTTCGTTCAGCGGGTTGCGTCCCGCGTCCGAGTCTGTGGCTCCGGACACTGCCAACAGCAGCACGTCCGGGCAGTCCTGTGCGTAGTTGTTGGGGTCGATGTTCGGGCCCTGCGAAGAACCGAAATCTGCCGACCCGGAGTCCGAAGAACCCGAATCAGGAGCGGCCAGCGCAGCAGCGGGAGCTGCCAGCGCCAACGCCATTGTGACGACCGCCGATCGAACCAACACGGAACCGAACGACGATGTCCGAACACGCTTACGACGCAGCATTTCTGCAGAGACCTCCCCAGCCTTCACGACACAACCCGACTCCACGACACAGCGCGGTGACCACGTCGGGCTGTCACGAGCGAGAGCCCGACGCCCCCCGGGGAAGAAGGTACCTGCTCGCGACGATTTCACCATCACTACGAGTGATTCAGGGCACTGGAAGCCACGAAGAGGGGCTTGTGTCACCAACACCACAGAGCGGATCAGGGCCGTTGTCGTAGACCGGGACAGCCGCGGGTTAAACTCGGTCCCGTGGTCATCTTCTTCGAGTTGTTGCTGGTGCTTGCGGCAATAGCCATCATCGCGTTCTCGCTCTACGTCGTCTACCGACTGGTCAACGACGAATCGTGACAGAACCGGTCGCGGGTCAATCCGGCAACGCTGACGAGGGCTCGCCCATCACCAGCGGCGACGAAGCGATAGCGGCTGCCGAACAGAAGTTCGCCGACGCGTCGACGCGCAATGTTCCGGTCCTGCCGGACATCCCGCATCCCGACGACACGGCCAACGTCCGCCTCGGCCCCGATCTGCATCCGTCGATGCTCGCGCTCCTACCGCTCGTCGGTGTGTGGCGCGGCGAGGGCGAAGGCCATGACCCGGAATCGGGCACCGACTACCCCTTCGGTCAGCAGATCGTGATCACACACGACGGCGGCAGTTACCTCAGCTGGGAATCGCGTTCGTGGCGACTCGACTCCGACGGCAACTTCGCACACCCCGATCTCCGCGAGACCGGATTCTGGCGCATGAGCGGAGGCGACGGCGTCAAGGGTTCCGAGAACGAAGAGGTCGTCGAACTTCTGCTGACACACAGCACCGGAGTCGTCGAGCTGTACTACGGGCATGCGCTCACGCAGTCCTCGTGGGAATTGGCCACCGATGTCGTCATTCGCAGCTCATCGGGTGCGTTGGTCGGTGGGGCAAAGCGGCTCTACGGCATCGTCGACGGCGGAGATCTCGCGTACGTCGAGGAACGCGTCGTCGCCGACGGCCCGCTGGCACCGCGGTTGTCAGCGCGCCTGACTCGCTACATCGGCTGAGGGCACTTTCTCCCACCGAACTTCTGATCACTGCACGTTCTGGTCACTGCACGCGAACGGCCCCCGAGCCATACCTGCTTTCAGGTCCCGACCGGACAGGTCGGGGGCTCGGGGGCCGGGTAGCTGCCTGGGATTCGCTTGCCGCTCGCGCGGTCTTCGCAGTGAATCCGTCAGCGATAGCGGCTAGCTGACAGCCACCTCACGCGTCCTAGAGTTCATCAACTTCAGACCACCTCCTCTCTCGTGTACTCCCAACGTACGCCGCGGATTCCGAGTCGGCAAAGTCTTTTTTCGCACGGGCTCGCCCGAGGTCGATCACCTGGTCGGCGTCGGTGCCCTCCGGTAATTGATGAGTCACGACCACCACGGTGCGGTCGGCTCCGAACAGTCCTCCGTCGACGGTGAGCAGCTCGCGCAGTATCGCTTCGCCGGAGACCCGATCCAGATGCTCGGTCGGCTCGTCGAGCAGCACGATCGGTGCCGTACCGAGCAGGGCGCGCGCCAACAGCAGTCGGCGTCGCTCTCCCCCGGACACGGCCTGTGCGCCGCCGTCCAGAGTGGTGTGGATGCCGAGAGGCAGTGTGTCGAGCCACCCACCCAGGCCCACGCGTCGTAGCGCCTGCGAAGCCTGCTCTTCGTCGACATCGCCGCGCACCACCCGCAGGTTCTCCAGAATCGAGGTGTCGAACAGGTGCGCGTCCTCGGCGAACAGCGCTGCGTCCGAGCCGCATTCCGCGGCGAACTCCCGCAGCATCGTGGTCTTGCCCGATCCGCTGGGTCCGATGATTGCGCTCCGCGCAGTGGTGCGGTTGAGGACCCCAGAGGGCACATAACCACGCCACTGCGGCGGAGCCACATCGAGCATGGCCAGTATTCGGGTGGCTGCGATTCGTCCCCGCATCAGAGCGATTGCCGCCCCGGGCAGTGCTGCAGTCGCCTCGAAAGCGGCCAGCGGAACCAGCACGAGGATCGCCAGTGCCATCGGTGTCATACCGCCGGCGGTGCCTCCGTCCGGTCCGTAGAGCCCGATCCCGACGAGCAACGAACCGATCACCGACACCCCGATCGACAGCGGCCCAGCGGCATCGGCCATCGCCGACGGCCGGGCGGCTCGGTCCCGGGCAATCACCGAACTCTCTGCCGCGCTTCGCGCTTCGGCCAGTGTTGCGTCCATGCGTCTGGCGACCCTCAGTTCTGCGGCGTGGTCGAGTGCCCGGACCGCCGCTTCGGCGAATCGCGCGTCGGCATCGGCTCCGGCTTCTTCGGCGATCCGTGCCGACCGCGCCGCCAGGATCGGTGCGCCCACCCCGGCAATCAGCAACGACACCGCCAGGATCGACGCGGCAGCCGGCGAGATACCGGCGAGCAGTCCCACGGCTGCCAGCATCATCACGACGGCGACACAGATGGGGACGATGGCGCGGACGACGACGTCACCGAGCACGTCGACGTCCGCCCCGGTACGAGCCAGGACGTCACCTCGCCGAAGAGCGAGCACGCCGTCACCGCTCGCCAGTCGCTCGTAGATCCTCGTGCGTGCGGCCGTCGTACCGCGCAGGGCCGCGTCGTGCGTGGTCAATCGTTCGAGATAGCGAAATATGCCGCGGGAGATGCCCAGTGCCCGAACCGCTACCACCGCGACTGTCAGGTCCATCACCGGAGGCATCTGCCAGGCTCGCGTGATCAACCAGGCCGACAGTGCGGCCAGAGCCAGCGCGCTGCCCAGGGTTGCCACCCCCGCCGCCACGGCCAGTGAAACTCGCCGCGGAGAGAGCTCGAACAGAACGAGTGCTCGTCGTAGGTCAGACATGATCGACCTCCGTTAGCGCCGATGAGCTGCTTCGCACCTCGACGACGCGATCTGCGGCGTGCAGCACCGAGCGCCGGTGACCGACCATCACGACCGTGACGCCTCGGTCTGCTGCGTCTCGAATGGCCCGCAGCACAATCTGTTCGGTGGTCGGATCCAGGTGCGCCGTCGGCTCGTCCAGCACCATCACCGCGGCACCGGCCAGAAAAGTTCGGGTCAGGGCCAGACGTTGCAGTTCACCGAGGGACAGCCCCACGCCGCCTTGTCCGACGCGAGTGGCCCAGCCGTTCGGATGATCTCGCAGTACCGCATCGAATCCCGAAGCGCGGCAGGCTGCGTCCAGTGCGACGGCGTCGGTCACGCCGTGCAGGGTCACGTTCTCGTAGAGCGTGCCCGGCAGCAACACCGGCCGCTGCGGAAGCCACGCGACCTGAGCCCACCACCGATCGAGATCGAGATCGGCCACGGGTACGCCGCCGACGAGAACCGCACCACTCGTGGGCGTCGTCAGTCCCAGAACAGACTGCAGCGCAGTCGATTTGCCCGAGCCATTGGGTCCGGTCAATACCGTGACGGTGCCCGGTCGGCACAGTGCGCTCAGACCTGCCGGAGCCTCGCCTTCCCGGCTCGCGACGGTGAGCCCGACGAGTTCGATGTTCGCGCCCGTAGCGTCGACCGTTCGACGCCCCATCGGCTGTGCCGTAGGCCGATCGAGCACTCGGAAGGCGCGGTCCGCGGCCTCGACGCCGTCCTCTGCTGCGTGGAACTGGGTCCCCACGGCGCGTAACGGGAAATACACTTCGGGGGCGAGGATCAACGCGATGATGCCCGCTTCGAGTGTCATCTCACCGAAGACCAACCGTAGTCCGATTCCGACGGCCACCAGCGCCACACACAGGGTTGCGAGCAATTCGAGCACCATCGACGAGAGAAACGCAACCTTCAACGCGCGCATCGTGGTTCGTCGATGCGCGTCACCCAGCGCGCGGATGCGAGCGGCCGGACCGTGTTCACGACGCAGCGCGCGCAAGGTCGGCAGACCGGCCAGTAGATCGAGCAACTGCGCGGACAACCTGGTCATCGTGGCGAGCGTCGCTGCGGCTCGGCCTTTGGTCAGCAACCCGATCAGAATCATGAAGATGGGGATGAGGGGAAGAGTGACGGCGATGATGACCGCCGACGTCACGTCCTGGGTGACGATGACGACCAGGACGAGCGGCGTGACGATGACCGCCGACACCAACGCCGGCAGATATCCGGTGAGGTACGCGCGTAGACCCCCGATGGCCCGGGTCACGATGACGGCCAGCTCTTCCCGTTCGCGGTCGAGCTCCCGAGGCTCGAATCGCGTTGCCGTGGTGAGGACCTCGACCTCGAGCTCGGCAACCACCCGTGACGCCGACCGGTGCGCGTACCGGGACTGGACTCCGGTGACGAGCACACGGGCCACCACTGCGCCCGCCAGCACGGCCAGTTCCGTCGTCCAGGCGGACACCGATCTGGCCGTCGGGTCGGTGATGACGCCTGCCAGCACACGTCCGATGGTCGACGCGCTCACGATGATGCAGAGCGTGACGACGGTCGACAGGGCGACCGTGACGATCAAGTAGCCCCGCGCAGATCGAGAGTATTTCCACAGTCGCGGGTCGACCGGTCCCCGCGAGCGAGCGGGCGCGGTCACGATGTCACCGTCAGTCCGATCGAGTCCGGGATCTGTGCGCTCGAAATACGCTGGCGGAACACCCAGTACGTCCACGCCTGGTAACCGATCACGACGGGCGCGGCGAACGCGGCAGCCCAGGTCATCACCTGCAACGTGTATGGACTGGACGACGCGTTCTCGATGGTCAGCCCGAAGGCAGCGTCCGTACTGGACGGCATGACATTGGGGAACAGCGACGCGAACAGCAGCACGACGACGGCAACGATCGCGACACTGGTGAAGACGAAGGCCCAGCCTTCACGTACTTTTGCCGTCGACGCGACGACGAGCAGCAAGGCCACTGCTGCCACCGCGACGAGCACCCAGGTCCAGGTCTTCCCGTAGGCGAGTTGTGTCCACAGCGCGAAGGCTCCACCGACGAGCACTGCCGGAACCGAAAGCCATGCAGCCATTTTCACGGAGTCCTCGTGGACATCGCCGGAAGTCTTGAGCGCGATGAACACGGCACCGTGCAGTGCGAACACCACGGCCATCGTGACTCCGCCGAGCAGTGCATACGGGTTGAGGAGGTCGAAGAATCCTGCGGTGACCTTCTTGTTCTCGTCGATCGCGACTCCGCGCACGATGTTGGCGAACGCGACACCCCACAGCACCGCCGGAACCCACGAGCCGATGCCGATTCCGATGTCGCAGCGTCGACGCCACACCGGGTCGTCGATCTTGCCGCGCCATTCGATGGCGCAGATACGGAGGATGAGCGCTACCAGGATCAACAGCAACGGCAGGTAGAAGCCGGAGAACAGCGTGGCGTACCACTCCGGAAAGGCTGCGAACAGGGCTCCGCCGGCGGTGATGAGCCAGACTTCGTTGCCGTCCCAGACCGGGCCGATCGTGTTCAGTACGGCACGCCTGCGCTTCTCCCCCGTCGCCGGGTCGGGGTGCCGACCCAGTATGGGCATGAGCATGCCGACACCGAAGTCGAACCCTTCCAGTACGAAGTAGCCGACGAAGAAGAAGCCGATGAGGAAGAACCAGAATTCGGGCAGTGACATGGCTATCCCCTAGTACGCGAACGAGAGTTGTTTCGGCTCATCGTCTTCCGATTCCGGTGGGTCGACGTGCGGGTGCGCGTCGTGGTCGAGAGGTCCCTCGATGACGTAGCGCCGGAGCAGGTAGAACCAGACCCCTCCGAGTGCGGCGTACAGCAGTGTGAACGTCACCAGCGAGGCGAGAACGAGGCCGACGGGATGGTCGGACACGCCCTGGTCGACGGTGAGCCGGATCTGATCGACGCCGGAGAGATTCGGCGCGACAACCCATGGCTGACGGCCCATTTCGGTGAAGATCCAGCCGGCACTGTTGGCCAGGAACGGAGTCGGGATTGCCGCGAGGCTGAGCCACGAGAACCACTTCTGGTCGGGCACTCGACCACCGCGGGTGACCCACAGTCCCGCAATCGCGAGCAGAGCGGATCCGGCGGCCAGTCCGATCATCATCCGGAATGCCCAGTAGGTGACGAACAGGTTGGGCTTGTAGTTACCGGGCCCGAACTGCTGCTCGTACTGCTCCTGCAGTTGGTTGACGCCCTGCACGGTGGCACCGAAGTCGTTCTCCGCCAGGAACGACGTGAGGCCGGGGATCGAAATGAGGTGCACCACCGATTCGCAGTTGTTGTGCGTCCCCACGGTCAGGAGCGAGAAGCTGGCTCCGGTTTCAGTGTCGCACAACGATTCTGCCGAGGCCATCTTCATCGGCTGCTGCTCGAACATGAGCTTGCCCTGAATGTCTCCGGTGATGGCCAGCGCGCCGCCTGCGACGATCATGACGATGAAGGACATGCGCGCTGCCGACCTGAACATCGAGCGTGAATCAGTAGCCGCATTGTTCAGCTTCGTCTTTCGGGCCTCCCGCACCATCCACCAACCGGAGATGCCGGCGACGAAGGTTCCCGCGGTGAGGAAAGCTCCTGCTACGGCGTGCGGAAAAGCCGCCAGCGCAGTGTTGTTGGTGAGCAGGGCCCAGATGTCGGTCAGCTCGGCGCGGCCGGTCTCCTCGTTGTAGATCGCGCCGACGGGATGCTGCATCCAGGAGTTGGCTGCGATGATGAAGAAGGCAGAGGCGTTGACGCCGATCGCGACGAGCCAGATCGTGGCCAGGTGAACAAGCTTGGGCAACCTGCTCCAGCCGAATATCCACAGGCCGAGGAACGTGGATTCGAGGAAGAAGGCCACCAATCCTTCGAGTGCGAGGGGCGCACCGAACACGTCACCGACGAAGCGTGAGTATTCGCTCCAGTTCATCCCGAACTGGAACTCCTGGACGATTCCGGTTGCGACGCCGAGTGCGAAGTTGATGAGGAACAGCTTGCCGAAGAACTTGGTGAGTCGATACCAGGAGTCCTTGCCGGTGATCACCCACATGGTCTGCATAGCTGCCACCATCGGCGCGAGGCCGATCGTGAGGGGTACGAGAATGAAGTGGTACACGGTGGTGATACCGAACTGCCACCGCGAGACATCCAACGCGTCCATCGATACTCCGAACTCTTCCACCTGAGCTGTGACGGGCAACACCGCAGGTCAGGGCGTTGTCCCGCGACGAATTCGAATGTACTACTACGAGTAGTAGTAGGGAAGAGTCCCTGGGCAGGGTCGTTGGTCACTCAGCTCGTAGCGGCGACGCCCACGGCTCGATCGACCATCTCCGACACCTGTTCACCGCTGCCTGGACGCCCGAGAACAACGCCGTTCATCGTCGTCACCCGCGCCGCGAGCGTGACACTCGAGACCAGCCAAACACTATCTGCCGCAATGAGATCCGCAGGATAGAGATGGCCGTGCTCGCACTTCCAGCCAGCATCCTCGGCAACCTCGAACAACGCTGCCACGGTGGTTCCGGCCAGGATGCCCTGCTCCACCGACGGTGTGACGAGTGTCTTACCCCGCGCGAGCACCACCGTCGACCTCGGGCCTTCCAGTACCCGGCCCTCGCTGCTGAGGTAGATCACGTCGTCCGCGCCCTGCGACACCGCATGTCGCAATGCGGCCATGTTGGTCGCGTAGGACAGAGTCTTGGCACCGGCGAGCTGCCACGGGGCGGTCGCCGAGAAATCGACCGAATAGCCTCGGTCGAGCGTGATCACCGACACCCCGTGGGCCCGCGCGGTCCGCACGCGCTCGGGGAGCGGCCCCACCGTCACGAACGCCGTCGGCTCGCCGCCGCTCTCGCGTCCACGACTGAGCACCAAACGCAGTACGGCCTCGTCCGCCGAGTTCCGAGTCCACAGAGCGGCGGACTCGTCGACCACCGTTCGCCATGCGTCCAGGTCGGGGGTAGGCAGTTGTAGCGCCGCCGCCGACGCCGCCAGACGGGCCAGATGCAACTCCACTGCGCGGGCCACGCCTCCGCGCACGAGCAGCGTCTCGAATACACCGTCGCCGCGCACGGCAGCGAGGTCGTCGGCGAACAGCAGGGGCTGCGCAGCGTCGTGCACTCGGCCGTCCAGCGTCATCACTACCGGTTCGGACATGGCGTCACTGTAGATCAGGCGATCAGTCGGCTCGATCCGCCTGGGCCATCACGTCGCGGTACTCGTCGAGGTCTATCTCCTCGGCAACCACGTTCTTGGTGCCGTTGTAGACGTCGCGGTCGATCTCGTCGTCGGCGTTGGCCACCAACATGGCGACGAACGTGTCTCCGTTGACGTTGAGGAAGGTGCGGAAGATGCCGGCGAACCAGTCGACCGCGATGAGTAGTCCGACCGCCTCGAACGGCAGGTCCAACGAGGTTGCGAGGAACATTGCGACCACCGGGAAGCCACCTGGAACGGTGATCGTGCCCATGTTCAGCAGTATCGCCAATCCCATCCCGAGGGCAATCTGGCCGATACTCAGTTCGATGTCGCCGGCCTGCGCGAGGAACATGACCACGATCATGTAGTTCAGTACCGCGCCGTACGAGCCCATGGTCAGGCCGATCGACAGCGTGAAGTTCGCGACCTTCTGGCTGACACCCACCTTTTCCACGGTGTTCTTCAGAACGGTCGGGAACGTGACGGCCGAACTCGTGGTCGTGACCGCAATAGCCGTCTGCTCGGTCAGCTTGTTCGGCAGACTCCTGGGATCCAACCGGGTTCGCACCGTCACCACCACCACGAACAGCGCGAACAGAATCAACACGCCGAGCAGGGTGGTTCCCAAGTAGCTCAACGCCGTCGAGACGACGGAGAATCCGACGTCGCCGGCGAGGGCCGCGAGAAGGCAGAAGACACCGACCGGTGCAATGGTCATGACGAGCCGAATCATGGTCAGGACGATCTGCTGAATCTGATCCATGAGCCTGAGCACGCCGGTGTCACCCGTCGTGGAGATGTGGCTGCGCAGGGCGATTCCGAAGAGCAACGAGAAGACGATGATCGGCACCATCGTCGCGGTCGACATCGCGTCGAACACGTTGGTCGATACGAAGCCCCGCAGGGTGTCCTGCCAGCCGATCGCCTCGCTCGCGCTTTCTTCGAGGCTGGGATCCAGCTGTTGCGTGAACTCCATCCCCGCACCCGGGCGAATGAGAATGCTGAGCAGCCACGCCAGCACTGCTGCCACGAACGAGAACCCGATCATCCACTTGAATGTCCGCGCCGCGATCTTGCCGGTGCCCGTTCCGGACATCGATCCGGTCGCCACGATCACCGACGCCATGACCAGCGGCACGATCGACATCTGAATCAGGCGGATGAACAGATCGCCGACGAACTTCAGGTTCGCGGCCCAGTCACCGACGATCAGACCGAACACGATTCCGCCGATCGCAGCCAGGCCGATCTGCGCTGCCGGATGCTTCAGAGTTTTCACGGATCGAACGTAGAGAGGGTAGTTCGCCTGCCTGTATCGGACGCGTTGCACGTGGGTAAAACCCTGGACTGCGCAGGCTCCTACTATGGAGTGGTGTCCGATTCCGTGACGATCAGTCCCAGTCCTCTTCTCACTCTTCCCGGTGCGGTTCCTTCCCCGGACGACAGCGTCGACGCGGGGGTGGCCTGGCACTACGGCAATCCCTTCGGCGAACAGCGTGACGCCGTCGGCTCTGCCGCCGTCATCGACCGATCCCACCGCTTCGTCCTCGCCATCAGCGGAGACGAACGCCTGAGCTGGTTGAACACGATTTCGAGCCAACTGGTCTCCCATCTGCCCGACGGCAGTTCGGCCGAGAATCTGAGCCTGGACGTCAACGGACGCGTCGAACATCATTTCGTGCAGACCGACTCGGGCGGCGTCACGTATATCGACACCGAGCGCGTCGCCGGCCCGGATCTGCTGTCGTTTCTGAAGAAGATGGTGTTCTGGGCCAAAGCCGAACCGCGCGAGGCCGACGAACTGGCCGTGCTCACCGTCCTGGGGTCGGATGCGGTGTCCGTTCTGACCGAGGCCGGTGCACCGGTTCCGGGCGAGATCTACGACGCGTCGGAGATCGACGGCGGCGGCTTCGTCCGGCGGATGCCGTGGCCGGGCCCGAACTCGTACGACGTGGTGATCCCCCGTGCACACCTGACCGAGTGGTTTCTCCGACTGCGCGACGCCGGGGCGAGCCCGGCCGGAACGTGGGCGTTCGACGCGTTGCGGGTGGAATCACTGCGGCCGCGCGTGGGCGTCGACACGGACGAGAAGACCATTCCGCACGAGGTTCGCTGGATCGGTAGTGCCGCCGAGTTCGGGGCCGTGCACCTCGAGAAGGGCTGCTACCGCGGGCAGGAGACGGTGTCGCGCGTCCACAACCTCGGTCGACCGCCGCGGCATCTGGTGCTGCTGCATCTCGACGGTTCCGCGGACGGTCGGCCCAGCACCGGCGATCCGGTCACCGCCGGCGGACGGTCGGTGGGCCGTCTGGGTACCGTCATCGATCACTTCGAGCTCGGTCCGATCGCTCTAGCCCTTCTCAAGCGAACGACTCCGGTGGACACCGCCCTCGAAGCGGGGCCGTGTGCCGCGTCGATCGATCCGGATTCGATCCCGTCCTACGACGACGTCCAGGCCGGGCGCGCGGCCGTCGACCGCTTGCGCGGCCGGTGATCGGGGCCGTCTCGGCTGTCTGCGTGGTGCACGCCGACGTTCCGCTCGGTCGGCGCGGCGTCGTGGACAGCGGGATCGACAAGCGGCCCGTCGACGGTCCGGTGGACGTGCACGAGCTCGGGATCGGCGGCGACCACTGCCGGGACACCAAGTTCCACGGCGGGCTCGATCAGGCCGTCTACGCCTACGACGAGGCGGAAGCCAAATACTGGGCCGACGAGCTCGGAGTGCCGGTTCCGCCGGGTCGATTCGGCGAGAACCTCCGCACCGAGAGCGTGCCGGTGACCGACGCGGTGATCGGCTCCCGGTGGCGGGTGGGCAGCGTCGAACTGGAGGTGACGATCGCCCGCAAACCATGCGCAACGTTCGCACGGTGGATGGACGAGCCCGGGTGGATCAGTCGATTCACCGACCGCGGCGATGTGGGCGCGTATTTCCGGGTCATCGAACCGGGGGTGTTCACCGGCGGTGACGCTGTGACGGTGACGTCGGTTCCCGACCACGGGGTGACGGTGCGGACGCTCTTCATGGGCAGAAACGCCGATGCGATGCAGACCCTGTTGGACACGCCGATCTGGCACCGAAGGTGTACCGCGACGCCGCCGCGGCCCTGAAGAGGTTGCGGAGGCCATGACCCGCAGCACGTAGTTTTCGTGTCGCCGAACGAAGATAGTTTGCCTGTGCACGGATATCTGCAGGTACAGGCAGCGCGGGTCCCGATCCCGGGCGTGTCGCGCCCGTTCGCCCGTGACCGACACGTGGTGCCGTATGCGCATCGCGGCGATTCGCGCGCTAGAGTGTGTGCCAGGAAGAAATACCAACTCTAACGGGGCCGCCAAATTTCCCCAGGCCGCCCCGCAAGTCCGCGAGGGGGCACCGCCATGGGCCGAGGCAGGGCTAAGGCAAAGCAGACAAAGGTCGCTCGTGAGCTCAAGTACAGCTCGCCGACAACGGACTTGGAGAGTCTGCAGAAAGAACTCTCCGGTGGTTCGTCCAACTCCCATCGTGGCATCCACTCTGACTCGGATGTGCATTCCCGAGTCGAGGAAGACGAGTACGAGGACTGGCGACGCTAGTACTGTGCAACGACAACGACTGAGGGGGAGCCGCTGAGCGGCTCCCCCTCACTTGTTCATCGTGTACTTACCGTTCAGAACCCCGCCGTTCAGAATCTCGGGTGATTGCCCAGCAGTAGTGCGCGCTCGTCGGCGATGTCCTTACCGGCGGCCTTCTTGACGGTGCCCAGCGTCCAGCAATCGATGTGACGCGCGGTCAGCACGGCCAGCGCCCGGTCGACGTCCTCGGGTGCCACGATGGCGACCATGCCGACACCCATGTTGAACGTCTGCTCCATCTCGGCCCGCTCGACGCGTCCGCGCTGAGCGATGAGCGAGAAGATCGGAGCCGGGCTCCACGTGGTGCGGTCGAGTTCGGCCACCAGTCCCTCGGGCATCACCCGGGAGAGGTTGTTGGCCAGTCCGCCGCCGGTGACGTGGCAGAACGTGCGCACGTCGGTCTCGGCGGCGAGTGCCAGACAGTCCTTGGCGTAGATCTTGGTGGGCTCGAGCAGTTCCTCGCCCAGCGTGCGACCGAACTCTTCGACATGTCCGCCGAGGTCCATGTGGTTGATCTCGAGCAGCACCTTGCGGGCCAGGGAGTAGCCGTTCGAGTGCAGGCCCGACGATCCCATCCCGATGACGACGTCACCCGGGCGTACCCGCTCCGGGCCCAGGACCGAATCGGCCTCGACGACGCCGATGCCGGTGGCCGACAGGTCGTAGTCGCCGTCGGCCATGAGTCCGGGGTGTTCTGCCGTCTCGCCTCCCAGCAGTGCGCAGCCGGCGATGATGCAGCCCTCGGCGATGCCCTTGACCAATTCTGCGACCTGCTCGGGAACGACGCGGCCCACCGCGATGTAGTCCTGCAGGAACAGCGGTTCCGCGCCACAGACGACGAGATCGTCGACGACCATCGCCACCAGGTCGAGGCCGAGCGTGTCGTGCTTGCCCAGGGCCTGCGCCACGGCCACCTTGGTGCCGACGCCGTCGGTCGAGGCGGCCAGGACCGGCTCACGGTAGTCGCCCTTGAGCGCGAAGAGACCGGCGAACCCGCCGAGACCGCCCATCACCTCGGGCCTACTGGCCTTCTTGGCGAGCGGCGCGAACAGCTGCACTGCTCGATCTCCAGCGGCGATGTCGACCCCGGCCGCCGCGTAGGAGGCACCGCCCGAGTGAGTTGCGCTCGTGGGTTGGGATTCCTCGGTCATTCGGCTCCAGCCTGTGTGCTCGTTCATGTCGGCGCCCGTTCGAGCGCGGCCCCAACGGTACCGGAGTGCCCGGTCAGGAGAAGAACTCACGTGTGCAGGCGTTTGCCGGGGATCGCGGCCAACAGCTTTTCGGTGTACTCCTCCTCCGGCGAGCGCAGAATCTTCCACGGCGTTCCCTGCTCGACGACGCGGCCTCCGCGCAGCACTGCCACACGATGCGCGACGCGGTCGACCACGGCCAGGTCGTGGCTGATGAACAGACATGCGAAACCGAATTCCTGCTGCAACGCCTCGAAGAGGTCCAACACTGCTGCCTGCACCGACACGTCGAGTGCACTGGTCGGCTCGTCCGCCACCACCAGATCCGGACCCAGCACCAATGCTCGCGCCAGGCTGACGCGCTGCCGCTGCCCACCGGACAATTCGTGCGGGTACCGCTTGTCGGTGCCCGAGGGCAGTTGCACGGCGTCGAGAAGCTCGGTCGTTCTGGCCGCGATCGCGTCCTTGGAGCCGTACTTGTGCACGATCGTCGGCTCGGCAACACACTGCCCGACGGTCAGGCGCGGGTTCAGTGACGCCGACGGGTCCTGGAAGACGAAGCCGAAGCGCTTACGCAGGGGCTTGAGCTTGCGTTCGCTCACACCGGCAATGTTCTGCCCCATCACCGTCACGCTGCCGCTGGTCGGCTTCTGCAGCGCAGCGACACATCTGCCGATAGTGGATTTGCCCGAGCCGGATTCACCCACCAAGCCGAGGGTCTCGCCGCGGTGGATGGTGAGCGAGACGTCGTCGACCGCCCGAAACGCAGGCGAGCCGACTCCACCGGAGAACTGCACCACCAGCTTCGAGACGTCGAGAACCGGTTCACCCGAGGTGTCGACGGTCTTGTCCGACTCCACCGCAGCCAGAGTCGGCACTGCCGCCAGCAGCTTCTTGGTGTACTCGTCCGCGGGGGCGTCGAACAGCTGCGCCACCGGAGCTTCCTCGACGACGCGACCGTTCTGCATGACGACGACACGGTCGGCCAGATCGGACACGACGCCCATGCTGTGGGTGATGAGCACGATGGCACAGCCGAGCCGGTCCTTGAGATCGCGCAACAGTTCGAGGATCTCGGCCTGTACCGTGACGTCGAGAGCGGTGGTCGGCTCGTCGGCGATGATGACCTTCGCCTCACACGAAATGGCGATCGCGATCATCACGCGTTGCTTCTGCCCGCCCGAAAGCTCGTGCGGATAGTACGAGAAGCGCTGCTCGGGGTTGGGCAATCCCACCATCGTCAGCAACTCGACGGCCCGTGCTTTGGCACCCTTCGCCGACATCCGTTTACCGTCGTCGCTGCCGCCACTGGTCGTTCCGCCGGCTCCACTCCTGGGGTGCGCCCGGAGTGCTTCGACGATCTGATACCCGATGGTGAACAGCGGATCGAGAGCGCTGCCCGGTTCCTGGAACACCATCGAGATCTTGTTGCCGCGCAACCCCGCCCACGCTTTGTCGTTCAGCGTGGTGACGTCCCGGCCACCGAGAATCACGTGCCCATCGACCCGTGCGGTGTCGGGTAGGAGACCGATCGCGGAGCGAACACTGACGGACTTCCCCGACCCCGACTCCCCCACCACGGCCAGTACCTCGCCGGGATACACCTCGAAGGAGACCTGGTCGACGGCGTGTACTTCGCCTGCGTCGGTGGCGAACGTGACGGACAACGACTCGACCGACAGCGCGGACTCTCGTGGAGTCGCCACACTCTGTGTCATACCTTCACCGCCTTCTTGAATTTCTTACGGGTACGCAGCAGCGGATTGAGTGTCTCGCTTGCGCTTTCACCCACCATGGTCAAGCCGAGCACCACCAGCACGATGCCCAGGCCCGGGAACACCGACGTCCACCAGATGCCGTTGGAGATGTCCGGCAGGGCCTTGTTGATGTCGTAGCCCCATTCCGAGGCGGAGGTGGGTTCGATACCGAATCCGAGGAATCCGAGCCCGGCCAGGGTCAGGATGGCCTCGGCCCCGTTGAGGGTGATGATGACCGGCAGTGTCTGCACCACGTTGGCGAGTATGTGGCGGAACAGAATTCGCGGTGTGCCGGCCCCGGTGACCCGTGCTGCATCGACGTACGGTTCGGTCTTGACCGCCACCGTGGCATTGCGGACCACCCGGAAGTACTGCGGTACGAATATGGCCGTGATGGCGATTGCTGCGGACGCGATGCCACCGAAGCTCGACGACTGTCCACCCGCCACGACGATCGAGATGACCACGGCCAGAAGCAGAGACGGGAATGCGTACATCGCATCCATGAACAGCACGAGCACACGGTCGAACCAGCGCCCGATGTATCCCGAGGCGAGCCCCAGCGGAACGCCGATGATCAGCGAGAGAATCAACGACGAGGCGATCACCATCAGAGCTGTTCTGGCACCGTAGATCACACGTGAGAAGACGTCCTCCCCGCGGACCGAGGTGCCGAACCAGTGCTCCGCCGACGGAGCTGCCTGACGCGCAAAATCCTGGCCGGCATCGCTGGTCTGCGAGAACCCGTAAGGCGCAAGCAGCGGAGCGAACAAGGCAGCAAGCACGAACGCCACCATCAGTGCCAGACCGACGAGCAGCGTGACCCGCTGCAATCCCGAGGTGGACTTCACGAACGACACACCGGGGATTCCTCGACGGTGTGGGCGGGTGGAGGGGACGTCGGACAGCACGACTTCGGTGCTCATCAGAACCTCACTCTCGGGTCGATGAGGGCGACGATGGCGTCGGTGACGAAGCTGACGACGGCCACCACCACGGCCAGGAACGTCACGATGCCCTGCACCGCAACGAAATCGCGTTGCTGCAGGTAGCGGGCCAGCTCGTAGCCCAGGCCCTGCCACTCGAACGTGGTCTCGGTGAGCACTGCTCCGCCCAGCAGCACGGCGATCTGCAGGCCGATGACCGTGACGATGGGGATCATGGCGTTGCGGAACGCATGTCGCCTGGTCACCGTGCCCTCGCTCAGTCCGCGCGCGCGGGCGGCGTCGACGAACGGTGCCTGCAGCGTCTGAATCAGGTTGACGCGCACCAGCCTCAGAAAGACGCCTGCCGTCAACAGGCCCAGTGCGAGAGCAGGAAGAACGGCATGCTCGAGCACGTCGACGGTGTAGCTCGTCTCTCCGTAGAGGAAGGAATCGACGATGAGAATGTTCGTCTTCGGCGAGACGTTCTGCAGTGCCAGTTCCACATTGGTGCTGGCTCGTCCGGCCACCGGCAGCCAGCCGAGCTTGACGGCGAACAGCAGCTTGAGCAGCATGCCGACGAAAAACACCGGTGCCGCATACGCCAGGATTGCGAAGATCCGCAGCGAGGCGTCACCGAATCGGTCTCGATGGGTGGCGGCGTAGAACCCGAGCGGGATACCGACGGCAAAGGCCACCAGCAGTGCCCAGAACGCCAATTCCAGTGTCGCAGCACCGTTGACGAGCAGGACGTCGCTGATCGCTCGATTGTCGGTGGCAGAACGGCCGAAATCGCCGCGCAGCAAACCGGTCAGGTACTCCCAGTACTGCGTCAGAATCGGACGGTCGTAGCCGGCCTCGGCCTTGCGCTGGGCGATCTGTTCGGCAGGGAGGCGGCCACCGAGGGCCGCGGTGATCGGATCACCGATCACGCGCATCAGAAAGAACACGACGGTGACGAGAATCCAGGCAGTCGGAATGATCAGCAAAAATCTGATCCCGAGATAGCGAGCGAGCGCGCCGTATCGTGACGGCGCGCTCGCCTGCTGTGCTTTCTTCTCCCCTACCGACGCATCCGCGGTAGCGGGCACCGGTCAGCTCTTGGCGAGAGTGACGAAACGGAACTTGAACGAGGCGTCGAGCGTCTCGTCCACGCCGCTGATCTCATCGGTCGCTACGGCGATCTGCTTGCCCTCCAACAACGGAAGCGTCGGCAGGTAGTTCGTCGCCAGCTCGGTCTGGATCTGACCGATGATCTGCATCCGCGCATTCTCGTCGGCCGTCGTGCGCTCCAGATCGAGCAGCGACGTGATCTCCGGGCTCTCGAAGTGCGACTGCAAGAAGTTGTCCGGCGCGAAGAACGGCGTCAGGTAGTTGTCTGCGTCGGGGTAGTCCGGGAACCAGCCCAGCTGGTACACCGGGTACGCGTCGGCGACACGTTCCTTGGTGTACGTGCTCCACTCGGTGGACTGCAGGTTCACGTTGAACAGCCCCGTCGCGTCGAGCTGACTCTTGATCGCGGCGTACTCCTCGCTCGAGGACGAACCGTAGTGATCCGGGTTGTACTGCAGGTTGAGCTGCACGGGAGTGGCAACCCCTGCGGCAGAGAGGAATCCGGCGGCCTCGTCGCGGTTGGGCGTCGTGCCGTAGACATCGCCGTACGCGGTGTTCGCACCCTCGAGACCGGTCGGGACGACGGAGTACAGCGGGGTGTAGGTGCCCTTGTAGACGCCGTCGGAGAGCGCCTGACGATCGACCGAGGCCGCAATTGCCTTGCGCACGGCCAACTTCTGTTCGGGAGTATCGCCCGGCATCGTGTTCATGTTGAACACCATGTAGCGCGATTCACCGCCCGGTCCCTCGTGCACCGTCAGACCGTCGACGGCTTCGAGCGATTCGACGTCGGTCGGGGTCAACGAACGCCACGCGACGTCGATGGCCTTGTTCTGTACGTCGAGCTTGAGGTTGTCCGAGCTGGTGTAGTACTTCGTGTTGATCGCCGACGTTTTCGGTGTGCCCAGGATGCCCTGGTAGTTCTCGTTCGCGGTGAAACTGACGAGCGAGTTCTTGGCGTAGCTCGAGATCGAGTACGGACCGGCGAACGGGGTACCCGCCACGATGGCGTCGTCGTCGAGAATCTGGTCTGCCGGAAACACCGTCTGGTCGACGATCGGACCTGCCGGTGTTGCCAGGATCTGCGGGAACGTCTGATCGTTGGCGGCCTTCAGCGTGAACTCGACGGTCTTCTCGTCCGGTGTCGCGATGCTGTCGAGGTTGGTCAGCAGCGAGGCGGGCCCGTTGGGATCGTTGATCGCGACGATCCGGTCGAACGAGTACTTCACGCTCTCGCTCGTCAACGGATTGCCGTTCGCGAACGTCAGGTCGTCCTTCAGCGTGCACGTGTAGACGGTCGGCTCGGCGAAATCGCAGCTTTCGGCGACGTCGGGCTCGAGTTCCGAACTGCCCGGAGCGAAGTTCATCAGGAAGGGATACGTCTGGTTCATCACCATGAACGAGCCGTTGTCGTACGAGCCGGCCGGGTCGAGTGATGTCACCTGGTCGGTGGTGCCGACCGTGATGGTGTCTCCACCGGCGTCACCGGAGCCGCCGGCCTCGTCGGTACGGCCCGAGCCGCAGGCTGCGGCCGTCAACGCGAGTACCGACAGTGCTGCCACTGCAGCGGTCTTCTTGCCGTGCTTACGCACAGCCGTTCGTGATGCAGCGCTGTAGCGCTGCATGCGTCCGTCGTCGGGCGACAGGGTCATCTGAGCCTCTATCCAAATCGGTGTGTCCTATGTAACTCGGGACAGTACCGATGGACTGTTTCCAATATGTGGCATTCAGAAAACCCTGCTGTTCCCTGACGGGAAACCGCAGGTCAAGGGCGACTGAGAGCGCTCACATTCGCGTCGTTCGCCACCGGCTGCCCGGCTGCCGAAGCCAGCAGACCTTCGAGAACGTGCTTACCGAGTGCGTTGTCGGCGGGCAGATCGATCGGGTACTTGCCGGTGAAACATGCTGCGCACAACCGCGATTCGGGCTGCTCGGAGGCCGCGATCATACCGTCGATGGAGATGTACCCCAGAGAATCGGCACCGATTGCCTGCCGAACGCCTTCGAGAATCCCGTCCTCGGAGTCGACTCCGTTGGCGATCAGCTCTGCAGGAGAAGCGAAGTCGATGCCGTAGAAGCAAGGCCACCGCACCGGCGGGGAGGCGATCCGGACGTGGATCTCGAGCGCACCGGCCTCACGCAGCATCCTGATCAGGGCGCGTTGGGTGTTACCGCGGACGATCGAATCGTCCACCACCACCAGTCTTTTGCCCCGAATGACCTCTTTGAGAGGATTGAGTTTGAGCCGGATGCCCAGCTGACGGATGGTCTGCGAGGGCTGAATGAACGTGCGGCCCACGTACGCGTTCTTCATCAGGCCCTGGCCGTACGGAATGCCCGAGCCCTGGGCGAAACCTACTGCGGCGGGAGTTCCGCTCTCGGGCACCGGAATCACCAGATCGCCCTCGGCCGGATGCTCCTTGGCGAGCCGTCGTCCGATCTCGACACGGGTCGAGTGCACCGAACGGCCGCCGATGACGCTGTCGGGGCGCGCGAGGTAGACGTACTCGAACACGCATCCCTTGGGCTCCGGGGCCGCGAAACGTGAGGAACGAACGCCGTCGGCATCGATCGCCAGCAACTCACCGGGCTCGATGTCGCGAACGAAGGCGGCACCGACGATGTCGAGTGCGGCCGTTTCGCTGGCCACCACCCAACCGCGATCGAGGCGGCCGAGGCACAGGGGACGAACCCCGTGCGGGTCGCGGGCAGCGTAGAGAGTGTGCTCGTCCATGAAGGTAAGGCAGAAAGCGCCTTTGAGCTGCGGAAGCAACTCCATTGCCGCCTGCTCGACGGTGCAATCGGCGGCCTTGTGCGCCATCAGCGCCGTGACGACGTCGGAATCCGAGGTTCCGTTGCCCTGCAGCCGATCGCTGATCAGGCCGGCGTCACGTGCCTTGGTGGCAAGTTCCGCGAAATTGACGAGGTTTCCGTTGTGGCCGAGCGCAATACCGGTGCCCGCAGTGGTGGTGCGGAAGATCGGCTGAGCGTTCTCCCACGTCACCGAACCACTGGTGGAGTAGCGGCAGTGACCGATGGCGACGTGCCCGGGCATGGCTCCGAGAGTCTGCTCGTCGAACACCTGACTGACCAGGCCCAGATCCTTGAACACCAACACCTGCGACCCGTCGGACACTGCGATGCCGGCCGCTTCCTGGCCGCGGTGCTGCAGCGCATAGAGGCCGTAATACGAGAGCTTGGCCACATCCTCGCCCGGTGCCCATACTCCGAACACTCCGCACTCTTCGCGCGGCTCGTTCTCCGGTTCGTCGATGGGCTTGTTCAGCAGAAGATTCGGACTGTCGACCGACAAATCGGCGTTGGTCACGGGCATTGCTCCCTTGGGGGACGGGGCGGGGGGCCGTGCCTGAGTCTACGGGCACACGGGCGGAGTCAACGCATCGTGTGGACCGCAGATTCCCGGTAGGTGAACCACGGTCCGATTCGCACCGTCATGTGATGGACAGCAACGGCAGCCACCGGCCCACTTCCACTGCCCGGCTCCCGGACGCATCGATGGAACCGTCGGCGAGGGCCGCGTCGAAATCCCGGATCCCAGTGACCACCTGCAACCACGTCAGAGCATCGGTTTCGACCACGTTCGGCGGGGTTCCCCGAGTGTGTCGAGGCCCGACGATGCACTGCACCGCGACGAACGGCGGGACTCGCACCTCCACCGAGGATCCGGGCGCGTTCTGACCCAAAGTTCTGGCGGTGGTGCGCACCGCCGCGGCAATCTGTGCGCGAGCCGGCTTGTCCGCCTCACCTCTGATCCACTCCGCAACCGCCAGGACCGCTTCCCGCACCTCGGCGGGAGAGACTTCCTTGTGTGGAGGCACTGCTTCTAGCTCCTGTCGTTCGCCGCCAGATGCGCCAGCACGGCGCCGCTCGCGTTGAGGAAATAGTGCAGCAGGGCCGGCGCGAGCACGCTGCCGCTCCGGCTCCGCAGCCACGAGAACACCACGCCGGCGGCCGTTGTCGCCAGCACCGTGCCCAGCACCGTGTCGCCGGCAGCGCGCGCCGGGTGGATGTGCCACAGACCGAAGAAGGCCGTCGACAGCACAGCCGACTCGGCGTCGAGTACGCCGCGGAACAGCAGCTCCTCGGTCAGCACCGTTCCCACCGGAATCCGGAACAGGACCCACTCGGCCAGGTTCTCCCGAGACGGCCTCACCCGGCGTCGCAGCGCTGGAATGGCCGTGACGAGGGCGGAACCGAGAACAGGAATTGCCGACGCCGCAGCGCCCCACTTCAGTCCGGCAGCGGTATTGCGCAGACCGAGCTCGTCCGCTCTGGTTCGGGATAGTGCAGCCACACCCACTGCGAACGAGGCATTGGCCAGCGCTCTCCCCCGCGCATCGAGACCGAGCGACGGTAGGACCGCCGTACTCCATGCCGTCGTCGCCAGTCCTGTTGTGACGGCGCTTCTCACTTCTCGGGACCGTCTCGGCCGGCGAATTGCTCCATGACTCCGCGGACTCGTTCGGTGTCGCGGTCGGTCCACCCCTCGGGTGCCGCGACGGCCACCCAGCCGTCGAGCACCAGGGTTCCGTAATTGTGTCCGTGTCCATCGGGGACGCCCGCGGCATTGGTCAGGTCTGCGGCCACCTGCCAGAACGTGACGACCGGGAACCAGCGCATGCTCGGCAAGCGGTCCGGCCCCGGTGGCTCGGACAGCCAGTCCGGACGCTCGAAGAGGAGGTCGGGCGACCACCACACCACCGGATCCGACGCGTGCTGTACATACAGAATCCGCGGCTCGTACCAGGGCTGGTCCTCCGGCGGGATGCCCGACGAGTTGTCGGCGAAACGGACCGTCAGGCCCTCGGAGTAGACCGGCCGCACCTCGGGACTGCCCGGGTCGCGTCGGCTGACGAACTGACTCCAGATGCGGTTGTTGTTCGGCGGCCCCACCCACAGGACACCGTCGGTGGTGGCCCTGATGTCGGCCAGACCCACGAACGCACCCTCACCCGCCTGGGTACCGAGGCTTTCGCCGTAGACGTAGAACTTGGGGCGGGTGGCCTCCGGCTCCTGCAGCCAGCGATCATGAACCTTGTCGATGAGCGCTTTGCCGGCCTGAGCTGCCTTGTCGCCCTCGGCGATGAACGAGATCCAGCTGGGCAGATACGAATACTGAGATGCGACGGTGGCAACATCGCCGTCGAACATGAGCTCCTCGGCCTCGATGGCGGTGGGATTGACCCACCCGGTACCCGTGGTCGGAACGACGACGAGAGCCTGGCGTTGGAAAGCTCCGGTGCGCTCGAGTTCGGCGACCACGATGTCGAGCCGTTCGTCCTGTGTCTCCGCAGTTTCCAATCCCGCATACGCCCTGATCGGCTCGAGGCTCGGACGGCCCGTGGCCCGTTCCATCTCGTCGGCCCGCAGACCGCTGGAAACGAAGTTGCGACCCTCGAACCCCAGGGTGTCCCAGGGTGCCAACGAGTTCGGACTACCGGATCGCTCGTCGGCAACGGGTTGTTCTGCGCCGTCTCGTGTTTCGTCGTTCTGCAGACTGAATACCGAGTTGGTGACCTCGGACACCGCCCGCAGTAACACACCCTGAACGAGTGCGACGGACAGCACCACGAGCAGGACGACCCCGAGCGCATTGGCCACTTCCCGCGGCATCTTCACGATGCGGTTGATCTGGCGCGCCAGCAACCGAACGAAATCGCGCAACACGCGCCACACCGAAATCAACAGCGCTGCGATGGCGATACTCAGCGCTCCGGTACGGAAATACCCCGTGGTGGTGGTGCCCTCGGCTTCCATCAGGGCGGCCAGCTCACGCTGCCATTCTGCGGAGACCGCCAGCATGATCATCGATGCCGTGATTGCCAGAACGGGTACCGCGACCTTCACGGCGAGTTCGACCTTGCGCGGCAACGGCCACCACGATCGCGAAGTGAGCCACCACCGAGTCACGGCCCATCCCACCGCCACGCCGAACGCGTAGCCGATGGCGGCATTGATACCGCCGATGATGCCCTGGAACAACCATCCGCGAGGGAGCAGGGACGGAGTCAACGACCAGCAGAAGAACAACGCGCCGAACGCGATTCCGGTGAAGTCCAGGCGGAGCAGACCCCAGGCCCACATGATGGCGGGATGCTTGCCGGGCGAGGAGACTTCCTGCGTGGGCCCGTGGTGCCGGTGATGCTCATCCTGTTCGTGCGCGGGATCGAGTGCCGCGCCACGTTGCTCCGATGCCTGCTCCCCGACCGATGTCTGTCCCCCCACCTCGGTCAGCCGAAGAGTCTGGGAAGAGTGCTCTCGAACGTCTCGCGCAGTTCCGTCATCGGGACGGAGAACTGCCCTTGTACCTCTATCGAATCCGAGCCCTCGTCCACCACGCCGATGCGCGTCCACGGCAAACCGCGGGCGGTGCACATACCGGTGAAGCGCGTCTCCTCTGTGCGCGGCACCGCGACGAGTACGCGACCCGAGGACTCGGAGAACAGTGTCACGAACGGATCGGCACCCTCGGGAACGATGATGCGGCAACCGGTTTCACCGGCCAGTGCAGCTTCGACGACAGCCTGCGCGAGGCCACCCTCGGACAGATCGTGTGCTGCCGAAACCAGACCGTCGCGCGAGGACGAGAGCAGGATGTCTGCGAGAAGTTGCTCGCGGGCGAGGTCGACCTTCGGCGGAACGCCGCCGAGGTGATCATGCTCGACCTGCGACCAGATGGACCCGTCGAACTCGTCGTGCGTGTCGCCGAGCAGGATCAGTGTCTCGCCGGGCTCGAGTCCGAGTCCGGTGGGGATGCGGCGATGCACGTCGTCGATCACGCCGAGCACACCCACGACGGGCGTCGGCAGAATCGGCTCGGCACCGGTCTGGTTGTAGAAACTGACGTTGCCACCGGTGACCGGGATGCCGAGGCTCACGCAGCCGTCCGCCAAACCGCGGACGGCCTGCTGGAACTGCCACATGACGCCCGGGTCCTCGGGCGAGCCGAAGTTCAGGCAGTTGGTGACGGCTTTCGGCGTCGCGCCGGTGACCGCGACGTTGCGGAACGCCTCGGCGAGTGCAAGCTGCGCACCCTGGTACGGGTCGAGTGCGGTGTAGCGGCCCGACGCGTCGGTGGCCAAAGCGATTCCGCGACCGGTCTTCTCGTCGATGCGGATCACTCCGGCGTCGGCGTTCTCGGCCAGGACGGTGTTGCCGCGGACGTAGCGGTCGTACTGCTCGGTGATGAATCGGCGGCTGCACAGCTGCGGCGAGGCGATCATCTTCAGCAGTGTCGCCCGCAGTTCGTCACCGGTTTCCGGGCGCTTCAGCGACGCCGTAGTGTTCGCGACGAGATCGTCCTGAGTGGCGGGCCGCTGCACCGGACGGTTGTAGACAGGGCCTTCGTGCGCAACGGTTTTCGGCGGAACGTCGACGACGGTATCGCCGTGCCACGTGATCTGCAGGTGCTCACCGTCGGTGACCTCACCGATCACCGTCGCCAGCACGTCCCACTTCTTGCAGACGGCCATGAACGCGTCGACGTTCTCGGGCGTCACCACCGCGCACATACGCTCCTGGGATTCGCTCGAGAGCACCTCGGCGGGTGTCATGCCGGTGGCGCGCATCGGCACCTTCTCCAGCTCGATGTGCATGCCGCCACTGCCGGCGGAGGCGAGTTCGGATGTGGCGCAAGACAACCCGGCACCGCCGAGGTCCTGGATGCCGACGACCAGCTTGTTGGAGTACAGCTCGAGGCAGGCTTCGATGAGCACCTTCTCGGTGAACGGATCGCCGACCTGCACCGCAGGAAGCTTCTTGCGGCCCCCACCCGTCTCGTCGCCGTCGAACGTCTCCGAGGCCAGCACGGACACACCGCCGATGCCGTCGAGACCCGTCCGGGCACCGAACAGAATGATCTTGTTTCCCAGGCCCGACGCGAACGCGAGATGCATGTCCTCCACGCGCATCACGCCGGCACACAGAGCGTTGAGAAGGGGGTTACCGGCATAGGAGGCGTCGAACACCGTCTCGCCGCCGATGTTCGGCAGGCCGAGCGAGTTTCCATAGCCGCCGACGCCAGCGACGATGCCGCTCAGGACACGGCGGGTATCGGGTGCATCGGCAGCGCCGAATCGCAGCTGATCCATGACGGCGATCGGACGCGCACCCATGGCCATGATGTCGCGGACGATGCCGCCGACACCCGTCGCGGCACCCTGGTAGGGCTCGACGTACGACGGGTGATTGTGGCTCTCGACCTTGAACGTGACGGCCCAACCGTCGCCGACGTCGACGACGCCCGCGTTCTCGCCGATCCCGGCGAGCATCGGCTTACGCATCTCCTCGGTGGTGGTCTCCCCGAAATACTTCAGGTGCACCTTGGAGGACTTGTAGGAGCAGTGCTCGCTCCACATCACCGAGTACATCGCCAGTTCGGCATCGGTGGGCCGGCGGCCGAGGATTTCCTTGATGCGGACGTACTCGTCGTCATTGAGTCCGAGTTCCTTGTACGGCTGCGCAACGTCGGGGGTGGCGACGGCGTTGGAGACAGTGTCTGTGGGTACAGAGCTAGCGGACACGAGGAATGGGTCCCTTCGATGGAGCGAAATGCCAGGGGGAGTCTATAAGGTGCCGCCGACATGTACGGCATCGGACGTATCGCCCTCGTGCGAACATCACCTGATGGACATCGCATTGACCGAGGACGATCTGGACGAAACGGGCGTCATCGACCCGTCGATGGTGGCCAAGGGGGTCGACGTCCCAGCGAAGGCCGTCGTCTGTTTCTTCTCCGAGGTGATCGACAGCATCTGCGCGAAGGGCGATGCCCGGGTCGTCTCGGTCATGCGCTCCGAGCACGGCGAACACCCCGTCTACGAGATCGAGCGGGCCGGGCAGAAGCTCGCCGTTTTCCATCCCGGTGTCGGGGCTCCGCTGGCCGCACTGTTCCTCGAAGAAGCCATCGCGATGGGCTGTACCCAGTTCGTTGCCGTCGGCGGTGCCGGTGCGCTGTCCGACGACCTGGGCATGGGACACGTGATGGTGGTCGACAGCGCCGTCCGCGACGAGGGCACCTCGTTCCACTACCTACCGCCGGGACGAGTGGTCGACGCCGATCCCGCAGGAGTGGCCGTGCTGCAGTCGGTGCTCACGGATGCCGGGATCGACTTCGTCACCGGGCGCTCCTGGACGACGGACGCGCTCTACCGAGAGACCCGGGCCCGCGTCACCCGCCGCGTCGAGGAGGGCTGCCGCACCGTCGACATGGAGGCATCGGCCTTCTGTGCAGTGGCCCGATTCCGTGGTGTGCGATTCGCGCAACTGCTCTACGCCGGTGATTCCCTCGCCGCCGACTGGGACCACCGCGGCTGGACCAAGGCAACATCGGTGCGCGAGCAGTTGTTCTGGCTCGCGGCGGATGCGTGTCTGCAACTCGATCCGCTGTAGGTCGTCGGGGGGTTGCTGGGTCACTGGGTCACTGGGTCACTTCCGGATCTCGCAAACGCGCTCGCGTTTGCCAGACGCGAGTGGAATCGCGGCGGAATCGGCCACGAAACCACGTGCGCCTGGCGAACGCGCGCGCGTTTGCGAGCGGCGAGTGAGCTCAGGCTGGGGCGAGGAATGCCGCCAATGCGTCGGCGTAGGCCTTCACGTCACTGGCACCCATCAACTCTCGCGACGAATGCATGGCGAGCTGCGCTGCACCGACGTCCACCGTCGACAGCCCGGTGCGCGAGGCGGTGATGGGCCCGATGGTCGATCCACACGGCAGGTCGGCACGATGTACATAGCGCTGCAAGGGAACTCCGGCTTGGTCGCACGCCAGCGCGAAGGCACCAGCGCCCGCGGAATCGGTTGCGTAGCGCAGGTTCTGGTTGACCTTGAGCACCGGTCCACCACCGAGCTCGATGCGATGCGCAGGCTCGTGCCGATCCGGGTAGTTAGGATGCGTCGCGTGCGCCATATCGCCTGAGGCACAGATGGATCCAGCCATCGTGCGCAGGAATTCCTCACGCCCACCGCCTCTTCCCAGCACGATGCGCTCGAGCACGGTGTTCAGCAGATCGGAGAACGCACCGCGATCGGACATGCTTCCGACTTCCTCGTGGTCGAACAGCGCCAGCACTGGAGTGACATCTGTCGGATTCTCCACTGCCGCAAGCAATGCCTGTGTTCCGGCGTAGCAGGTACCTTGATTGTCCAGCCGCGGCGCACTGACCAACTCCGACTCGACGCCCACCACTGCACTCGGTGCGAGGTCGTGGGTCATCAACTCCCAACCCAGTACCGAACGCGGGTCGACGCCTTCTCGCTCGGCGACGTAGGCGATGAACGATTGTGGCGAATTACCGACGCCCCAAATGGCATTGACGTGTCGTTGCGGATCGAGGGTGACGCCCTTCCGATCCTCGGACAGGTGGATCGCAAGCTGCGGAACTCGCAGGATCGGCTCGTCCACCTTGACGAGCACCTCGCGCGCAGCGTTGCCGTCACGCACACTCAATCGGCCGGAGATGCCCAGATCACGGTCGAGCCAGGAGTTGAGCCACGCGCCGCCGTACGGCTCGAGACCCACCATCTGCCAGCCCGCGGATTGCAGATCGGGATGCTGCTTCACGCGGAGATTGGGGCTGTCGGTGTGCCCGCCGACGACGCGGAAGGGGCTATCAGCCGAGTCGCTCTCCGTACTCCACGCGACGAGTGATCCACCGCGGATCAGGTAGTAGCGGCCGGCCTCGGTCGGCCAGGCCGCGGTCTCGTCGAGACGCACGAACCCGGCGTCCTCGAGCTGCACCGACACCGTGTTGCAGACGTGGAACGGCGACGGCGACACGTCGACGAAGTTGCAGAGACCAGTTGCAGAAGCGTGAGTCGACATGGGAACCATTGTGGCAGCCGCCGCGTCGAACACCCCAAGAGCACACACCGACCCGGGGGACAAACATGAAGATTCAGCCGAAACCGAACCAACACATCGCTGACGCAACCACACTCGCGATCGTTCGGATGAAGACGATCGAAGCGTTCCGCGTCCGTGGAGTGGTGGTGCACCGTGAAGATGCGACCACGCTCGGTGCGGAGTCTGGTGCACACTTTCCGCTCGACAACGTGTTCGCCCGCTGCTCGGGTGCGCCTCGGTCGGCGTGGGACGGCATCATCGGCGGCCATGTGCAGGTCATGATCGAGGCGATGCGCGAGTCGGACCCGGCCTTCATCGCGGCCCTGTCCGACGACGAGTTCTACTCGAAACTGCGCGAACGCATCGTCGCGCCGTGCGTGTTGGACTCCGTGGGTGCCTACAGCTACTCCGTCCCCTTGCTCGCGGTGCCCGACGCACCGAGACGGGTATTGAATCTGTCGTCTCCCAATCGAGCTCTGACGTTGTCCGACAGTCACTTCGAGGGTCGCGACATCGACGCTGCGTGGGCTGCTGGTCGGAAGAACACTGCCGCAATCGAGTTCGAGGGCACACAGATTCTCGAACGAGAGGGCATCTGCATCGAGGTGCTCGACGGCGATTCGATTTACCTCGCGTCGAAGATCGCCGATATGACCACGTTGATCTCGACGCATCTGGGCGAATGCCTGTACGGCGTACTCTTCGCCGTCCCCAATGCGTACGAACTCGCCTTTCACCGACCCCGGGACGCCGACGACGCAGTCTCCGCGGTCACCGCACTCGCCGAGCTGGCCGACGTGTTTTCTCGCAGTACACCGAGCCCGCTGTCGCGCTCGGTCTTCTTCTGGAGAGATGGCGAGTACAGCCAGGTGTCCGACGGGGCCGCGATCGCACTCACCGGAATCTTTGCGTCGACCGTGGCGGAACTGCGCAAGAACGCAGCATGATCGCGTGCGGGTGAAATCGCTACTCGGGCGGCGGGACAGTGGGTCGTCCCGCTGCGGCGTCGCGTATCCAGTCGGGTACGGGTTGATGATCACGTTCGGCCATGGTGATGTACGCGCGGGCAGCGGCAGCGGCGACCGTTGGCCGTGGTGCTTTGATGTTGCGTTCGTCGGTGGTGGTCATCGCGGGTCCTCCTGCTCGCTCTCGCCGTCAGTGTCCTCGGTTTCGCGCGGTTGCGCCAGTGCGCGGCGTGCACATCGGCCCGCAACGGCCAGCAGCACCTTGCGTTCGGTGCTGGTGATGAGCGGGGAGTCGGTGACCGTCGCAAAGACCTCCCAGCCGAGTTCCGCTTCGTCATCACGTTCACTGACGGTGTGATCGAGGCACCAGGCGATCCGCTGCCAGGCCTGGGCCCGTTTGTCGACGATCGTTCGCTGGCGAATGGTGAGGGCGACCCCGAGGACGGCCAGAACGCCAACGACGAGCGTCACCCACGATTGGGCCGGCATCCGCTGCTCAGTGCGAGCCGGATACGCAGAACAAATTGCCGTCGGGATCGCTCAGCGTCACCCAGCGAAAATCACCCATGCTGTGCTGAGCAACCTCACTCGCACCTGCCTCGACCAGTCGCGCGACCTCACCGTCGAGGTGCTCGGTGGTCATGTCCAGGTGGACGCGATTCTTGCCGGGCGTCGGGTCGTCGATCTTCTGGAAAGCCATTCGATACGGTGCCGCAGCGAGTTCGACGACGTAGAACCAGCCGTCGTTCTCCTCCACGATCGATCCGTCCGCCTGCGCGGCCCACCAGCGTGCGAGCGGTTCCGGATCGGTGGTGTCGAACGTGATCATGCCCAGCGTCAGTGTCATAGCGGCAGGTTAGACCCACCTACCGACACGAAACTCAGGCGTTGACGATCGTGTCCAGGGCCGAGTAGAAGATGCCCAGACCGTCGTCGCTCGGACCGGTCAGCGGCTCGGTGGCGTGCTCGGGGTGCGGCATCAGACCGACGACCCGGCCGTTGGCGGAGGAGATACCGGCAATCCCGCGCTGCGAACCGTTGGGGTTGGTGCCGCTGTAGCGGAACACGACGCGCCCCTCGCCCTCGAGCTCGTCGAGCACGTTCTGCGGTGCCTGGAACCGGCCCTCGGCGTTCTTGACCGGGATCAGAATTTCGGCTCCGGGCTCGTATCGCGACGACCACGCGGTGTCGGTGTTCTCCACTGCCAGCCACTGGTCGCGGCACACGAAGTGCAGTCCTTCGTTGCGAGTCAGAGCGCCGGGCAGCAGTCCCACCTCGCACAGCACCTGGAAGCCGTTGCAGATTCCGAGAACCGGCATACCGCCCTCGGCGGCCTTGACGACGGACTCCATCACGGGAGCGAAGCGGGCGATGGCACCGGCCCTGAGGTAGTCGCCGTAGGAGAAGCCGCCGGGGACGACGATGGCGTCGACGTTCTTCAGATCGGCGTCGGCGTGCCACAGGCTGACGGCTTCTCCACCGGCGAGGGTGACCGCGCGGGAGGCGTCGACGTCGTCGAGTGTGCCGGGAAAGGTGATGACACCTACGCGGGCGCTCATGAGATGCGAGTCACCTTCCAGTCCTCGATCACCGTGTTGGCGAGCAGCGATTCGGCGATCTTCTCGATTTCGGCGTCGTCGACGGAGTCGTCGACCTCGAGCTCGAAACGCTTGCCCTGGCGAACGTCGGATACACCGGAGATCCCCAGACGGCCGAGCGCTCCTGCGATCGCCTGACCCTGCGGATCGAGAATCTCGGCCTTGGGCATGACATCGACAACGACTCGGGCCACGAAAGCGCTCCTTGAAATACGTACAGCAAGACAGTTACCGGCAGGTGGGAGTCTACGCAGCCCTGGCGGGAGGCGCGAAACCGCGCTTACTGTGGAGTGCATGCGGCTGACACACTTCGGACATTCCTGCGTTCTCGTCGAACTCAACGGCACTACCGTGCTGTTCGATCCCGGCACGTTCTCTCACGGGTTCGAGGGCATCACCGGACTGGACGCGATCCTCGTCACCCATCAACACCCGGATCACGTCGATCTGCAGCGACTTCCCGCGCTCGTCGAGGCGAATCCGCGAGCGGCACTGCACGCCGATCCGATGACGGCAGGCCAACTCGGTGGCAAGTGGGCGGCAGCTCCAGCCGGAAAGGCCTTCACCGTCGGCGGCATCACGGTCACCGGAGTAGGCGGCTCCCACGCCGTCATCCACCCGGAACTACCCGAGATCGACAACACCGGTTACTTGCTCGGCACCCCAGAGAATCCAGGTCAGCTGTTGCATCCGGGCGACTCGTTGTTCGTCCCCGAGCAGCAGGTCGAAGTACTCGCGCTTCCTGCCGCCGCGCCGTGGTCGAAGCTCTCCGAGACCGTCGAATTTCTACGCGCAGTGGCCCCGAAGATGGCATTCCCCATCCACCAAGCCATCGTCGCGGAACAGGCCAGAGGCGTCTACTACGGGCGCTTCAAGGAGATGTCCGACGCCGAATTCCGCGAACTTCCCGAGGAATCTTCCGTCTCGATCTAGCCGGTGACCTCGGGCGGGAGGGTGCCGATCATGGTCACCTGCGTTCCGTCCCACTGGTAGTCGATGGTCACCGGTCCGCCGGTGGGATCGGCATTCGCGTCGGCCGGGAGTGGCCAGCGGTAGTTCACCGTGACGGTATCGGCGGATTGCGCCGCAACGGAGGTGAATCCGTAGGGCTCGAGGGTGGCTGTACCCAGGTACTCGGCATCGTGAAAGAACAGAAGATGCGTCGGCGAGCTGACCGTCGCGCCGTACGGCAGGGCTTCGACCCAGGTGAACGACGCACACGGATCGCCCATGTCGGTGGCGACCCACGGCGAATCTTCGAATACGAGCGGCAGCGAGTCCACGGCCTGCGCTACCGGCCCCCACGTCAGATCCAGGCACGGCGGCTCGGCTTCCGACGGACCCATGGGGATCAGGTCGCCGGCCTCCTCTGGTGGCGTCCGCTGCGGCTGCGTTCCTTCGGTGACTGTGGCCGGGTCGGGTGTCACTTGCACCGAGCTAGCCGGTGCGGTCGTCGGAACGGCCGCCGACGGCGATCCTTGCTCCGATCCGCCGCACGCGACCAGAGCTGTTGCACCGACTGCGAGGAGCAGAAGTCGTTTCATGAAGACCACCTGGTTCGATTTATCCGACGTCAGGTATGTCCGCTCGCAAACATGCTCCGTTACATCACGTTTCGGCCAAGGGCCCAGTACCTCTGCCTGCACAGGACAATTCTCGCTCCACTGCCCGCCCACTCCGCAGTATTTCGGCGGATATCGCCGCAGAGTGGAGCGCCCGTTGCAACTGTCAGCCCAGCCGAGCCAGTTCACGTAGCGCCGACTCGTCCACCGTGTCGAGTCCGTCGAGAAATGCTGCCGCGAAAGATCCCGGCCGCGAGGTCGACCGAGCCGCGATCTCCGACGCGACCGCGACATGCGCGTGCGCCGCGACGGCACCTATCAGCGCATTCGGTGACACCGAGCAGTACGCAGCCGTCAAAGCACCCAAAGCGCAGCCGGTTGCTGTAACGCGTTGCAGCAGTGCACTTCCGCCGCCCACCATCACCGTCGAGCCGCGTGCGAAGATGTGGTCGACCTCCCCCGAGGCCGCTACGACCTCGGCTCGATCGAGGAGAGAACGGGCCGCGTCGACGGAATCCGCAACCTGCGCAGACGAATCCACGCCTCTCGATCCACCTTCGGCACCCGCGAGGCCCATGACCTCGGACGCGTTCGCTCGAATGACACTGGGCCGGTTGGCAAGTAGCTCGACAGCAACACCGGTTCGCCACGGCAGCCCACCTGCCCCTACCGGATCGAGCACCCACGGCTTGCCCGCTGCTCGCGCAGCAGCCGATGCCAGACGAGAACTCTCGACCTGCGCGGTGGTCGGAGTGCCGAGATTGACCAGCACTGCGTCGGCGATCTCGGCGAAGCCGGCCGCTTCCTCCGGATTGTCCACCATCGCCGGCGCTGCCCCCGCCGCCAACAGCGCATTGGCGACGAATTGAACCGACACCGTGTTGGTCAGGCATTGCACCAGCGGATTGCGCTCACGCAATTGCCGATGCGCGGCAACGATGTCGTCCAGGGTCACAGTCGAATTACTCATCGCTGACGAGTCTACGACCGCTCCCGCCCCGTCCGCGTCAATGGACCACTGCATACGTCTGGGCACTGCACTGGCACATTCACGCGCTGACCCGGTGCGCGTCGATGTCACATTGCATACGTCTGGAGCGTGCAAGGGTCCATTGACGCGAGAGCGAGCGGAGCGGGCGAAACAGACCGCTAGGCCACGCGAGAGTTGGTGCGCGGAATCCATTCGTACACTCCGGCCTCGGCTCCGTGGTGCAGGGAGAGGTCGATGGCATCGAGGATTGCCTGTCGCGGCCCCGGGCGTCCGAGTTGTTTGGCACTGATGGCGAGGCGTACCGCTCCCCCGCGTCGGGCGGTGCGGCCGGCCCCGAGGACCAACGCCTTGAACCACCAGGGTTCGGCTTTGAAGCCTTCGCCGATTCCCCATACTTGGGATCGCACAATGTCGTCGCGTTCGAGGTCGTGAATACCGTTCAGCGCAGCCAACATTCGGAAGCCTGCGTCCGGGAGAGCCTCGAGGGCTCCGGGTGAAGCGATCCACCGGGGAGCGGCGAACACTCGGGTCCGCAGACCGGTCTGTTCCATGACACGGTCGGCAGCCATCAGGCGCAGTCGAGCTTCGTGACGCGGCAGTGCGGAGAACTCGGAGCGTCGACGCTTCGTGGCGGCCTGGTCGTAGCCGTGCAGAACGATCGCATCGCCGCCGTCGCGTCGTGCGCGCAGCCATTCCTGGGTTGGTGCGTCCGCTGCGAGACGGTACTTGTCCTTCAACCGAGGCGCGACGAGCAGCGACAGCGGGACGCCCCGTTCGTCGAGGGTCCGCGCGAACTCGGCGGCGTGCTCGTAGGTGTCGTTCTTGATTCCGCTCACCGACACGATCAGGCGTCCAGACATGACCCGAGCCTCGCACACGGGCGTGAACGAGGCTCGACGTCGATGCAGACAGAAGCTAAACGGAGATCGTTTCCTTCGGCAGGATCTTGTCGATCGCTGCGAGCACCTCGGGTGCGTCCGGCTCGGTGCGCGGACGGAAACGGTTCGTGACGACGCCGTCGGGCGAGATCAGGAACTTCTCGAAGTTCCACTGCACGTCTCCGGCCTTGCCGTCGGCATCCTCGGCCTTGGTCAGCTCGGCGTAGAGCGGGTGCTGGCTGTCGCCGTTGACATCGACCTTCTCGGTCATTGCGAACGTGACGCCGTAGGTGGTGGAGCAGAAGGTTTCGATCTCCTCTGCGGTACCGGGTTCCTGGCCACCGAATTGGTTGCAGGGCACTCCGACGACCGACAGGCCGCGAGAGGAGTAGTCGTTGGCGAGCTTCTCGAGCTTCTCGTACTGCGGGGTCAGTCCACACTTGGACGCGACATTGACCACGAGGACGGCCCTTCCGGCGTACTCGTCGAGCGAGGTGGGCGCACCGCCCAGCGTGTTGATGCCGATGTTCTGAACTTCAGTCATCAGCCGAACTTACCTGTGAGTACCGACAGAATGGAACCGACGTACACAAGCAAGTACGACCCCGCTGGTGGCAGGGTCGTACTTGCGTTCTTCCGAACCGGGCGACGGGGGGATGCGCGTCGCCCGGCAGGTACTACGCCTTGGCGGCGTGCTTTTCGATGATGACCTGCTTGTCGGCGGGTCGCTCGTCCTCGGGAAGGTGGTCGTCGACCATGGTCTCTTCGTCGAACGGCAGTCCGCCGTCGAGAACGGTGTTGACTCGTTCCTTGTCCAGCGTCTTGGTCCAGGTTCCGACCAGCAGGGTAGCGACGGCGTTGCCGGAGAAGTTGGTGACTGCGCGGGCCTCGGACATGAAGCGGTCGATGCCGACGATGATCGGGACGCCGTCGAGCAGCTGCGGTGCGTGACTTTCCAGGCCGCCGGCCAGCGTGGCCAGACCGGCTCCCGAAACTCCGGCTGCGCCCTTGGAGGCGATGATCATGAACAGCAGCAGCGAGAACTGCTCGGGTATCGAGAGCGGCAGGTTCATGGCGTCGGCGATGAAGATCGAGGCCATCGTCAGGTAGATCGCAGTGCCGTCGAGGTTGAACGAGTAGCCGGTGGGGACGACGATGCCGACGGTGGTGCGCTCGACTCCGACGTGCTCCATCTTGGCGATCAGACGCGGCAAGGCCGATTCGGAGGACGACGTGGCGACGATGAGCAGGTATTCACGGGCCAGGTACTTCACCAGCTTGAAGATGGAGAAGCCGGTGACGAAGCGCAGGATCAGGCCGAGGAAGAAGAAGACGAAGATGAAGCAGGTGATGTAGAAGGCAAGCATCAGAGTGCCGAGCTGGATGACGGCATCGAATCCGGTCTTGCCGACGACACCGGCGATGGCACCGAAGGCACCGATCGGGGCGAGCCACAGGATCATCGTCAGGATGCGGAAGACGAGCTTCTGCACTGCACCGATGCCCTTGAGGATGCCTTCGCCGCTTTTGCCCATGGCCTGGAGTGCAAACCCGACCAGGATGGCGACGAACAGCGTCTGGAGCACGGATCCGGCGGTGAGGGAGGACAGCAGCGACGTCGGGATGATGCCGGCGATGAAGTCCATCGTGCCGCCAGCGGCCTCGGCGTCGGCCGCGTACTCCGCTCCTGCGCCCGCCGTCGGGATGTTCAGGCCGTCACCGGGCTGGATCAGGTTGCCGACGACCATGCCGATACCGAGCGCGATGGTCGACATGGTCAGGAAGTAGGCCAGCGCGAGGCCGCCGACCCGACCGACACTCGCTGCGGCACGAACCGATCCGATACCGAGGACGATGGTGCAGAAGATGACCGGGCTGATCATCATCTTGATCAGGCTGACGAACAGCGTGCCGAGAACCGCCAGCTCGACGCCGAAGTCCTTCCACAGCAGGCCGACGGCCACACCGGCGATCACCGCGATGATCACGGCAATGTAGAGCCAGTGAGTCTTGTCGCGCTTCTTCTTGGGCTCGGCTGGCGGATTGTCGAACCGCTCGGCATCGATGGTTGTCATGAATGTTCCTTCTGGTTTCAGCGCGAAGCGCGAGTCGAATTGGCTGACTTCGTGACTACGGGGAGTGGAGTGAGGTGGATCACCCCTGCTGAGAGATGATGTTGCTCGACGCCGTGACTGGAGTCACCTATACGTTCATTTCGTTCACACCGACTGTTCTTGCCCGAAAGGAAAGTGTTGTCCTCGAAGCGCCCGCTGAGTGTCGCCGGCCAGGTACTCGTGCTGCAGCTCGTCGTCATGGCCGTCGTCGTGTTCGCCGGTGGCATTCTGACGGTGCTCAACGAACGGTCCAACAGCGATGACGCGACCCGACGCGAGGTCACGGCGATCGCGGTGAGCATCGCCAACGAACCGTCCACTCCTCTCGCGATCGAATCCGATGATCCGACGTCGCGGCTGCAACCGGAAACGGAGAAGATCCGTCAGGTCACGGGCGTCGACTTCATCGTCGTCATGGCTCCGGACCGCACGCGGTTCACGCACACCACCGTCGACCTGATCGGTAAACCGTTCAGCGGCAACATCGATCGCGCGTTACAGGGTGAGACGTTCACCGAGACCTACGTCGGTTCCCTCGGGCCGTCGATCCGATCCGTCACCCCGGTCACCGACACCGACGGTGAGATAGTCGGCCTCGTCTCCGCCGGCGTCACCCGACAGAAGATCAGCGATCAGTTCCTCCGGGGCCTGCCGCTGATCATCGGGGTCGTGGTCGCCGCCTTTGTTGTCGCAGCAGCAGGTTCGACGCTGCTCAGCCGCCGGCTGCGGCGTCAGACATTGGGCATGGCACCGGCGGAGCTGCGGACCATGTACGAGCATCACGATGCCGTCCTGCACTCGATCGGTGAGGGTCTGTTGGTGTTCGGCCGCGGCGACGAGGCGGAGTTGGTCAACGACGAGGCTCGACGCCTCCTCGACCTTCCGGACGGGCCGGTGTCACTGACGTCGTTGCCGGAGTCGATGCAGCAGATGGACACCGGCATCGTGCGCGGCGAATTGCATCTGACGAAAGATCGCGTACTCGTCGTCAATCAGGATCCGGTGATGTGGGAGGGTCGACGCCTGGGCAATGTGCTGACGATTCGCGATCAGACCGAATTGCGTTCGCTGATGGGCGAATTGGACTCGGTACGCAGCTTCGCGGAGTCGCTGCGCTCACAGGCTCACGAGTCGGCGAACAGACTGCACACCGTCATCACGATGGTCGAACTCGGTCGACCCGAGGAGGCCGTCGAATTCGCGACGGCAGATCTGGAACTCTCCCAGGCCCTCATCGATCGTCTGATGAACGCGGTCAGCGAGCCTGCCCTCGCTGCGCTGCTGCTGGGCAAGGTCGGTCAGGCCGCCGAGCAGGGCGTGGAGCTCACGATCACCGACGACACGGCGATGGAACACGAGGGTGTGCTCACGGCTCGGGAATTGGTCACGCTGGTAGGCAATCTGATAGACAATGCCATCGATGCCTCGAAAGAATCCGACCAGCCGTGGGTCGAAGTGACGGTCCGCGATGCCGACGGTGAACTCGTCGTCCGGGTCGCCGACAGCGGTGTCGGTATGCCGCCCGAGACGCTCGAAGCTGCTCTGCGGCGCGGGTACTCGACCAAATCCGGCTCTCGCGGTTTGGGTCTGGCCCTGGTGGCTCAGGTGATCGATCGCCATCGCGGCACGCTGGCGTCGGAAGTCACGTACGGATCCGTAGTCGTTGCCACCATCCCCGGAGCGACATCGTGATTCGGGTACTGATCGTCGACGACGAGCCCCTCATCGCCGAGGCCCACAAGACATACGTCGAACGCACCCCGGGCTTCGAGGTTGCCGGAGTGGCGCACTCCGGTGCCGCGGCCATGCGCTTCGCCAGCACCGAGCCCGTCGATCTGGTCCTGCTGGATATCGGCCTGCCCGACGCGAGTGGTATCGACGTCGCTGCAGCGCTCGGCGGTCTGCGCCCGAGCCCCGACGTCATCGCCATCACCTCCGAACGTGATCTGTCGGTGGTGCGTTCGGCGGTGGCACACGGCATTGTGCTGTATCTGCTCAAGCCCTTCACGTTTGCTGCGTTCCGCGACAAACTCGAACGCTACCGCGAGTTCCACGCCGCGTTGCCTGCCGGCGAGAACGCATCGAGCCAACGCGACATCGACCGTGCCATGGCGCATCTACGGACGGCCGACGAACGCGTCTCGACGCCCAAAGGCATTGCCCCGCAAACGATGGACGGCATCACCGCGAGCATCAAGGAATCCGCCGACGGACTCAACGCGTCCCAGGCCGCCAAAGCAGTCGGGGTATCCCGAGTGACGGCCTGGCGATATCTCGAACGCCTCGCCGACGACGGACTGGTCACCCGGCACACCGAATACGGCAAAGCCGGGCGACCGCAGGTCCGTTACGTGTGGCGCTGACGCGCCAGTGGTGTGGTTGAGTGCCCCCTGGGGCGCTTGATCACTCCACTGCGGCGCCAGCCGCACTCACGATCCAGGCGTACTCGAAGGCCGCTTCTTTCCACTTCTCGTAGCGTCCGCTGACTCCACCGTGTCCGGCGCTCATTTCGGTCTTGAGCAGCAGGTCCGAGTCACCGGTCTTCGTGGCGCGAAGGGCAGCAACCCATTTGGCGGGTTCGACGTAGAGCACGCGGGTGTCGTTGATGGACGTGATCGCCAGGATCGACGGGTAGTCCTTGGCCTCGACGTTCTCGTAGGGGCTGTACGACTTCATGTACTCGTACACCTCCTTGTCCGCCAACGGGTTTCCCCACTCGTCCCATTCGATGACCGTGAGCGGCAACGACGGGTCGAGGATGGAGGTCAGCGGGTCCACGAACGGAACGTTGGCGAGAATGCCGTTGAACAGTTCCGGTGCGAGGTTGGCCACCGCACCCATCAGCAGACCGCCCGCGCTTCCGCCGTCGGCGACCAGATGCTTCGGTGACGTCCGACCGGAGTCGATGAGATGCTGCGCCGCAGCGATGAAGTCGGTGAACGTGTTCTTCTTCTTCAGAGTCTTGCCCTGGTCGTACCAGTGCCTACCCATCTCACCGCCGCCGCGGACGTGCGCGACGACGAAGACGATGCCGCGGTCGAGCAGAGACAGTCGTGCCACCGAGAACGACGGATCCATCGAGGCCTCGTACGACCCGTACCCGTAGAGCAACGTCGGAGCAGGTCCCTCGGGGACGTCCTTGCGCGCGATGACCGACAACGGAATCTGCGTGCCGTCGGGCGCAGTGGCCCACTCGCGGTGCTGAACGTAGTCACCGGCATCGAAATCACCGAGAACCGGCTGCGATTTGCGAAGCATCAGTTCACCACTGGCGAAATCCAGGTCGTAGACCTGACCCGGCGTGATGAACGAGGTGTAGACCATCCGCAGCAGAGGCTGGTCCCATTCGGGGTTCGAGCCCGAACCGACGGAGTAGAGCTCCTCGTCGAACTCGAGCTCGCGATACTCCCCGTAACCCTCGTCGGTCAGCGGCCAGATGGCCATCCGAGTCAACGCTTCTCGTCGGTACGTGAAGATCAGGTGGCCGGCGAAGGCGTCGATGTCCTCGACGCGGACGTCGTCGCGATGCGGAACGAGGGTGCGCTGATCGAGAGGATCGGAGACCGGAGCCTCGGCCAGCAGGAAGTTCTCGGCCTTCTCCCCCTCGGTGCCCCAGCCGTTCACCGAGCCGTTGTGGGTGATGAGGAAACGATCCTCACCTGCCACCACGGCGTGTTCGATGCTGTACTCGATGCCGTCCGTACGCGGAAGTACGACGCGGAACTCACCTTCGGGGTCGGTGGATTCGAGCACGAGGCATTCGGAGGTGATCTTGGAGCCGACCCAGATCATCAGGTACTTCTCGCTGCGGGTGGAACCGAAACCGACCCAGTAGCTTTCGTCTGGCTCGTGGAAGACCTTCACGTCACCGGATTTGCCGAGGGTGTGTCGCCAGACGGTGTCGGGCCGCCAGGACTCGTCGACCGTCAGGTAGAAGACATGGGTGGCGTCGGCGGTCCAGGTGGCTCCGGGCGCGACGTTCTCGATGGTGTCGGCCATCAACTCGCCGGTCTCGAGGTTCTTGAAACGCAGCGTGTACCGCTCGTCGCCCTCGGTGTCGGTGGAGTACGCCAGCAACGTGCCGTCGAGGCTGATCGAGAATGCACCGAGTGCGAAGTAGTCGTGACCCTCGGCTTCGACGTTGGCGTCGAGCAGGATCTGCTCACCGGGAACGTCCACGTCCGACGACAGTGTCGGTGGGGTCCAGTCGTCGGGAGAGTCGACAGGGCAACGGCATTGGAGGCCGTACGACTTTCCCTCGACGGTGCGCGAGTAGTACCACCACTGGCCCATGCGCGTCGGCACGGACAGGTCGGTTTCCTGGGTCCGCGATTTGATCTCGTCGAATATCTTGCCGCGGAGCGATTCCAGACCGGCCGTCTGCTGCTCGGTGTAGGCGTTCTCGGCCTCGAGGTAGGCGATCACCTCGGGGTCGTCCTTGGCGCGCAACCATTCGTAGTTGTCGATGAACGTGTCGCCGTGGTGGGTGCGCTCGAACGGCACCTTCTTGGCAACGGGTGGGGTGATCGTCATGGCGTGACCCAATCGTCGAAGTTCAGGCCCGAGATGCGCTCGTAGGCCTCGATGTAGCGGCTGCGTGTCGCGGCGACGATGTCGTCGGGCAACGGTGGCGGTGGAGTGTCGGAGCTTCTGTCCCAGCCTGATTCGCCGGTAAGCCAGTCGCGGACGAACTGTTTGTCGAAGCTGGGCTGAACGCGACCCTCCTGATACGAATCGGCGGGCCAGTACCGCGAGGAATCCGGGGTGAGCACCTCGTCGGCGAGCACGAGGTTGCCGTCGGCATCGGTACCGAACTCGAACTTGGTATCGGCCAGGATGATTCCGCGCTCCAGAGCGAAGTTCGCTGCGCGCGAATAGATCTCGATGGTGTCCGCACGGAGCTTGAAGGCCAGCTCGGCACCGACCAGGTCCACGGCCTGGTCGAAGGTGATGTTCTCGTCGTGCTCGCCCAGTTCGGCCTTGGCGGCCGGAGTGAAGATGACCTCGTCGAGTTTGCTCGATTCGATCAGGCCCGACGGAAGCTCGACGCCGCACACCGAACCGGTCGCGTTGTAGTCCGCCAACCCGGAACCGGTGAGGTAGCCGCGAGCGACGCATTCGATCGGCACCATGTTCAACTTCTTCACCACCAGGGCGCGGCCGAGCAGTTCGGCGGGGATACGTTCGTCGAGCGGGTCGCCGGCCAGGTGGTTGACGCCGCCGAGTTCGGTGAAGAAGAACACGCTCATCGCCGTCAGTACACGTCCCTTGTCCGGGATCGGGGTGTCGAGGATGTGGTCGTAGGCCGAGATGCGGTCGCTCGCGACGAGCAGCAGATGCGCGTCGTCGATGGTGTACAGATCGCGGACCTTGCCGCCGGCCAGATGCTCGTAGCTACTCAGTGATGGTCGCACGAGGCTCAACACTATCTGGGCCGGTGACGGTGGGGGTGCCGGCAGGCATCAGACTGATAGCCGTGGCAACGAACAATACGACGGCGGATGTCGGCTTCCGCTCCGAACGCGGACCGATATTGGTTGCGCTGATGCTCAGCACATCTCTGGTTGCCCTCGACGCGACCATCATCGCCACGGCCGTTCTGTCCATCGTCGACGACCTGGGCGGCTTCACGCAGTTTCCGTGGCTGTTCTCGATCTATCTTCTGGCGCAAGCAGTGTCCGTACCGATCTACGGCAAGCTGGCCGACCTGTTCGGGCGCAAGAAGATCATGCTGTTCGGCATCGCGGTCTTTTTGCTCGGCTCCATCCTGTGCGGACTGGCCTGGAGCATGCCCGCTCTGATCGCCTTTCGGGCGGTCCAGGGTCTCGGGGCGGGCGCCGTGCAGCCGATGGCCATCACCATCGCCGGCGACATCTACTCGCTGGCCGAACGCGCCAAGGTGCAGGGCTACCTCGCCAGCGTGTGGGCGATGTCCTCGGTACTCGGCCCCGCTCTCGGCGGAATCTTCTCCGAATTTCTGACGTGGCGGTGGATCTTCTTCGTCAACATTCCCCTGTGTGCGCTGGCTGCGGTGATGCTGTGGCGCAAGTTCGACGAGGGAGCCGTGGATCACACCAAGCCGAAGATCGACTACCTCGGTGCCGGGTTGCTGACCGTCGGCGCAGCGATGGTGCTGCTCGGGCTGCTCGAGGGCGGACAGTCCTGGGCCTGGAACTCCGCCGTCAGCATCGCAATCTTCGCCGCCGGATTCTCCTTGCTCGCGGCTTTCGCAGTGGTGCAGACCAAAGTCGAGGAGCCGATCCTGCCGCTGTGGGTGTTCACACGCCGGGTCCTGGTGGCGAGCAGCTTCATCTCGATGCTCGTCGGCGCTCTGATCCTCGGCCTGACCTCCTACGTCCCGACGTTCGTGCAGGGCGTGCTCGGCACCGGCGCGATCGTCGCCGGCTTCGCGCTGTCCACCCTCACGCTCGGGTGGCCCATCGCGGCCTCCCTCTCCGGACGGGTGTACCTCCGGTTCGGCTTCCGCACCACGGCGCTCATCGGTGCCTCCATCGCAGTCGTCGGAGCCGCCTTCGCCACCGGCCTCGGGGCCGGTTCGCAGGTGTGGCAGGTGGGCGCGGTGTGCTTCGTGATCGGCCTCGGTATGGGTCTGATCGCCAGCCCCACCCTCATCGCCGCGCAGTCGAGCGTCGAATGGTCCGAGCGGGGAGTCGCTACCTCGACCAACATGTTCGCCCGGTCCATCGGCAGCGCGGTGGGCGTCGCGATGTTCGGTGCCATCGTCAACTCCCGCATCTCGGGGGACCCAACCCCCGAACAACTGTCCGACGCCCCATCCATCCGGTCTTTCTGGGTGTCCTGGCGGCGGCAGCGGTGATGGCGATCGCGGCACTGTTCATGCCCAAGCGCGCCGCGGAACCGACGCGATAGCTCAGCTCGCCTGACGCGGGAACCAGTGCACCGGAGATGTCACGGAGACCTGCACGGCGGTACCGGGGGCCAAGCGGTCGGCGGTCCGGGCGATGGCTCGAAGCAGTAGCCCGGTGTCGCTGTGCCGCAGGGTCACCGAGGATTCGGGGCCGGTGAAGAACTCGTGTTCGACGACGAACGCACCGTCCTTGCGCTCCGAGACCGCCAGCTGCTCGGGCCGGAGCAACGCCTGCCCGGGACCCGTCGCTCGGGTGGTGCATTCGAGCCGCCCGAGGACGGTATCGACGTGGCCCCCCTGCGCGGACGCGTCGACGAAATAGGCGTCGCCGACAAAACGCGCGACCGCGGGCGTGGCGGGCCGCTCGTACACCTCACGTGGGGTGTCGATCTGGGCGCAGCGACCACCCAGCAGCACGGCGACCCGATCTGCAGTTCCGAGCGCCTCGGCCCGGTCGTGGGTGACGAGGATCGACGCGGTCTTGCTGGACTGCAACAACTCTCGTACGTCCTGACGAATCGAGGTACGCAGCCCCGCATCGAGGGCGGCGAACGGTTCGTCCATCAACACCACCGACGGAGCCGGCGCGAGCGCACGCGCCAACGCGATGCGCTGCTGCTGGCCGCCCGAGAGCTCACTGGGCTTCACCCCACCGGAGTCGGGTAGTCCGACGAGCTCGAGCATCTCGCCGACGCGTCGTGCGCGCTCGCCCCGACCGGACAGGTAGGGCCGCACAAAGCCTGCACGCAAACCGAATTCGATGTTCTTTCGCACCGTCAGGTGTGGGAACAATCCGCCTTCCTGCGGCATCAGGCCTATCCCCCGCTTCTCCGGCGGCACCTGAATCTGCCCCGCCACCGAGATGTCCCGCCCGTCGGAGGTGATTCGGCCCGCGTCGATGCGATGCAGTCCGGCGATGGATCGCAACAGGGTCGTCTTTCCGCAGCCGGAGGGGCCGAGGACGGCAAGCATCTCGCCGTCGCCGAGGTCGAGGTCGATGCCGTGCAGCACGGCCGTACTGCCGTACGAGGCAACGAGACCGGATATCACCATGGTCATGGCAGTGCTACTCGCTTCCGCGTCGTGCGCCCCAGCGCCCGTGTCAGTACGACCGTCGGGACCACCGAGGTCAGGATCAAGGCCAGGGCGTAGGGGGCCGCCTCGCCGTATCGGAACGCCTCGGTGGTGGACCACAGCGTAGTCGCGAGAGTGTCGACTCCCCGAGGGCGCAACATCAACGTTGCCGGCAGCTCCTTGGCGACGGTCAGGAAGACCAGAGCGGCCCCGGCGGCGATGCCGGGTGCCGCGATCGGAATCGTCACTCGTAGGTCGGTACGCAGCCGGCCCGCGCCCAGGGTGCGCGAGACATCCTCGAGCACAACGGGAGTGGCGTCGACAACAGCTCTGGTACTGCCGACGGCCAACGGCAGGAACAGCACCACATACGCCAGTACCAGCAGAACCGCCGTCTGATAGAACGACGGCAGAAACCGGATTCCGAGAAAGACCGTGGCGAGCCCGACGGTGATACCCGGTAGTCCGTGCGCGATGTAGGTGGACAACTCGGCACCGCGGGCGGTCCTCGTCGTGGATCGGGCCGCGAATAGTGCGACGGGCAGCGCGAGTACGGCCACCACCACGGCGGCGGTCGCGGAGTACTGGACGGTCTTGGCCGTGACGGCCAGCACGTCCACCCAGTCGAAGGTGAATCGCAACGAGCGGCTCAGCCATCGCGCCAAGGCCAGTATCGGTACCACCACCGAGACCGTCAGTGCCGCAACCACAACGGCCAGAGCCGGCATGCGCCACCGGCCGAGGACGATGGGCTCGGCCATCCGGTCGGTTCCCGATCCCACTCTCGCCGTGGCCCCGCGTCGAGCACGCCGTTCGAGGAGGGTGAGCACCAACGCGCCCACCACGAGGACCAGCCCGAGGACAGCGGCCGCAGTGCGATCGAGTCCCCCGCGGTAGGCGCTGTAGATGCCGAGGGTGAAGGCGTCGTATCGCATCAGAGCCACCGCCCCGAAGTCACTGATGGTGTACAGCGCGACCAGCAGCGCGCCCGCCGCCGCGGCCGGAACCACGCGACGGCACTCGACGGTCAGCGCTGTGCGTACGGCACCTCGACCGAGGGTTCGGGAGACCTCGGCCAACGATGGGTCCGCGGTGGCGAACGCCGCCGACACCGGCAACATCACCAGCGGAAAGCAGGACAGCGTGAGCACCAGGGCTGCACCGGAAAACCCTGCCAACGAGGGGAACTCGGCGATCCACAGGTACCCGGACACATAGGACGGAATCGCGAGTGGAGCGGCGAGGACCATCGCGAAGAAGCGTCGCCCCGGTAGGTCGGTACGGACGGTCAGCCACGCCAGCAGCGTTCCGATCACGACCGACGCGAGAAGCACGGTGAGCGTCAGTGTTGCCGTGCGGATGGCGAGGTCGAGTGTGCGTTGTCGAAGGAGCAGTCGCAGAACCTTCTCGGTTCCGCCGTCGAACGCTCGAACGAACAGGTACACCAGGGGTGTCAGCGTCAGCGCTCCCACGCACAACGCGGCCGTCCCGAGAACGGGACGACCGCCGAAGTGACGCCGCCGAAGCGGCTGGAGTGCAGACATGAGCCCGGAATCGAGACGTGCCTAGATGATTCCGACGTCGGTGAGCAGGGTCTGGGTCTCTTCGAGGGACGACAGCTGACCCAGATCGAGATCGGTCGAGCCCAGCTCGGACAGCGGAGGCAGGTCGTAATCGGAAGTCACTCCGTCGATGACCGGGTATTCGGCAGTCTCGTTCGCGAAGTACGTCTGCGATTCGGTCGAGAGCAACTCGCGCACGAAGTCGAATGCCGCTTCCTGGTTGTCCGACGCAGCCAGCACACCGGCACCGGCGACGTTGATCAGCGCGCCGGGGTCGCCGGGCTCGAAGTAGTGCAGCTCGACCGGGGCGTCGTCGCCGTTCTCGTCCTTGAAGGGGTACCAGTAGTAGTGGTTGAGCAGGCCGGTGGAGACCTGCCCGTCGTTCACGGCGGTCAGCAGAGGGCCGTTGCCCTCGAAGGCGACGGGTTCGTTGGCGACGAAGCCTTCGAGCCAGGTGCGGGCACCGTCCTCGCCGCGCTGGACGCGCAGGGCGGTGACGAAGGCCTGGAACGACGCGTTGGTCGGTGCGTAGCCGATCTGTCCGCGCCAGCGCGGGTCGAGCAGCCCGTCGATACCGGTGGGCAGGTCTGCTGCCTGCACGGAATCGGAGTTGTAGGCCAGCACGCGGGCCCGCGCGGAGGTGGCGACCCAGGTGCCGTCGGCACCGCGGTACTGCTCGGGAACGAGGGAGAGGATGTCCTCGGGCAGCGGTGCCAGAGCGCTCGCCTCGTCGAGGGCACCGAGTGCGCCTGCGTCCTGACCGTAGAAGACATCCGCCGGGGTGGCGTCGCCTTCTTCGAGGATCTTGGCGGCCTGGGCGTTGGTGTTGCCCGAGTAGTCGACCTCGATACCGCCACCGATGCGCTCGATCAGTGGGTCGACGAGTTCTTCACCGCGGCCGGAGTACACCACGAGTGCGGAGTCTGCGGTGGCGGACTCGGAGGTGGACGTGCTCTCGTCGGACGACCCTTCCGAGCTGCATGCGACGAGACCGAGGGCGAGAGTTGCGCTGAACGAGAGCAGCGCCAGACGGCGAACGGTGAACACGGTTCTCCTGACGAAAACGGGTGATTCGGACAATTCGATGAAAGTACACCACAAAGGTGAGGCTCAGCTACTTTCCGTCCCGTGATTGACCGGATGCCCGCCCGGGCACTCCCGCTCCATGACTTCTCGCGTGCTCGTCACCGGTGCCAGCATCGCCGGACCCACCGTGGCCTTCTGGCTCGACAAGGCCGGCTTCGACGTCACGGTCGTCGAACGCGCGCCGCAGCTACGGCACGGCGGCCAGAACATCGACGTTCGAGGCTCCGGCCGCGCGGTACTGCGGCGGATGGGCCTGGACGCGACACTGCTCGCCAACGGCACCACCGAGAAGGGCACCAGATTCGTCGACGACGGCGACGCCACCATCGCGGCATTCCCGGCCGGCAACGGATCACACGACGGCCCGACGGCGGAACTGGAGATCTTGCGCGGCGAGTTCGCTCGAATACTCGTCGAATCGGCCGGTCCGAGAACCGAGTATCGGTACGGCGATCACGTCGTCGGCGCGACTCAGGATGCCGACGGAGTCGACGTGACGTTCGCGTCGGGTACGTCCGAGAGATTCGATCTAGTTTTCTTCGCCGACGGAATCCGTTCCACCAGCAGGGAACTGGTGTTTCCCGGGGAGGCCGAGACCGCACCGGTCGGCCTTTACACCGCCTACGGGGTGTTGCCGAAGGGACCGAGCGACGACGGCTGGTGGCGCTGGTACAACGCCCACGGATCGAGGGTGGCGAATCTACGACCGGACAACCTCGGCACGACGCGTTTCAGCCTGTCCTGGGTGTCCGACGACGGCGGGTACGAAGGCGCGTCCACCGAACAGGTGGTTGCCGCCTTGCGAGCGAAGTTTGCCGACGTCGGCTGGGAAGTGCCCCGAATTCTGGAGTCACTGGGACCGGACTCGGAGCTCTACGTGGACTATCTCGCGCAGGTCAGGGCACCGCGCTGGTCGAACGGCAGAATTGGAATGCTGGGCGACGCCGCCTGGTGCGCCACTCCGCTCAGCGGTATGGGGACCACGTTGTCGGTCACCGGTGCCTACGTTCTCGCGGGCGAACTCGCACGGGCGAGCGATCATCGCGCCGGATTCGAGGCCTTCGAGACACGCATGCGGCCGTTCGTGGAGCAGGCCCAGAAGCTGCCACCGGGAGTTCCACGCGTCGCGCACCCGAAAACCGCTGCAGGAGTGACCGCTTTCCGCACGGTGTTGCGCCTGGCCGGATCAAAGCCGGTACAGGCCATCAGCAGTAGATTTCTCGGACCCGACGCCGCAACGCTCGAGTTGCCCGCCTACGAATTTCGGGGTTAGAGACCGACCCGCTCGAGCAGCGCGTCGAAAGCTTCACTGGCCTCCTGCTCGGATCGACCGGATTCGATGACGCCGTTGTACACCGCCAGCGCCTCCTCCTGATACTGCTTGTACTTCTCGAGCCACTTCTCGGAGTCGGCGCGCCAGTAGCCGATGATGTCGAAATACTTGATGTCGTAACCCAATTCCTTGCGGAAGTACTTGCGCACCCGACGCGAGGACGACGCCTCACCGGCGAACCACACGTAGCCGCGCCCCTCCGGCAAAGGGTAGGCGAGCGCGGCGTCGTCGAGCACGCTGGCGCTGTCGCCGTTACCGGATCCGATGCGCCAGTCGAACGTGACATCGGCCCGGGTCTCGAAGGATTGGATGTCGCCGCGTTCGAGAACCTCGACGATCGCATGCGCCCGCATCCCGGCAGGCAACTGTTCGACGAGTCGGCCGAGCGCAGGGACCCCCGTCATGTCGGCCACCAGCAGCAGCCACTCGACGTCGGCGGGAGGCGAGTACCAGGATCGTGGCCGAGTGAAGAGCACCCTCTGACCTGGAGCGGCCTGCTGCGCCCACGTGGCTGCTACCCCGCCCTCGTGCGCGAAGAAGTCGATGGTCAGTTGGCCGGCGTCGGGATCGACGCGTCGAATCGTGTAGTTCCGACCCTCCGGCGCGTTCGCGAGACCGTGGAACCACCACTGACCGTCGACCTCGGTCATCGGCGGCGGCGCCGACTCGCCTTCGCGCGGGAAGTAAACGCCGACACACTCGTCGGGCGCTCCCAGCGTGCGGTAACCCGCTACATGCTCGCCGCCGAAGGTGACACGCACCATGTGCACGGTGAGCTGCTGCACCGCAACGACGTCGGCGTAGTAGTAGCCACGTTGCTGTTCAGTCATCTTCGTCCTCGATACATCTCTCGTCCGACGGTGCGCGAACCCTCTGGCCAACTCGGGATCCGAACTCGACCGACAATTCTACTCCGATTCTAAACTAAGCCTTGCCTAGCCTGCGCGCGGACCACCTTGGGAATCACCAACGGAGTGTGCGATTCAGGATCGTCGATGATGCGGCACGGCAGGCCGAACACTGCCTCGACCAGCTCGGCGGTGACGGTCTCCGGCGGCGAACCCTCGGTGACCACTGCGCCGTCCTTCATCACGATGATGTGATCGGCGTACCGACACGCGTGGTTGAGGTCGTGCAGAACCGCGACCAGAGTAGTGCCGTTCTCACGGTTCAGGGTTGCCAGCAGGTCGAGAAGTTCGATCTGATGCGCGATGTCGAGAAACGTGGTGGGCTCGTCCAACAGCAGCAGAGGCGTCTGCTGCGCGAGAACCATTGCCACCCAGACGCGTTGACGCTGCCCGCCAGATAGTTCGTCCACCGGACGAGCGGACAGTGACGTCACTCCGGTGGCGTTCATGGCCTCGATCACCGCGGCCTCGTCCGCCGCCGACCACTGCCGGATCAATTTCTGATGCGGATACCGGCCTCGCGCAACGAGATCGGCCACCGAGATACCGTCGGGCGCGATGGAGGTCTGCGGCAACAGGCCGAGGCGTCGCGCCACTTCTTTCGCCGGATACGACGAGATCGCTTTTCCATCGAGAAGAACGGTTCCGTGGCTGGGTTTCAGCAGGCGCGAGAGTGCCCGCAGCAGAGTGGATTTGCCGCAGGCATTCGGTCCGACGATGACGGTGAACTTGCCGTCGGGAATCGAGACGGTGAGGTTGTCGCTGATGACGCTCTTGTCGTACCCGACCGTGATCGCGTCGGCGTGCAGTCGAGGTTCGGTCACTGCTTTCTCCCTTCGCGCGCCAGCAGCCAGACGAAATATCCGCCGCCGATGCACACGGTCACCACGCCCACCGGTAGCTGGGTCGGCGCGAACATACGTTGCGCAACAACATCACTGACGACGAGGAGCAGAGCACCCATGCACGCTGCCGGCACCATCGCCACTCCCGGCGTGCCCGTGAGCCGGCGCGCGAGTTGCGGCGCGGCCAGCGCGATGAAGGAGATCGGACCCGCCGCTGCAGTGACCAGCGCGATCAGTGCGACTCCCAGAAACACCAGCATCAGACGCGACGGCTCGGCGCGCACACCGAGTGCCCGCGCCGCGTCGTCCCCCATCTCCAACATCGGCAGCCGACGCGACAACACCGCCAGGAACGGGGCGATGACGGCCGCGATCACCAGCGCAGGCCACACCTGCGCCCACCCCAACCCGTTGAGGCTGCCGGCACCCCACACTGCAGCGGCTATCGCTGCATCCAGGTCTGCCTTCACCACCAACCAGGTGTTAATCGAGGCCAGTATCGCGCTCACGCCGATCCCGACGATGATCAGACGAAAGCCCTGCACGCCGCGCTTGTAGGCAAGTAGATACACCGCTGCGGCCGTGACCAGTCCGCCCACGAGCGCGCCCGCCCCTGTTCGGTAGTAGCCACCACCGAGAGTGAGGATCACCACGAGTGCGCCGGTGTAGGCCCCGGTGGCGAATCCGATGATGTCCGGGCTACCCAACGGATTACGCGTCAACGATTGGAAGATCGCACCGGACACACCCAGCGCGGCTCCGAACCCGAAGGCCAGGACCACCCGAGGAAGCCGCCACTCCATGACGATGAGCTCGGTGATGCGCGGCGCGTCGCCGAACACCGCGGCCAGCACCTCGTTCGGCGAAAGGTAGTAGTCACCGGTACCGACTGCGACGACGGCGATCGCCGCTGTGACGAGCATCAATATCGCGCAGACCGCCACCGTTCGGATATCGATTCGGCCGTCCACCCGGCCCCGTACTCGAACGATCCACAGCGTTCGCCCGAAGTCCACCCTGTCGCGCTGCCCCGAGGTCACAGTCCGCTCGCCCTCTGTCGGCGAACCAGCAGTATCAGCACCGGAGCGCCGACGAAGGCTGTGACGATGCCGACCTGCAACTCCCCCGGCCTGATCACCAGGCGCCCCACCACGTCGGAGAGCAGCAGCAGCGCCGGTGCCGCGAACACGGTGTAGATCAGGATCCAGCGTTGATCCGGCCCGACGAACCACCGGACCATGTGCGGGATCATCAGTCCGACGAACCCGATGGGGCCGGCCGCGGCGGTCGCGGCACCGGCGAGCAGAGTCACTGCGACGACACCGATAGCGCGCGTACGAAGCACTCTCGCCCCCAAGGACTGCGCCAGATCATCGCCCAGTGCAATCGCATTGAGCGGACGTGCGACGAGGGCGGCCAGAATCAGCCCAAGAACGATGAACGGGGCTGTTGCCGTCACGACGTCCACGCCGCGCCCGGCCAAAGATCCCGCGCTCCAGAACCGCATTCTGTCGAAGGCGTCCGGGTCCAGCAGCAGCACGCCGGAGGTGATGCCGCCCAGCACCGCACCGAGCGCAATTCCGGACAGTGTCAGACGAATCGGCGTCGCACCCGCCCGTCCCATCGACCCCAGTGCATAGACCGCGACCGTGGCGAGCGCGGCACCGGCGAACGCGAACCAGATGTAGGACTCGATACCGGTGAACCCCAGGACGCCGACGGCGATCGCGACGAAGAACGCCGCCCCGGCGTTGACACCCAGGATGCCCGGGTCGGCCAGAGGATTTCGCGTCAGAGCTTGGATCAATGCACCGGCAACTCCGAGTGCCGTTCCGATGACAAGACCCAGAACTGTTCTCGGAAGACGCAATTCGCGGACGATCACGGATTCGCTCGACCCGTCCGAGGAGAACAGAGCCTGCCACACACGCCCGAGGGAGATGTACTCGGTACCCACCGAAATGCTCACCAGGCACAGGGCTGCCAGTACACCGATGACCACGAACAACCCCGCGGCGCGACGCGCATCGGTGTGAGCGAGCCCGCCGACGAGAGCCGCACCCTGTTCCGGCTTGTCATTCAGGCTCGAAGCACCGATCACTACAGGGCGGCCGCGATCTCGGCCGCCAACCGGTCGAGTTCGGATCGTTGCGGCGACGACGGCCGAGCCCGCAGCCCGAAGCCGTCGCCGATCATGCGCGGGATGACGTGCAGATGCACGTGGAAGATTTCCTGACCGGCCACGGTGCCGTCGGCGAGAAAGAAGTTCACGCCGGCGACACGCGGATTGCTCGCTCGCACAGCGGCGGCCACCTTCTGCCCGACGACGAACAGGTGAGCCCCGACCTCCGGCGGCAACTCGGCCAGGGTCCGATACTGCTGCTTGGGCACCACGAGTACGTGTCCGGTGGTGAGAGGCCTGATGTCCATGAACGCGATCGCGGTCTCGTCCTCGTGGACGCGAGAGGCCTCGGCGGTCCCGGCAATGATGTCGGCGAAGATCGTGTAGGGGTTCACAGTCCCCGAGCGTAGGCGCTCGTCCTCTGAGGCTGCGAGGCCCGAAGCCCGAGGCTACTGTTTGCCGATGGGTATCGGCGGGGTTCTGTTCGACATCGACGGCGTCCTGGTGACGTCGTGGCAGGCGGTGCCCGGGGCCGCCGAGACGCTGAAGTTCCTGGACAGCAGGGACATTGCTCGTGCCTTTCTCACCAACACCACCTCGAAGACCCGCGGACAGATTGCGTCGGCGTTGCGTGATGTCGGGCTGGACGTCCATTCCGACGAGATCGTCACGGCCGCGTCGCTCACCGCCGATCATCTACGCGAGAACTATCCCGATGCCCGCGTGGTGCTGATCAACAACGGTGATATCACCGGCGACATGCCAGGGATCGAATTCGTCGACGAGACGTCCGAGGACCCCGACGTCGTGGTGGTCGGCGGTGCCGGGCCGGAGTTCACCCACGAACGCCTCAGTCGCGTCTACGACTGGCTGTGCCGCGGCATACCGGTCGTCGCCATGCATCGATCGTTGATGTGGAGCACCGGGGCAGGGCTGCGCATCGACACCGGGATGTACCTCGCCGGGATGGAACAAGCATCGGGCCACACTGCGAAGGCCATCGGAAAGCCGGCCCCGCTGGGCTTCCGGACGGCGTCCGAGCGGATGGGCGTCGACCCGGACGATGTCGTGATGGTGGGCGACGACCTGGACAACGACGTACTCGCAGCCCAGGTCGTCGGCATGACAGGGGTGCTGGTGCGCACCGGAAAATTCCGTCAGGACGTCCTCGACCGACGCATCATGGACGAATTCGCGATGGAACCCGACCACGTGATCGATTCGGTCGCCGATCTCCCGGACGTCCTCCTCTCCTGACTACAGAATCGGCGACGGGCTGTACGACGCCCCGGCCGGGAACTTCTCGATCAGACGCTCGACGGCGGAGACGACGGCACCGACCTGAGCCTCGGCCGCACCGATGAACGCCGTCTTGTCGGCCAATGCAGCATCGAGGGCGGCCCGGTCGAGTGGGAGTCGATCGTCGGCGGCCAAGCGGTCGAGCAAGTCCGGTTCTTGTCCTTGCTCGCGCATCGCCAGTGCGACGGCGACGGCGTGTTCCTTGATCGCCTCGTGTGCCGTCTCGCGTCCCACGCCCGCGCGCACGGCTGCCATCAGCACCTTCGTCGTCGCGAGGAACGGCAGGTACCGGTCGAGTTCCTTGGCGATGACGGCCGGGTAGGCACCGAATTCGTCGAGCACGGTCAGGAAGGTCTCGATGAGACCGTCGATGGCGAAGAAGGCGTCGGGCAGCGCGACGCGGCGCACGACGGAACAGAAGACATCGCCCTCGTTCCACTGTGCGCCGGCGAGCTCGGCGGCCATCGATCCATAGCCACGAAGTATCACCTGCAGTCCGTTGACGCGTTCGCACGAGCGAGTGTTCATCTTGTGCGGCATCGCCGAGGAGCCGACCTGTCCCGGCTGGAATCCTTCGGTCACGAGTTCGTGGCCCGCCATCAGTCGGACGGTGTGCGCGAACGACGACGGCCCGGCACCCACCTGGACCAGTGCGGACACGACCTCGTGATCGAGCGATCGGGGGTACACCTGGCCGACGCTCGTGAGCGTGTGCCGGAAGCCGAGGTGATCGGCCACGATGCGCTCGAGTGCAACGAGCTTGGCGGAGTCGCCGCCGAAGAGGTCGAGCATGTCCTGCGAGGTGCCCATCGGACCCTTGATTCCGCGCAGCGGGTAGCGCGCGATCAGTTCCTGGACCCGCGCAAGCGCCAGCAGCAACTCGTCGGCAGCGGACGCGAAGCGCTTACCCAGCGTCGTCGCCTGGGCTGCAACATTGTGGCTACGCCCGGCCATCACCAGGGAGGAGTACTCGGACGCGCGTTCGGCCAGCCGCTTCGCCACCGCAACGCCGTGGGCGTGAATGTGTTCGAGCGAACGCAGGATCTGCAATTGCTCGACGTTCTCGGTGAGATCGCGACTGGTGAGCCCCTTGTGGATGTGCTCGTGTCCGGCAAGGGCGTTGAACTCCTCGATCCGAGCCTTGACGTCGTGGCGAGTGACGCGCTCACGCTCGGCGATCGAGGCGAGATCCACCTGGTCGACGACGGCTTCGTAGTCGGCGATCGCCGCGTTCGGGACGTCCACTCCGAGGGAGGACTGCGCGCGGAGCACCGCGATCCACAACTGACGTTCCAGGGCGATCTTGTGCTCCGGCGACCACAGCTCCACAAGTTCCGGACTTGCGTAACGGGTGGCCAGGACATTCGGGATGCTCACGAGCGTCCAGCTTACGTGGCGCAGTTAGCGGTCTCGGAAGACGACTGCACTGTTCCTCTGCCGGCGGCTGGAATACTCACGACGCACTCCGATGTTGCATCCGCCGTGAGCCGAACAGTGAAGGTCGACATCTGGTCCGACATCGCGTGCCCGTGGTGCTTCGTCGGCAAGCGCCGTTTCGAGGCAGGCGCTGCGAAATTCACCGCCGGGGGCGGGACGCTCGAGGTCGAATTCCACTCGTTCGAGCTGGCACCCGACACACCGGTCGACTTCGACGGCAGCGAGGTCGACTTTCTCGTCTCCCACAAAGGGATGCCGGCCGCCCAGGTCACGCAGATGTTGCAGCAGATGACCGAGCTGGCCGCAGCCGAAGGGCTCGCCTACGATTTCGACGCTCTGCAGCACACCAACACCGTCAAGGCGCACGAGCTCCTACACTTCGCCAAGTCGAAGGGCAAGCAGGTCGAGCTGAAGGAACGGCTGCTGGCGGCCTACTTCGAGGAGGGCCGCCACGTCGGCCGTGTCGAAGACCTCGCCGATCTGGCCACGGAGGTCGGCCTGGACCGCGACGAAGTGGTCGAGGCCCTGAAGTCCGAGGAGTTCCTGCCGGCAGTTCGCGCGGACAAAGAACAGGCCATCGCCTACGGGATCAGTGGTGTGCCGTTCTTCGTGATCGACGGACGACTCGGTGTGTCGGGCGCGCAGGACCCATCGGTGTTCGCCGACGTCCTGCAGAAGGCCGCGGCCGACTCATGAGCGGACCACTGGAGATGGTCGGCGACGACCACGGCCTCGTCTGCGCGGACGGTGTGTGCGAGGTACCACCGGTTCACGACGCAGACTCCGGCGAGACCCACTAGTCACTCTGCCGACACCTGTTTCGCCGGCGCGACGACGTCGATGACTTCGAGGAGCATGCTGCGCGCCATCTCCCGGGGATCGGGATCCACCTCGCTGAGCGCGCCCACCACCGCCCCGTCGACCACTGCCACGAGCCGTCGGAGCTGCATCTCCTGCACGGTTCGGCCGGATCTGCGCAGCACATCGGTCAGTAGGTCGTCGATCTGGGCGCGCAAGCGCAGCTGCACCTCCCGCAGCTCGGGATGTCGAGCCGAGGCGATGAAGCGTTCGTATCGTGCGATCAGCTGTTCGTGGCCGACTTGTGGGCCGACGAGAAGGTCGACGATGAGGTCGACCGTCGATTCCATCTCGTTCGAGCATGTGCCCTCGTCCTCGATGCGTCCCCGCATGACGTCGATCTCACGTGAACCGACGACGTCCACGGCCGCGGCCACCAAGTCGCCGAGGGACTCGAAATAGTAGGTGGTCGACGCCAGGGGAAGCCCGGCTCGCGATGCCACCGATCGGTGCCGAACCGCGTCGAAGCCACCCTCGACGAGAAGGTCCGCCGCGGCCGACGCCAATGCCTGGCGGCGGCGCACTCCCTTCGGAGTCGCACCCGACACCTTGTGCTGCGACTCGGTCGGACCTGCGGACATCAAGTCATCGTGCCAGCTCGAGGGCGTTCGTCGGACTGCTTTCGCGCTATGGAATTGTCAGTGGTCGTGGCACATAGAACGATCGACCTTCGCTCCGACACCATCACCCGCCCCGATTCGGTCATGCGACAAGCGATGGCCGACGCCGAAGTGGGCGACGACGTCCTCGATCACGATCCGACGATGGCGGCCCTCGAAGAGCGAGTGGCGGATCTGCTCGGATTCGAAGCAGCACTGTGGGTGCCCTCCGGTTCCATGGGCAACATCATCGCGTTGATGCTGCACCTGCAGCGCGGCGACCGATTCCTGGCCCCCGAACACGCACACGTCCTTGGATCCGAACTCGGTACCGCTGCCTGGCTGGCGGGCGGAATGCCCGACGCTCTCCCCCACGACGGCGGGCCCGGACGTCCCCTTGCGTCGACCGTGCGCGTGAAGGCCGGCGGTGCCGGGCCCTATTTTGCTCTGCGGACGACACTGCTCTCGCTCGAGAACACTCACAATTTCGCCGGGGGCACCGTGTTCGGGCCGGACGAGTGGGCGGAACTCGTTTCTGCCGGACGGGACTCGGGACTGAAGATTCACCTGGACGGCGCACGACTGTGGAATGCCGCTGTGGCCCTCGATGTTCCGATCACCTCACTGACTGCCGGTGCGGACACGGTGCAGGTGTGCCTGAGCAAGGGGCTCGGTGCCCCCGTCGGCTCGATGTTGGTCTCGGATCAGGCGCGAATCCACGAGGCGCGGCGCGTACGAAAGATGTTGGGCGGCGGCGTCCGTCAGGGTGGCGTCCTGGCCGCCGCCGGGCTCGTAGCACTGGATCGCATCGGTGATCTGGCGCAGGATCATGCCAACGCGTCGACGCTGGCATCCGGACTGCGCGAGCGGGGTTGGGACGTCGCCGAACCGCAGACGAACATCGTGCTGGCCACCGTCGCCGACACCGTCCACACGGTGACGGAATTAGCCGATCTGGGCATCGCTGCGGTGACGGTCGCGGGCAAGGTGCGATTCGTGACCCACCGAGACGTCTCCGCCGCGGACATCTCCGAGGCGCTGGAGCGGCTGCGCCGCATGTGACTGGAACCTCGTAGCCTGCTACGAAATGCCACTCACGACCCGAAGGCGCGTCAATGCTTCTTCGACGTCGGATGTGCTGCCCGCGAACGAGAATCGGACGGTGTGATTGCCCCGGACGGTGTCGAAGTCGACGCCCGGTGCCAACGCGACACCGGTCTCGGCGAGCACGCGCGCGCACCAACTTCGTGAGTCGTCGGTGAGATGCGCGATGTCGGCGTAGACGTAGAAGGCACCGTCGGCCGGAGCCAGGTCGGTGATTCCCAACGCGGGCAAGCCGTCGAGCATGATCCTGCGGTTGACGGCGTATCGCTCGACGTGCGAATCCAGCTCTCGGCGTGACTCTTCGGTGAACGCGGCGATGGCGGCAATCTGCGAGATCGCCGGCGGGCAGACCGTCATGTTCGACGCCAATCGTTCGACAGCCCTGCGCAGTCGGGTCGGCAGCAACATCCAGCCCAGCCGCCAGCCGGTCATCGAGAAGTACTTCGACACCGACCCGATCACCACGGATTCCTTCGACGTCTCCCACGCACTGGACGTGTGCGCATTGCCGTACGAGATGCCGTGGTAGATCTCGTCCGAGATCAGGAGCGTTCCGTGCTCGTCGCACCAGCGCGCGATGGCGGCCAGCTCGTCAGCGTCGATGATCGTGCCGGTGGGATTGGCCGGGCTCGCGACGATCAGCCCCGCAGGAGGCTCGGGCAGTTCTTCGAGCATCGCGACGGTGGGCTGGAACCTGGTTTCCTCCACACAATCCAGCTCGACGACGCGGCAGCCCAACGCCGCCAACGTGTTTCGATATGCAGGATAGCCCGGCCTGGCCATGACGACGGTCTCCCCCGCGTCGAACGCTGCCAGGAACAGCAAGGTGAACGCGCCCGACGAGCCGGTGGTGATCACTACGTCGTCGGCGTCGACGCTGATGCCGTACCGGGAGCTGTGATACTCGGCGATGGTCTGCCTCAACGGAAGTATGCCCAGCGTCTCGGTGTACCCGAGCAAGTGCGCGTCCAGGGCCTCGCGAGTGGCACGCAATACCGGCTCGGGAGCTCTGGTGGACGGCTGACCTGCGGCGAGGGACAGCACATCCCCGTGAGTGCGCGCCCGCTCGGCTGCTGCCGCGAACACGTCCATCACATGAAACGGCTCGACCTTCGACCGCTGCGATTCACTGTGCATTCGATCGACACTACTGACCTCACCGCCCACAATTGCGCGGCAGGCATGGGATTGCTGGGCTCGATCGGTCCGCACAAGCAGGCTCAGTGTCCACAATTACGCAACAGACACGGAATCCCGCCCGAGATGGCGAATAGTGGACACTCAGCTCAGTCCAACCGAACAAGCAGGCTCATTGTCCACAATTACGCAGCAGACACGCAATTCGGGCTGTTGCGATTTCGAGATGGCTTCCATTGAGCAGTGTTGGACGGCGGATATCGATGCGGCCACGGGCGGGCCACCGACCTCAAGTGAGTGC
>NZ_JBITUQ010000015.1:0-130011 GCF_044542515.1 Rhodococcus sp. NPDC078407 | reverse complement strand
GCGGGCAGCTGATACATCGAATGCTTCACCAAATAAATTCGGCACTGACATTCATCGACACACTGTTGAGTTCTCAAAGAACACGCACACACCATGGTCACCGTGTGAACGGCAACGTCCGGGGCTTACACGCTCGAACCCCAGACATGGCTGATAACCTTTGCCTTGCCTGGGTGGTCAGGACTTACCTCGTACAACCTCGTTGTCCCAGTCCGTGAAGACCGGGTCGGTGTCCGTGTCGCTCTGACTCGACAAAAGTTACGCGAAGACCAACGCTTACGCAAATCGCCTGCTCAGATGTAATTTTCGTGTGAACATCTAGGTCGAGCGTGCAGTCAGACGATCGCGACGGCGTCGATCTCGACCAACATCTCTTCTCTCGGCAGCCCGGCGAAGACAGTCGTTCGGCTCGGGAGCACATCACCTGAAGTGTGCGCGGACACGAACGCGCCGTAAGCGTCGTTCATCATCGGAAAGTCCTCACGCTTCGTCAGGTACACGCGCAGCATGACGACGTCGTCGAACGTCGCACCGCCGGCCTCCACAATGGCCTTCACGTTTTCGAGAGTGCGGGTGGTCTGCGCGGCGACGTCGCCAGAGTGCAAATAATGGCCGGTAGCGGGATCTACCGGACCCTGTCCTGACACCTGCAAGAACGAGCCCTTTCGCACTCCTTGGGAGAACGTATGGGCGGGTGCCGGGGCACCGGTGGTACGAATTTCGATCTTGTCGCTCATTGCTTACCTTTCATCGAAGTCCTGTGGGTTGTCATACGGTCCTGGGCGTTCTTGACCGTGCAACACGTCCGCCGACCACACGAAGACGGCAGCAGATGATGCGCTGCGCCAATCGCAACGATAAATTCGGTGTACCCAGTAAGGAGCCAGCCAACGTGATCGACGTAGATGCCGTCGCGGGATTGAGTCGTCGAATCCTCGGACCAGAGTACAAATCTCTTCCCCCACGGTCGTGGGGACACACGGGCGAGAGCTTTCTCGCGACGTCTCCACTACTTTCCGAATTCACGACTCCGGTTCTCACCCTCGATCGTGCGCGGTTGGCAAGGAACATTGCAGTCATGGCCGACTGGACGGAACGCGCGGGGATGCTGCTTGCTCCCCACGGCAAGACATCGATGGCCCCTCAACTGTGGAAGCAACAACTCGATGCCGGAAGTTGGGCAATCACCCTCGCGACGGGGTGGCAGGTTCAGGTGGCGCGCGCGTTCGCGGTCGAACGAATCTTGCTCGCCAACGCCGAAATCGACCCCGTCGCATTGACGTGGATTGCTGCCGAACTGGATTCGCATCCCACCTTCGAGTTCTACTGTTGGGCAGACAGTGTCGCCACCGTGCGCGAGATGGACCGCATTCTGGCAACACTCGGTGAGCGACCCATTTCGGTGATCGTCGAACTCGGTGGCCCGCGCGGTCGAACCGGTGCGCGCACGATCGATGAAGCAATCTCGGTGGCGTGCGCGATTGCGGAGTCGTCACGCCTCACCTTGGCCGGAGTGGGTGGCTACGAGGGCGCGCTGAGTCACGACCGCTCCGACGCCGGTCTCGACGCTGTGCGCACTTACCTCGGCGATGTCGCCGCCTTGCACCGAACCCTCGATGGTCGAAACCTCTACGGCGAGCACGCCATAGTGACCGCGGGCGGTAGTGCCTACCAGGATCTCGTTGTCGAACAACTGCAATCGCTGACCACAGAATGCACGGTTCGTACCGACGTCGTGCTGCGCTCGGGCGCGTACGTCGCGCACGACGACGGATTCTATTCACACATTTCCCCGCTCACTTCCGCCCACACCGATGCTCCCCTATCGGCGGCAATGCACGGATGGGCTCGCACGGTCTCGCGCCCCGAACCAGGACTGGCGTTGCTCGACGCAGGCAAACGCGACTTCCCCTTCGACGAGGGAATGCCTGTCGCCCAACATGTCAGGGGGACCGAGATTCTCGACTCGGAAGCCGAAGTCACCGCACTGAACGACCAACATGCGTTCCTCCGACTGCCGGCCGAGAACGCGGCGGCATTACCCGTCGGATCGGTGGTGCGGTTGGGCTTGTCGCACCCCTGCACCGCCTTCGACAAGTGGCGTCTCATTCCCGTGATCGACGACGCGGACAGCCACGATCCACGAGTGGTCGATCTCGTTCACACTTTCTTCTGAGGAGCTGAACCCCTCACCCCGACAACCTCTTCGAGGTCACTGGCACGGTCGAGTGCCCAGGCGGCTCAATCGTGCCACTGCGTCCGCACCTGGTCGCCCACGAAATGGGTGTTCTCGGCCGACATCTCCCGGCTGCCCGATCGGCCGACGAGATCGTCGATCCGGTCGTCGAGACTATGGGCACGGACCATGGCGTCGGACGTGCGCGCCTCGCCTTCGGATGACTCGACCAGATTCGCGAGGCGAACCAATGCGGCCACTCGGCCGGTCAATTGCCTCCACACCACTTCGAGTGCATTACGGCGTGATTCGACCTGCGCGGCTGTCTCTTCGTCGACCATCGTCTCGCCGATGCGGCGCAGCTCGGTTGCGACCGCGCGCAGCGACGTGGCGTCGACCGAAATCTCGACGAGCTCTGCGAACAGGTCGAGTTGATTGCGCTGAATTTCGAAAAAGGTGGACTGCCACGCCGGCGAACGACGCACCCGATCGAACGACCTGCCTGCAAGAAACAGCAGGGTGTCGTACCGATCGACGAATCGGTCGTCCTTCCGATCGACGAACTGGTCCACCACACCGGTCGCCCATTCGACTCGGTCTCCCACCGGAGTTCGGCGCGCAAGCACGCTCGCCCGGTCGGTGGCCGCGTCCAGCAACGACAGTCCCCGTTCTGCGACGACACCGAGCTTCAGGGGTGCCGGCGTCCTGGTCAACGCGTCGAAGACGGCGTCACGCTGATCGAGGTCCAGGTGCACGCCCTCTCGGCGTTCTTTCCGTGCCGCGCGTACGCCAGTGGCGTAGTGCCGATTCGACATCACCACGGTGGTGCGCAGGTGGTTGATGCGCTTGGTCAACTCCGCGACTCGCACTCGGTATACAAGCGCCGACCCGGGCTTGCCCGCGGTGTCCTTCGCGCGCCATCTATCGCGCTCGTCCACCAGATTTCGTAACGAACCGAAGCCGCCGACGGAGGGAAGGGTGCGACCGGCGCGCCATCGACCGATGAGCACGCCTCTGGTCGACTCGTCCACCCGGCCGGCTGCGATGGCAATGGCAGCTGCGTCGGACAGCGGCTCCGAGTGTCCGAGAAGCCTGCATTCGGCGCAGCGGGTGTGAACCTCGTCGTCGAATCGGGCGCGCTGCTCGGCCGACCCACTGCCATCGAACTCGGACATTGCAATCTCCTCGGTCCCGCCGAACGCCGCAGTTCCCATCGAGGGACCGCGTGCCACGAGTGTTCCAGAAGTTCAGATCAGGCCGCGCAACGATTGCTCGGTCTGCGGCTTCTTCTCTGCGAGAATCGTGCGAGCCGTATCGAGCCCTTCCCAGACGTTCCACATGAGCACACCTCGAACAACGGACTGGTCGTCGAGGTAGTAGACGACGCCTTCCTTGCCTACCGACTTCCAGTCCTCGATGGTGCTCATCGATGCGGAGATACTGCCGATCGCCTGGTAGCCGTCGTCGTAGACGTCCGAGTAGAAGTAGGGAGTGTAGGCGTACGGCTCGGCAGCACCGGCCATGTTGCGTCCGGCCGCCTTTCCCATTTCGGTTGCGTTGTCCACGTGTTCGATCCGTCTACGCCCGAGGATCGCATCGGGGTAGTTGGCCACGTCGCCGGCGGCATAGACACGCTCGTCTTCGGTCTTCAACAGTTCGTCGACGACGATGCCGTCGTCCACGGTCAGTCCGGCTGCGTCGGCCAAGTCGGTATTGGGTCGCACCCCGAGCCCGAACACGACACCGTCCGCTTCCACCGACGAACCGTCGTCGAGTTGTAGCTGTACGCGAGCCGACGCCTCCGCACCCGAGGTCACCTTCGTCCGTCGACGGACCGTCACGCCGTGATCGGCGAACCCCTTGTCGAAGACAGCGGCCAGGCTCGGCGGGAACATGTGCCCGCCGACCACCTCGTCGGATGTCACCAACGTGACCTTCACACCCTGCAGGGACAAGGCCGACGCGATCTCGGTACCGATGTAGCCGCCTCCGACCACCGCGATGTGATCTGCAGTTTTCGTCAATTCGCGCAAAGCCCGGTAGTCGGCGAATGTGCGGAAGTACACCACCCGTGGGCTGGGGGCCAGCTCGATCTGCGTCGGCTCGGCTCCCGTTGCAAGCAGCAGGGTCCCGTACCCGTGGCTTTCTCCCGATTCCGTCGTCACGGTCGAATTGGACCGGTCGATGGCAGTTACCCGGGTTCCGGTATGCACCTGCGCGCCGGTGTCCGAGGCCGTGTCGAGCGGGACTTGATCACGACCGAACTCGGGGTCGGTCCACAACTTCTTCGACAGCGCGGGGCGGGTGTACGGCTCATCGGAGTCCGCTCCGAAAATTCCGATGGAGCTCGTGGTGTCTCGCTCGCGGATCCCCCGTGCTGCGCTGTCGGCAACCATGCCACCGCCGATGATCAGGTAGTCGTACTGCATCGTTCGCTCCTCGAAGGTCGCTGTGATTCGAGAGGAGGACTACCCGGAACGACGCAGTGACAATCCCACGGTCGGGCAGCAGAAATATCTGCAGGTCGAGGGGAACCGACCGGACTGTATCGAGCATCACACCGCCAGGAGGTTGGCCCAGGCCACCCGAGTGGGCATGTTGGAACGGGCGACGAAACATCGTTTTAACTCGAGACGGGCTGTAACGGTTCTGTCCGGCCGAACGACTCACACCTCAGGACGCGAACAAAAGGAGACGATGTGACTGTTCAGATCGATTCGCTGGCAATCGGCACCGATACCGCCGATCTTGCTACCGCCGACGTCGACCGGCTCTTCGACGAAGTTACGACGCTCGACGCCACCATCCTCGATGCCATCGAGCGACGCACTCGGTTGGCACGCACCCTTGCAGCGTCGACTGCCGACGCCACCGCGTCGGACGACGCAGCGGACTCTTTCGCTGATCTGGGCAACGACGGCCACGTGTTCTCGCGGATGCTGTCTCGCCTCGCACAGATCGCCCGCTGACCCCTCACACCCCTTGGGCTTCGCAGTCCGCGACCCCGTCGAGCATGTGCTCGGCGGGGTCTCGTCATGTCAGGTGTAGGTACCCGGTGAATTTCTGCGGCGACAGCTGTCAGTAGAAGCAAGGGCCGTCGTTCGACGGTCTCACGCAGCTGGTTCCCACAGAGAAGGTGCACCCATGTCCCGCATGCTGTTCGCCAACATGCCCGTTCGCGATGTCGTCGCCACCCGTTCGTTCTTCGAGAAGCTCGGGTTCGAATTCAATGATGTCTTCAGCGACGAGAACACCGCCTCCATGATCGTCAGCGATCAGGCGACCGTGATGTTTCTGGCCACCTCGCGTTTCGAGGACTTCATCTCCGACTCGATCTGCGACACGAGTTCGGCTCGCGAGGTCCTGATGTGTATTTCCGCCGCCAGCCGCGACGAGGTGGATTCGCTCACCGACGCCGCGATCGCAGCGGGTGGGTCGTCCTGGATGAAGCCCCAGGACCACGGGTTCATGTACGGCCGGGCATTTCGAGATCTCGACAACCACGTCTGGGAAGTCATGTGGATGGATCCGTCAGCCGTACCGGAGAGCTGACGGACACGTTCCTAGAGGCGGTCGGGCAAACCGAATCGATCGAACAAAGTCAGATCGAAGAAGCAGGCCACGTGCCCGACCCCTCTGGCGTCGACGTCGAGAACATGCAGCTGGAAGGGTCGGTGCACACCGTCCTCGCCCAACATGTAGAGCCCGTAGGCGGGTTGACCGTTGGCCGATGTGCCCACCATCCGCATATCACCCGCTCCGTTCGCGGGGCAATTGTTGCGAATGAGTGAGCCGATTGTCTCGGCACCCTGGTACCACCCGACGAACGGCGGCATCTCCCACACCGCGTCCGAGGTGAACAGCGTGACCAAACGGTCGATGTCGTAGTTCTCGAAACACTCCACGTATTGCGTCAGCAGTTCCTGCAGCTGGGCTGATTCGATGGGCTCGACGTCGTCCAGTTCCGGCGCGATCTCGTCGAGGCGCTCGCGGGCACGCTGCAGCAAGCTGTTGACCGCGGTCGTCGTCGTAGCGAGAACCTCGGCGACCTCGGAGGCTTTCCACTGCAGCACTTCGCGCATGAGCAGCACCGCGCGCTGCCGCGACGACAGATGCTGCAGCGACGCGACGAAGGCGAGCCGGACGGACTCCTTCGCCACCACGATCGTGGCCGGATCGCACGTGTCGGCCAGTTCCGAATCGGCAATCGGTTCGAGCCACGGAACCTCGTTGTTCTGAACGAGTTCGTCGGTGGGGCCCGAACTCGGCGCTCCCAAGCCGGTGGGAAGCGGACGCTTCGACCGACCGTCCAGCGCAGTGAGACAAGTGTTGGTGGCAATTCGATACAACCAGGTTCTCAGTGACGAGCGACCCTCGTATTTCGAGTACCCCCGCCATGCGCGAATGTACGTTTCCTGCAACAGATCCTCGGCATCGTGAATCGATCCGGTCATGCGGTAACAGTGCGCCAGCAGCTCTCGACGAAATGGATCGAACTGTGCGAGAAAGTCATCCTGCTGCACGGAAGCCACGGTCATGCCGCACAGCCTAGACCGGAGACAGACGCTCCACAGCTCGATCGAAGTGTGGAGAATGGATTGCCACCTCTCTGCGTTAACCTCGGCATCGTGACATCGGCAACGAGCATCGACGACTTGGTCGAAGAGCTGTACCTGCACCGCCGTCGGGCATGGGAAGCGGCACTCGTCACCGCGCAGAACTTTCTCGAAACCATCGCCGACGAGATCCTCGAGGACGTCGATCGAGATCGCCTGAATGCGCAAACGGCGCGCATCAAGGATCCAGGACGATCCGCTGACAAACTGCGCCGGTATGTCGCCGAGGGCCGGACCACCGAACCGACCGACGCGGATGCCGTCGCCGAAGCCCTTCCCGATCTCGTCGGCGTCAAGGTGCTCTGCAAGACCCCGCGTGATCAACTGACGTTCGTCGCTGCGCTCGAGCGTGCGTGCAACGACCCGGAGTGTTCGGTTCGGTTCGCGCAACCACCCACCGATTACGTCGCCTTTCCCAAGCCCAGCGGCTACCGCGCCTACCACGCGGTGCTGGTCGTTCGAGTCGCCACGCATCAGGGCGATCTCGATGTGAAAGTCGAAGTCCAGGTCAAGACACGCTTGCAGGACGCGTGGGGCGAACTGACTCACGAGGACATGTACAAGCCCGGTGAGGCACTCAAGCCCACCAAGAAGCACACCGACTACGCCGCGCACATGGCCCACCTGCTCGACCAGGTGGACGCGATGGCAGACGATCTCGCGGCGCAGCTCGACTCGTTGACTGCTGCCTCCAAGGACGGCAGCGTCCTTGCTGCCGATCCGATCCCCAAGGACCCGGACTTCATTCGCGCCCGGGTCACGCGCACCGGCCCCCGATACGCCCTTGCAGTCGGTCCGGACGGACGCCGAGGTCTGGTGCCCGCTCGATCGGTCAAGGCTGTCATCGGCTCTACCGACAGGATTGCCGTCGACGACTACCTGGAGGTGGGCGACTACATCGACGTAGTCGTCGAAGATTCGGAGGACGCTCTGTACTACCACCTCACCTCGCAACCACCGCGTCGTAAACCGGCGAAGAAGCGAAAGCGCTGACCGGCAAGAGGGTCGACGGTATCGAGGTGCTGCACCGCAGCTCGGGCAGTCCCTACTAGGGTCGACACGTTCGACCCTCACACGTCACGGACAGTGACGACGGCAAGTGCAAGGCAGGTACAGGACATCGACGCTGCAACCGGCGATCTCGGCACCACCAGGACCGCACCCAAGCGGTCACCGTGGAATCGAAAGAACCCCTATCGCGCACAGCTTCTGAGTAACCAGCGCCTGTCCGGTCCCACGTCGGCCAAGGAAGTGCGGCACGTCGAGATCGCGCTCGGTGACAGCGGGATCGCCTACCAAGCCGGGGATGGTTTCGCCGTCAGACCCGTCAACGACGCGGCATTGGTCTCGGCCGTCGTCGACCGTCTCGGAGTCCCGGCGGACACAGCCGTGCACACCAAGTCCGGTGAGATCACGCTAGCGCAGGCACTGACGACGGAATACGAGATCGGAATCCCGTCGATGGATCTGATCGAGTCCGTGGCCGAACGCGCGGGCGACGCCGAACTCGATCACATCCTGCAGAACGGCGACCGAGCGTCGTTCGATGCCTGGACGTGGGGTCGCGACGTGGTCGATGTCCTCGATCTCGATCGAACTCGCGCACTCGACCCCGCCGAATTTCTCGGTTTACTGCGTCCGCTGCAACATCGCGTCTACTCGATCTCGTCGTCGCCGATCGCCCACGAAGGCACCGTCCATCTGACGGTGTCCACCGTCCGATATCGGTCGGCCGAGCGCGACCGCGGCGGTGTCTGCTCGACGTACCTCGCCGATCGAATCGGCAACGGCCACGAGGCAGGTGTGTTCCTGTCGCCCAACAAGTCCTTCCGTCTGCCTGCCGACGACACCCCGATCATCATGATCGGGCCGGGAACCGGAGTGGCACCGTTTCGAGCATTCCTGCACGAGCGGCGCGCGCGTGGGGCCACCGGAGACAACTGGCTGTTCTTCGGGGATCAGCATCGGTCGAGCGACTTTCTCTACGAGGACGAGCTCGTCGATTTCGAGCGCAACGGTCTGCTCACTCGACTCGATCTGGCGTTCTCCCGCGATCAGCACGAGAAGATCTACGTTCAGCACCGCATGCTCGAGGCAGGCAAGCAGCTGTACGGCTGGCTCGAGGCAGGCGCGCACTTCTATGTCTGCGGTGACGCGGCGCGGATGTCCAAAGGCGTCGACGAGGCACTGCACGAGATCGTCGCCGAGCACGGCGACCGCTCCCCCGATGCCGCCGAGGACTACGTCAACGAACTCAAGCAATCCAAGCGATACCTGCGGGACGTGTACTGACGCTCGCGTTCTTGTCGGACCCCCTCGCTACCGTCTGAACCCACAGGCATCAGTTCTCGTCCGAGAAGAGGGTTCGCACCGTGAACGCACTGCAGAACGGCCATTTCGACTCCACCACCGCGCTCGCGTGGGCCACGTTCACCAGCAATCTGCACGCGTGCCTCCGGTCGCTGCCGAGTCAGGACTACATCACGGTCACGGCTGCTCAAGCCAGTCCCGGCGAGCGCGGCTTGCGGCCGTACATCGATGTGGCATCGACCGACACCGGAGTGCTGGTCAGCGTTGCTGCCGTTCCGTCGCTGCTGTACCCGCACGCTCCGGACACGGCGGTGATGGATGTTCGATTGGCAGAATTCGGTTGGCTGAATCTCGGTAAGCCGGTCGCCGACGGATCGATCATCGATCTCACTCGAACCGACGTGCGAACCGATGCGGCGCTCGTTGCCGAGCTGATCACGTCCGCCTTCCGCGAGATCTGGAACGTGCCCCACCCCTCGTTCCTCAGCGCCTGGGGCGTCGCAGCCGACGGGCTGTCATCCGGTCCGGTGGACCTGCAGCGGGGACTGCTCCCCCAATCCACCGCGACCGAAGACTCCTCGGAGACGCCTCCCAACGTCCCTGCCGAGCTGCGCTCGCTGCAGGCCCTGTGCCAGTTGGTCGGTCGCCGTGTCGACGCCCACACCGTCACATCCGTGTGTATCGACAGTGATCTGGACGATCTGAAGGCTCGTGCCGTGACCCTGCACCGCTCGGCGGCCGGCCGGGCCCGTCGCTCCGTCGGGTCAGGTCGGGACGATTCGGCGGCGGTGTGGTCGAATCTGGCCCGGACGTGGCTTTCGGTCGTACGCAGCATCGATGCCGCACTGCATGCGACCCGGCACGCGTGCAGCTGAGCTACGCTACCGAATCTTTCGACGCAGACCGCTCGCCCGCAACACCTGTCGCTCGACGCCCGCGCGAATGGCATCCTCGGTGCCGATCACCCGCACATGGTTACGTGCGCGAGTGATGGCCGTGTACAGCAACTCTCGGGTCAGCAAGGTCGAAGCCTCGGCAGGGAGAAGCACCGAGACGGTGTCGTATTGACTGCCCTGGCTGCGGTGGATCGTCATCGCGTACACCGTGTGAACCGACGAGAGCACGTTCGGGTGAATCAGCACATGGCCACGCCCTCGTGCGAACGCTGCCATCGGGGTCCCGTCGTCTCCCGACACCACAACGCCTGTGTCGCCGTTGTAGATTCGCGCTTCGTGATCGTTCGCCGTCACCAACAACGGCTGACCGGGGTACCACAGTGCTGGATCGAAAAACGTTCCACTGCTCTCTCCCACCCACTCCATCGCCTGGCGATCCCACCGCGCGACGCCCCATCGACCTTCACGGTGCGCGCACAGCAGGCGATGCTTCTCCAGACCGAGTAGTGCACCGGTGGCATCCCCCGCAGCTGCGGCGGCGGTGACCTCGGCTGCGGTATGGATCACGTCGGACCGCAACGCATCCACATCCTCGGGCCCGTGGAAAGAAATCTGTTCTGCGCCGGACTCGAGCAGCGCCATCACGTCGTCGCCCCGCCCGTCTCGCACGGCTACGGCCAGCCGGGCGATGGCCCCGCCGAACCGTCGGCCTCGGCTGAGCCGAACGACGCCGCCGCGCAGCCGGTCTCGCTCGAACGGACTCAGGGCGGACTCCTCCGGGTCCTCGGCGGCGGTGAAATCCTCGTCGACGAGTTGCGTCAACACCGGGTTCTCGCTGCCGGTGACAGGCCGCGCCACGAGGTCCGCCAGCACCGCACCTGCATCCACGGACGTCAACTGGTCCGGGTCACCGACGAGGATCAAACGTGATTCGGGGCGAACCGCTTCGAGCAGTCGACACATCATCGTCAACGACACCATCGAGGTTTCGTCCACGACGATCACGTCGTAGGGCAGGCGATTCTCGGAGTCGTGCCGGAACCTCGTCTTACTCCCGGGCTTCCAGCCGAGAAGTCGGTGCAGTGTCATGGCCTTCAGGTCTGCAGGCAGTCCGAGGAGCGCCGCTTGTTCGGATACCGATTCCTGCAGTCGGGCGGCGGCTTTGCCGGTGGGCGCGGCCAAGCCGATGCGCAGATCGCTTCCGTGTTCACGGACGAGCAGCGCCAGAATTCGAGCCACCGTATGGGTTTTGCCGGTTCCCGGTCCACCTGCGATCACTGTGGTCCAGTGCGTTGCCGCCAGGGCCGCGGCTATCCGCTGTCGATCGGGGGCAACAGTGGGTACACCCGATTCGTCGACGAACAGTTCGGCAAGAGCGGCCCCGATTCCGGCGGCGTGAGCGGCTGGATGGGACTGCGACCGCTGCTCGAGCGTGTCACGAACCAGGCTCTCCTGCAGGTGATATCGGTCCAGATACAGCAGTTCGCCGTCATCGGTGTCGACGAGTTTCAGCGGCGTCAACGGCCCGTTCGAGCTACCGACGACCAGCGGACTGACCCTCAGCGCACCGAGGACCTCTGTGAGATCCGGCCACGGTAGCGCGGCCGGGTCCACCTCGGAATCCTCGTCGACCGTCACATCACGCAGCCGTCGCAAATCCAGGCACACCGACCCCGAACGCACAGCGCGCACCGTCAACGCAGCGGCCAGCAGCACCTGCTGCGAGGACTCCCCGGCCAGCGCACCCAGACGCAATGCAACGTGCACGTCGGCAGCCGTGAGCACACCGGCATCGTTGAACGTTCGCAGAAGGCCGTCCCCGCGCAATGCGGTCGTCACGCTGGTCATCGCGTCACCTTTCCGGCGAGCAGATCCGACAGCTCGACCACCAGCGCTGCGGACGGGTTCCAGTCGAATACGCCGCAGCCGGCCGGAGTCTGTGGCCCCACCATGCCTCGCACGAACAGGTATCGAATCCCGCCGAGGTGTTTCTGCGGGTCGTATCCCGGTTGACGCCACCGCAGATACCTGTGCAGCGCAACGGCATACAGGATGGCCTGCAGGGGATAGTGCGAGCGCATCATCTCCTGAGCCATCTTCTCGCGGGTGAAGTTGCCTGTCGTCAGGTCGCCTCGGGCGAGCCTGTTGGTCTTGTAATCCACCACGACGTAGCGCGATCCGGGCACTCGTAGAACCGAGTCGATGCTTCCGGTGAGGAAGCCGCGCAGCGGTGTTCCCTCTATACCGGCAAGCAGATCAGGATAGGAAGCAAGCGGATCGTCCACCTCGAGGTGCCGACGCATCAGCTGCGCAACAGCTTTCAGGGTGACCGTCGCTGCCACCGGATCGTCGCCGCCGGCCAGAGGAAGCTCGAAGTCCAGCTCTGCCAGATGGTCGGAGGGCGCGATGTCGGCAAGAGTCCCGAATCCCAGCGGCGTGTGCATCACCGGCAGAAGGGCTGCGGCCAACTCTGTCGGATCGACCTCGGCCATGCGCGACGCGACCGCCGCGCTGCAGCGAAGCTCGAGTTCGGCGAGCAAGTCGGGTGCCGAGGTGTCGACGTGTTCGAGCGCCTCGTGCACGAGCGTTCCGAATGCGGCCCCCGCCGGCATACCGTTCATCGGGGACGCGATGCCCTCCAACCGCGGATCCTCGGGGTAGTCACTGCTGGAAGGGGGTTCGGCCGGCTCGTCGGTCTTCTCGGGATGCTCGGCTTCGCTCGTCACCCCTACCTCCGGTTGAGCCGGTGCCGCGTCGTAGGCGTGAGCGGTCAACGCGGAGTAAGACGTTCGACGCCACAGCAGATCGAGAGTTCGATCGAATCTCGCGGCGGCAACGTCGACGAGAGGTTCGTCGGGCCGAATCCATGGCCGCGTGGACGGTGCACCGGGGCCCACCGGTTCGATGGAGATGATGTCGGCGGCGGAACCGACCCAGGATTGGAGCCGGTTCTCGGTGGTCGCATCGTCGAGCACCTTGTACGATGGCTCCGGCTGGGGAATCCCGGGAATACGCCCGAACAGCATGCGATGCAGTGAGGACGTCGTGGTGTTGCGGCCCGGTGCCCACCACAGCACCATCTGGCTCTCGGCTCGGGTGAGGCCGACGTACAGCAGCCGCAAGTCCTCGCCCGCTTCCTCCTGATCGTTGATCATCTTTCTGGCCGCGTAGCCGACCCCGGACGGGCCGCCGACGTCCCGAATTCGATCGCCGTTCTCGTGCAGCAACAGTGTCGACGGCTTGCTGAAATACATAGCGTCCCAGGCGTACGGCAGGTAGACGATGGGGAATTCCAGGCCCTTGCTGCTGTGTGTCGTCATGATCTGCACTGCGGCGGAATCACTGTCGAGTCGTCGGCTGCGGTCGCTCGCCCCACCGGCTGCCGGCTCCTTGATGCGGTCGGTCAACCAACGAGTGAGTGCGGTGATTCCGAACGACTCCGATACCGCTGCACGATTGAGCAATTGGGCGATGTGCCGCAGATCGGTCATGGTCCGTTCGCCTGCTTCGACCGCAAGCAGCCGGGCATCGAGTCCGGATTGGGCCGACACCCGCTCGAACACCGCGGCGAAGCCGGCCTCGTCGAAGAGCATCGAATACTCACGCAGTCGACTGCTGACCTGGGACAGGGCGTCCTCGGCTCCAGAGTCGAGCTGAACGGCAGTCCACCCGAGCAACGGTGTCAGGGCAGCAAGACGAACGCGGTCGGTGCGGTGCGGTTGCTCGATTGCCTGGAGCAGCCACAACCAGTGCCGGGCACTCTCGGTGCCGAACACACTGGTGCTGCTCGACACCACCGACGGAACGCCCACTGCGTCGAGTGCGTCTCTGATCAGCCCCACCTGCTTGGTGGTTCGGGTCAGCACGGCGACGTCCCGCGGTTCGATGACACGGGGGCCGTCCGGTCGGTCGATGGTGGCGTTGCCCGACAGCAGCTCGACGATGTCTGCCGCAACATCGGCCGCGACCTTGGAACGAAGTCGATCGACGGCCGGAAACCCCTGCCGCAGTGGACCTGCGCCGGTTCGAGGGAGATAGCGCAGCCGCAGCGGGGGGTGTCCGACCATCCGCGACGGTGGATTACGCGCTTCGACGCGGTGAACCACGATGTCGTCGTGTCCGAGTGCTGCGCCGCCATACAGATGATCCAGCGCGTCGAGCAGTCCGGAATCGCTTCGCCAGTTGGCGGTCAGCTCGGACAGATGGTCCGCAGATTCCACCGCGTCGAGGTAGCTGAGCACTTCGGCTCCGCGGAACGCATAGATCGCCTGTTTCGGATCACCGACCAGGATGAGCGTCGTCCAACCGTGAAAAGCCCTCCGCAGAATGTCCCATTGCATCGGATCGGTGTCTTGGAACTCGTCGATCAATACGACGCGGAAGCGGTCTCGCACTCGCACGCAGGCGGCCTCGCCGTGCACCGGGTCGGACAACACCGAATGCAGTAGTCCCAGAAGATCGTTGTAGTCACGCACACCGAGCAGGCGTTTGCGACGTTCGACCTCCCGGCGCGCTTCCCGGGCGAACCGTACGCGTAGAGCGGACTCGCGGTTGTCACCGTCGAGGTCGTCGGTGTCGGGATACAGAATCGACTGTGGGTCACCCACGGCCGCCGACGCCAACTGCTGAGCATCCCGCCTGCTGAATGCCGGTGCCTCGTCGTCTCCGCTGAACATCTGGAGGTACAAATCGTCCACGACCTGCTCGAGCAGATCGGACACCGATTCCACGAATGTCGATTCGGGTTCGCGCTCGCCCGCGATGCCGAGCCCGTCGAGCATGCGCTGACAGAAGCTGTGGGTGGTGACGATCGTACCGGCATCGAAGTCCGACAACGCTTTCCGCAATCTCTTTCGGCGGCGGTCTACCTCTTCGTCGTCGGCCGAGGCCAGAAACGCCACCAACGGATCTGCTGCTGCACGCGCGGCCGCCGGGTCGACGAGGTGCCCAGCGATCGAGGCGAACCTGCTGCGGGTGCGATCGCGAAGTTCCTGGGTCGCGGCCCGGCTGAACGTGACCAGAAGCAGGTCCGAGATCTCGGCGATGCCCTCGGCGATGTAACGCGCGGCCAATCCGACGATCGCATATGTCTTGCCGGTACCGGCGCTGGCTTGGAGCACGGTGGTTCCGGTAGGCATCGGACCGAGAAGATCGAATCCGTGAGTGACAGTCATGCATTCCCCATGTTCTCGGCCGTCAGCAGCGGATCCCAGAGCGTGCGAGCCAGAATTCCGAAGCGGCTCGTCTCGTTCGACGGTGAGGTCTCGTCGGCAAGTGGTGGCGCGGACAGCAGCGTCTGGAAAGACACAGCCGGGCCGTACACGTACCGCAGCGATCGATCGGTCCCGTCACCGAAGTCGCCTCGCCACGCCCAGGTGGCGGAGTCGTAGCCGTCATCGACGGACCCGCCGCCGAACCGCTTCTCCGCGTACGCCGCTGCAGTACCGGTCGATATCGGTAGCGGCGACGCCAATCCACGATCACGGAGATCCACCAGCTCACGGAGGGTGGCAGTGGGATCGTGCGGCGACGTCAGTCGAGATCGACGAGGCGGGCGAATGCCGCTCGCGCGTCCGATGGTCACGGCGCTCCACTCCCCCGGCTCGGATGCGGCCACGGCCAGCAACCGCACCCAGGCGGCCAATCGATGTTTGGGGGCCAGACGTGAATAGGAGGAACGTGCCAGAACGCGGCCGTGGAATCCTGTGACCGTACCCGTCAGGCGGCGTCCGCCACCGAGATCGACCGCGACGTCGGTGGTCTCGGCCGGGCCGGCGTGGAACGGCGCGGCGGCGTCGGCGATGATGCCGACGATCTGCCTGATGTCGGACATCTCGCGGCGGCCCTGATGAAACGGCGGCAGCGTGCCGCGTCTCCACTCGGCGTCGGCGAATTCACCGATTGCTCCGCCTGCCAGCACCGCGGCAAGCATCCGATCACCGATGTTCCACCGAGACAACGGATCCAGCTCGATGTCCAAACTGTCGGCGAGGTCGTCTTCGAGCTCGGGAACGCGAAAGCCCAACCGCTGCCGTAGAAATGCCTGAACGGGGTTCTCCACGAACGCGATCAGTTCGGCCAGTTCCACATCCCCTCGGTCTGCCGGCGGTAGCGCGTCCGGAAGAAAGGGGGGCACCGGGCGCGGGGGCCGTTGCTGCGACACTGCTCCAGCCAAAGCGACGGTGTCGAAGCTGAACGGCCGCTCGACTTCGAAGTTGTGGGGATCGAACGGCTGCAGCGGATGCCGACGTTCGACGCTTCCGCCCGCGGTGACGTCGAGTACGTCCATCAGTTCCCGCAGCGGGATTGCCGGCGGCTTGACCGAGCCGTCCACGGGGTCGGCTCCGGTGTAGAACAGCAACAGCTTTTCTTCGGCGGACATCACCGCGTCGAGCAGCAACTGCCGATCCTCGCTGCGCGTGTCTCGTTCCCCGAGGGCAGGGTCACGAGCGAGAATGTCGTCGCCGTCGATACTGCCGACTCGCGGGAACACCTCGTCGTCGAGTCCGAGGAGCACCACCACTCGGTGCGGTACCGATCGCATCGGAACCATGGTGCAGACGGTCAGTTCGCCGGTCCGGAAATTCGCTCGAGTGGGCCGGCCGGCCAACCTACCGGCCAGCATGGCGCGCACGTCCGCGAGACGTAGCTCGGCCGTGCCGCCGTGTTCGGTGGCGTCGGCGATCTCTCGATGTGCTTGTGCCAGTTGCCATTCATCGGCGATCGGTACGTCGGCGAGCAGGTCGAGGGCGCGGCCCAGTTGACGCGTCCAGTCGGTCACCGACGCCGGTCCGGCAAGAGCGCGCAGTACCGACGCGAGACGATCGACCAGTTCGGCGAAGCGGCCGGCGAGTGTGATGTCGTTGCTGTCCACATCGTCGAGAGGCAGGGCGAGGTCGAGATATTCGTTGCGAGTCTCGTCTGCGGCAACGCCCAGGAGGATACGGTCGAGAGCGGCCTTGAAGGTGTTCTGACGAAAACCGTTCAAGCCGAATGCTTCTCGCTGTCGTACCGTCAGGCCCCAACGAGCACCGGAGGCAGTCACCCATTCACGTAGCCGTTCGAGTTCGTCGTCGTCGAAGGCGAACTTCTCGCGAACCGGGCCGCTCGCGGCGAAGTCGAGGAGCTCACTCGCCGTCACTCGGCCCTCGGAGAATTCGAGAACGGTGGCAATGACGTCGAGTACGGGGTTGGTGCGGCGCAACCCTCGATCGGCGAGTCGCACCCGCAGTCGATGACCCGGATGCACCAGCGCCGCCTGCCCGAAATTCGCCCGAATCAACGGGGCATAGGTCTCGACATCCGGGCACATCACCAAGACGTCCCGGGGTTCGAGCGTCGGGTCGTCGGCAAAAAGATGCAGCAGCGACTCACGCAGAACCTCGACCTGCCGGGCGGGTCCGTGACAGGAATGAATCTGCACCGTGCCGTCAGCAGACGTCGTCGGTCCGTCGGTGTCGCGGGCGGGGGTGGGCAAAACGTCGGCGGCGATGTCCGATTGGATTCGGCCGAGCAGACTGTTCGCACTCTCGGGACCCCAGTGGTGGACGGACCGCGTTGCGACCGATCCGGCGATGGCCTGCAGTTCTCGCACGTCTCGCGAGAGACTGGCCAACAGCGGATGCTCGACGGACAGGGCGGACGCGTCGTCTCGTCGACGCGTCACAGAAGGAATGTCCTCGAGGGCGCTCCACATAGCCGGACTGGGATGCGGCACCCAGATGTGTACCTCGCGATGCTCGGAGAGCGCCCCGAGTACTTCGAGCTGGTCGGTCGTCAACCGGGTGGGACCGAACACCGACAATCGGTTCGGTAGCTCCACCGATTCCGGCGCATCCCGCAAGCGAGCGCACGTCTCGGGCAGCCGCTCGGCGGGGCTCGGACTGCCGATCCGCTCCCGCATCAGATTCCACACTCGTGGTTGCCACAGCAGATCGTCGTCCAGGTCGCCGCCGAGCCCGTCGGAGAATCGACCGGCGAACCAGTCTCGCAGCATCTGGGGGCGTTGAGACCCGTAGGCGCGGAACAGTTCTGCCACGTGCGACGCCGTGGACCAACGACGTCCCGCACGGTGATCCTCGATCCTGGCACCCAGGTGTTCGTCCAGCACAGCGGCCCACGGTTCGGTGCGGCACTCGTCGATGACGTTCAGCGCCGTCCAGAGCACCCGTCCCGTCGCCCAGGGATCGTCGTCCGGATCGATGCCGTCGACCGCACCGATGGCGTGCGAAACCAACCTCGCCGGACTCGGAAATTCGATGTTCGCGGCGATTCCGTCGCCATCGGTACCGCCGAGCGTGCTCGACAGTCGTTGCGTCAGCCACCGCTCGACGCCCTTGGCGGGCACCGACACGATCTCGGGAACGAATGGATCGTCCAGCGGCTCGGAAAGAATGTCTGCGAGTGCCGCCGCGAGTGTCCCGGCGCGTTCCGCGCGGTGGAGCGTCAACACCGTTGCGGTCCCCTGCCTGCTCGTATCGGTGCCCGATCTCGGACTGATGACGACCCTACTCGAGCCTCCGACAAGTTCTGCGCGATGAATCCGGACGCTGATCCCGGTCAGTATTCGCGAACCCGTGTCGACAAGAAGGAGAATGGAATGTTCACCCATGTAATGGCAGTGGTGGCGGTGCGCGAGATCGACTCGGCCTCCGACTGGTACGAGCGGCTGTTCGATCGGCCTGCAGACAACAATCCGATGCCGAGCCTGGTGGAGTGGCAGGTCGCCCTCACTGCATGGGTGCAGGTGACAGTCGATCCCGATCGAGCAGGGTCGTCGCAGTTCAACGTTGCCGTCGACGATCTGGAGTCGTTCGTCGACGACGCTCGTTCACGCGGCATCGTCTTCGGCAACATCGTCGAAGCGAACAAGGGGGTCAGACTTTCGACGGTCACCGATCCCGATGGCAATTCCATTACGGCAATCGGCGGCTTTCGAGAGCACTACTGACCGTCAACCCACCAACCGCCGCGTCAGGTTCGCGCTCTCGTGGGAGTACGCCACCAGCATGACGAGGTCGACGGACGGCCGCGCAGCTTTCACCGCCAGCACCTGTTGAGTGACTGCGTCGTGCATCGGCCATCCGAATGATCCGCCGGAGATCAGAGGAAACGCGATGGACGTCAGATTCATCGACGCTGCGAGAGCAAGACTGCGGGCGTAGCACGACCGCAGCAGTTCGGACCTGTCCTCGTGCCGGGAGTATCGCGGACCGACGGTGTGGATGACATAGTCGGCACGTAGCCGGCCTGCGGTGGTTGCGACGGCCGCGCCTACTGTGAGGCCGTACGGCAAGGTGGTTGCCCGCAGTGCCTTGCATTCCGCCAGGATGGTCGGCCCACCCGCTCGGTGGATAGCACCGTCCACGCCGCCGCCGCCGAGTAGTCGCGTGTTGGCGGCGTTGACGATCGCGCCGGCGGTCACATCCGTGATGTCACCCTGAACGATGTCGATGACGGTCATGAGAGCTCCTCTCGTGCAATGATGTTCGAGGTAATTCGATCGAGGTCGTCGGCACGGACACCGGGGTAGCCGTGAACGACGTCGCGCCACTCACTCGGCACCGCCGATGCTCCCCAGCGCGCTCCGAGAAGTCCGCCGGCAATGGCCGCTGTGGTGTCGGTGTCACCGCCCGCCCGTACGCATCTTTCGAGAGCGGCCGGCAGGGGCCGTTCTGCGTCGACACTGCGATGGATTGCCCACCACGCGGTCTGCAGCGCATGCACCACCCAGCCATTGTTGGGGAAGTCGGCAGGCTCGCCCACCTCTGCCTGACGAATCAGCGGCTGCCAGTAGTCCCGCACCTCGCGCGTCGCCTCGTCGAGGAACTCGGTGACGCCGTCGTAGGTACCGCGGCGAACTGCGTATCGAATAGCGTGACTCCACAACTGGCACGCCTCACGGGCGCGTGGATCGGCATGTGTGAGGTCGCTGATCCGCGCGGCCGCCGCTGTACAACCGGCCGCATCGCCTAGGTAGGCCAGCGCGACGGGCGCGGTACGCATGAGCGATCCGTTGCCACCGGTGCGTCCCGGCAACGAGGCCGCCGCCGCGGTCATGTCCGCGCCATCGCGTGTGAGCTGCGACAGCACGGCGCGGGTTTGGTTTCCCACGTCGGGAGGGTTCTGCGCGAACCAACCGCGAAAATTCTCGGCGATCTCGTCGACGTCTCCGCCGGTTTCCAATGCCCGAGCGACACACAGCGCCATCGAGGTGTCGTCGGTCCATTCCCCCGGAGCCCAGTGAAATTGGCCGCCGCCGATCATGTCGATCGCCGTGTCGGCAGAGGGATACCCGAACTCGTATCCCGCGCCCAAGGCGTCGCCCACTGCCGTTCCGAGGAGCACGCCCTTCGCTCGATCGCGCTGCACATCCGTCAACTGCATGCCAAACCCCTTAGATCGTTGTTGCGCTAACCATAGATCACATTCGCGCTAAGATGCAAGGCATGACATGGCGAGACCGAGATGGCAACGCGTTGACCGACTACCCCCGCCCCTCCGTGGCAGTCGATGTGGCGGTTTTGACCGTGCTCGAAAATCGATTGCACGTCGTGGTGGTGCCCACGGAACGAGGCCCAGCGCTTCCGGGCACGTTTCTGCGACCCGAGGAAAAGCTCGCCGACGCTGCAGACCGCGCGTTACGCACCAAAGCAGGCATCGTCGATCTCGAATTTCACCAGCTGAGAATGTTCGACGCCCCGCATCGGGACGACCGTGGATGGGTTCTGTCGATGGCCCACAGCGCTGCCGTTTCGGCCCGATCGCTGATGGCGACAACCGAATTCGCAACGATAGACAATGGCAGACCGTCGTCGCCGCTCGCCTTCGACCATGCCGAGATGGTGACCGAGGCCGTGCTCGAACTACGTGAACGCTACGCACGCGAGGTAGATCCCGCGCTGCTGATCGCCGAGGAGTTCACTCTCCTCGAACTGCGGGAGCTCTACGAGATCGTGTTCGATCGGCGGCTGCCGAAGGACACGTTCCGCCGCCATGTCCTGGCCTCACTGGAGGGGACGGGCACGACGACGACTGCGGGCGGCGGACGTCCCGCCGAGCTGTATCGGCGTCGGCCGAACCGGACGCTCCCGCCGTCCGCTGCGACGTTCCTGCTCGGCTGAGGGCATGGACCGGCGAAACCGGACATCCCAGCAGATAAGCTCGGGTCCATGGGATCGAAGCGGCCTGCCAACCGCGGACAGAAACGTGCAGAGAAGACCAAGGCCCGGCAACGGCGTCAGCAGTCCCGACCGGCTCCGACCGGAACCGACAGAGAACGCATCGCCGATCTGGTCGACGGGTTCGTCGAGTGGCTGGACGAGAGCGAGATGTCGGAACAATCGGAGGCCATCTCTCGGCTCGTCTCCTCGACGCTCACCCAGCTCGCCGGAGCCCGTCCCGGCTTCTCGCCCAGCGCATGGCAGCCTGCCGATGCGCACCTGCTGGTGGACGCCGCGGAACGCATCCTGCAGGAGGAGTCGGAGACGGCCGAGGATACCGCGGTCAATCTGGTGCTCACGTCACTGCAGTACCTGACCTTTCTCGACGAGACCGACCTGTGGGACGGCACTCCCGAGGATTTCGCGCACTGCATGGAGGACCTGTCGGACTTCCTCCAAGGTGACGAGCCCGACATGCTCGACGCCGACGACATCGACCTGCCCGACGTGTCACTGGCCCAAGAACTGTCGGCAATCTCGTCGTTGCCCCTGTTGCCGGCGTTGGACGACATCGTCGCGCGGGTCGCCGACGGCCTCGCTGTGTCCAGCGATGCACATCTGCTCGGCGCAGCAGGGTCGAGTCCATTCGACGCTACCGAGTCCGGTGACGGTATTGCTGCGATCGATTACTGGTCGACGGCCATCGCGACGGGATTGATTCGCATCGACGGCGACACCGCGAAGCCGGGCGACAACGCACATTCCCTGGCGGGTCGGAGCGCAGAAACCGTGCACGAGTTGGTCGCCGAGCACGTGCGCGTGCAGCTGTCCGGAGACGCCGACGACCCCGACGTGTCGCGGTCGCTGGCCAACACGTTCGCCGTGCAAACACTGCTTGCCGCCATGACCGACGAACTACCGATCGACAACCAGGGCGAGGATTACTCCGATCTCGAAGGCGAGGATTTGCGGACGGCACAGTTGATCGATCATCGCGTCCGATCGCTGATCGAACAGGGCATCCTTGTCAGGATCGAGGAAGTGTTGGCCGTGCCGCACGCACTGCGCCCGGCCGTGCTGGACGGCGTGGCCGAGGCGCTGCCCTTCGGTGCGATCGACGAGCTGCCGAAGGACGCCTCACTGCACGACTCGGCCGAGGACCCGGCGTAGTCGTGATCGCCCCCGCGAGCGCCGAGACCCTGTCGGTGGTCGCCGCTAGCGTGATCGAGTGCGCATCACGAGAGCGCAATCTGGGTAAGGAGCCGACATGAGCGATTCACTCGAGTTCGACTTCGACGTCGATGCCGCCTGGATGCAATTCCAGCGCGCGCTCGGTGACTACGTCAACGCGATGCACGACGGCGACGCGCTGGTGATCGAGTCGCGGTACGACACCACCGACGGCGTTCCCGACACCGCCGCGTGCGTGCAGTTCTATGCCTGGGATTTCGATATGGTTCGCTGCGAGATTCCCGCGAACGAACACCTGCACAGCAGCCGTGCCATCACCGGCGAGCAGCGAGAAGCTTTGAGTGCATTGGGTTTTCGCGTGTCCGTCGATTCCGAGCCGACGGCACCGCACGTGGATCGCAATCGGTCGTGGTCCGATGATCTGGCGAAGAAGACCGTCACGGTGTTCCGGGACATCTGGGGCCTGCCGCATCCGTCGTTCCTGAGCTCCCGCGCCACGGGTCGTTACGACGTTCCGAGTTTCGACCTCACGGCTACCGAGCCCGATATCACCGTGGTTCCACTGTGCGTGCAACCCAAGGGCAGAGAGCATCTCCAACAACTGGTCGATCGCGCTCTCGAGCCGTGGTTCGGGTTCCCGCCGGATCACGACCCGGACGGCGACATTCCGTTGCGGTTCGTGGGCGGCACCGCGTACGTCTCGGTCAAACCCACCGAACCGGTGGTCGAAATCAATTCCACGTTGGTTCATGCCGTGTCCGGCCGCACTCGCGCGGCAGAACTTCTGGTCGACCTCAACCTGCAATTGCCCGATGTGATGCTGCACTTGGTTCAGGACTGCATCGTCGCTCAGGTTCGAGTCAGTGGGTCACCCTTCGTCGCCGATCACCTGCTGTGGGCGGTGCGCATGCTCAGTCACGTATGGGAGCAGGTCGACGACAAGTTCGCCGAGGATTTCGGTGGTGCGCTCGGGGAGCCGACGCCGCCCCCGGTCGACGCGGACGACTTTCCCGACGGCCTACTCGAACTGGTCGACCTGCTGGCCGAGTCGGAAGACAATCCCCTCGATCTCCAGGCCGTTCTCGAGTGTTGCTCGTCCGATCGCGATGTCGCGGTCTCCTACCTGCGAATCAGCGCCGAGCAGGAGGCGTCGTGGCGCGGGATGGCGGTCGCGGCGGATCTGGGCGACGAGCACTGCGACGTCGATGAGGCGGATCGGGAAGCGGCCAACTGGGCCCGTGCCGTGGCTGCCCTGCGCGAAGTACTGCGCAGTACTCCTGAGCAGGTGACGCAGGTTGTGGATCCCTCGGCGATCCAACTGCAGCTGTTCGAGACCGACGAAGTGGCCGAGGTATCCGACGAGCGTTCGGACGAACAATAGGACGCTCACCGAGAAGGCCTCACCGACGCGCTTCCCTTTTGTGTTAACCCGGGTTACATTAACCCCATGTTCGCGCAACGTTTGGAGAAGCCATGACACTGACGACAGGTAATACGTCCGTTTCGGTAGACACCGACTCTGCGGACGACAAGCAGTACATCGAGACCCTCACCCTGCTGTCCGAGGGTTCGGTGCACAAGCACTTCGATCCCTACGTCGACATCGACTGGAAGTCCGAGAAGTTCGCGGTACCCGCGAACGACCCCCGCTGGGTGCTTCCGGCCAAGACCGACCCCATCGGCGGCCACGACTGGTACCGCGCACTGCCGCTCGATCGGCAAATCGAAATCGGCATGTGGCGTCAGGCCAACGTAGCCAAGGTCGGTCTGCAGTTCGAGAACATCCTGATCCGCGGCATGATGCAGTACGTGTTCTCGCTGCCCAACGGCTCGGCCGAGGCGCGCTACTGCACCCATGAATCCATCGAAGAGTGCAACCACACCCTGATGTTCCAGGAGATGGTCAACCGGGTCGATTCGGATGCCCCCGGCATGAGTCGGCCGATGAAAATGCTCTCGCCGTTCATCCCGCTGTTCGCCACATTGCTCCCCGAACTGTTCTTCGTCGGTGTTCTCGCCGGCGAAGAACCGATCGACCACATTCAGAAGTCGGTGTTGCGATCCGGCGACGAGATCCACCCGATCATGCAGAGCGTCATGGCTATCCACGTTGCCGAGGAAGCGCGCCACATCTCTTTCGCGCACCAATTGCTGCGTCGTCGAGTCCCCAAGATGTCCAAGGCCGGGCGGTTCCTGCTTTCACTCGCGTTCCCGATCACGATGCGCATTCTGTGCGACGTGATCGTCATTCCGCCGAAGAAGTTCTGGACCAAGTTCGACATCCCCAAGCAGGTCAAGAAGGACCTCTTCTGGGGCACGCCGGAATCTCAGCACGCCCTGCAGGATTACTTCGGCGATGTCCGCATGTTGGCCACCGACACCGGCATGATGAATCGCGCCGCCAAGTTGATGTGGAAACTGTGCGGAATCGACGGCAAGGCGTCACGCTTCCGCAGCGAGCCCGATCGCAGTTCGAGTCAGTTCGCCGCATAACCCTCTCGACACCCCACGCGCCAGTTATCCGTACAGCAGCGCCCGCCGTCAGGAACCCTCATGCCCCACGTCGTCACCCAGTCATGTTGCAGCGACGCGTCGTGCGTCTTCGCGTGCCCCGTCAACTGCATCCACCCCACCCCCGACGAGCCGGACTTCCTGACGGCGGAGATGCTGCACATCGATCCGCAGTCGTGCGTCGACTGCGGTGCGTGCGTCTCGGCGTGCCCGGTCGATGCCATTGTGCCGCAAGCGAAGTTGACCGAGGCGCAGCTGCCGTTCCTGACGATCAATGCTGATTTCTACAAGCAGGAACGTCCACCGCGGCCGATTCTGGCACCGGTCACGCCGGCCGCCTCGGTCTCGCGGGATCGTCAGCCGCTCAGAGTCGCGATCGTAGGATCCGGCCCGTCGGCCATGTATGCGGCAGACGAACTGCTGACGCAGCCGGGCGTGCAAGTCGACGTCTACGACAGACTTCCGCAACCACACGGCCTCGCTCGCCTCGGCGTCGCGCCCGACCACCAGAAGACGCGTCAAGTATCGCGCTTGTTCGAGACCATCTCCGCGCAAAAGGGATTCACCTATCACTTGGGTATGGAGGTCGGCAAGGACATCACCCATGACGATTTGATGGACACCCACCACGCAGTGATCTACGCAGTCGGCGCATCGTCGGACCGTGAACTTCGTATCCCCGGTGCCGAATTGCCGGGCCGCAGTTCGGCAACCGACTTCGTCGCCTGGTACAACGGCCACCCCGATCACGCGCACCGCATGTTCGATCTATCGCACGAGCGCGCCGTCATCATCGGCAACGGCAACGTGGCACTCGATGTCGCACGCATCCTGACCATGGACCCGGAAGAGCTCGCCCAGACCGACATCGCCCCCCATGCCTTGGATGCCCTGCGGCGCAGCTCCATTCGTGAGGTTGTCGTGGTCGGCCGCCGAGGCGTGGCCCAGTCTGCATTCACCGTCCCCGAGTTCGCCGGCTTGCTCACCGTCCCGGACATCGACCTGGCCATCGACAGCAGCGAACTCGCACTCGACCCGGTGACTGCCCGTCTCGCCGCTACCGACGACCTACCTCACGCTGTGGCTCAGAAGCTTCAACTCCTCCGCCACGTCGACGAGTCACCTGAGCACCGCGACGGCCGCAAACGAATAACACTGCGGTACCTTCTCTCCCCGACGCGAATCCTCGGCACTGATCGGGTGACGGGCGTCGAGTTCGAGCGAATGGGCCTGTCCGCGGACGGCGACGACGTAGTGCGCAGTACCCCGACAGGTGACATGGACTCGATCGACGCCGGCCTCGTCCTCACCTCCATCGGATACCGCGGTGTCGCGCTGCCCGGGGTTCCATTCGACGATCTCGCCGGCATCATTCCCAACACCGGCGGCCGGGTATTGCAGGAACCCGGTGGGCAGACCTCGATCGGCAGCTACGTCACCGGCTGGATCAAGCGCGGGCCCTCGGGATTCATCGGCACCAACAAGTCGTGCGCCCAGGAAACCGTCGGGCATCTGGTCGCCGACTTCAATGCCGGTCACCTCACGGATCCGCTGAAGTTGCCCGACGCTTGGCCGGCCGCGTCGAATCGAGGGCCGTTACGACGATCGCGAGAAATGCTGTCGACGCTGCGCCGGTCCTGACTGGTCGCCCTCTTGTTGGGATCAATGCGCCTTCCAGTCGCTCCGACCGCAACCAAGCCACATTCATCCAGGTGACGAGGGCCTCAGAACTCGAGAAGGCGGCGCGAGGTTGAACCGTCTACCATCGGGGTAGCTTCACCCATCGGCCACCGAACAGCGGCGGGCCTACACCTCGAGGAGACCGAGATGCCGGGCCTACGTCGCAACGCACTGAGAGCCGCTGTCCCAATTGTCGGTATTGCGCTGGCCTTGACGTGCGCGGCTCCCGCCCAGGCTCTGCCGACACCCGCTGACCTGGCCGATGTTCCATCCCGGACCTCGATCTCGTACGAGCACGTACCTACAGGCACATACGTAGGCAGTGCCGAGGACAATTCCCCCCGTCCGGGACTGTCCACGGTCAAGCTCTACATGGCCGATTACATCGTTCGCTTCGGCGACGGTTCTGCGCGTGACCGCGACCTGTCCGCACGGATGGTCCAGGTCAGCGACGACGGGGCCGCCTCCGAACTCGACAGGAAATATCCTCAGGCAATTGGTGCAACTGCAGCGGAGTTCGGACTCACGTCGACGTCACGTGGTGGCTTCTGGGGCAATTCGTCCACCAGCACAGCCGACACCGTGCGGTTCTTGGCCGCGAAGAAGCGAACCGATCCCGCCAGCCCGATTCTGGCCTGGATGGCCACGGCCGCTCCCGTGGCACGGGACGGGTTTGCCCAGAACTGGGGAACCTCGCTGTTGCCTGGCGTGATCGGTAGCAAGTGGGGATGGGCCGACGACCGATCGAGCGTGGTCGCGTCGGCGTCGATCGGCGCTGATTTCGTCGTTGCATCCAATACTTACGGACCGAGCCGCTCCAATACCGACGATGTCTTGGCCACGCTCGGCGACCTCGAGTTGACGGCACCGCCCGCGCCCGCCCCTGTTCCGAACCTTCCCGTGATTCCCGGCCTGCCGTCGGTCGAAGAACTGCTTCAGATGCTCAGTCCTCGCTGACACGTTCGAATAGTTTGTCGTACCCCTCCCCTAGTCTGCGATTCACCGAAAAGTTCGGGGACCACACCGGGGGACGTGGAGGGGACGACGATGAGTCGTATCGATCTGGACAGTTTTTTCAAGTATTCGCGCGCAACCACCTCGAAAGACAGCGCTGATCCGAACGAATTGCTGGACAGCGGGATCGGTTTCGCCCAGTTGGGGTCGTCGGCGAAGGACATGACCCAGCTGATCGCGGAACGCCTGTCCGCCGTGGACGGCACCGGCCGCGTGCATTCGGTGCACGATCGCGCGGCAAAAGTACTCGACGACGCTGTCGACACGGCATTCGAGAACGGTTGGCAGCCGGCAGAACTGGTACACGTCACGCGTCAGAGCGCCGGAGCGGACGGTGCGGTGGTGATGATCGAGGCTATCGGCGCCCACGCGGTGCGCACTTCTGCGGACAGCCTTGCTCCGGATTCCTGGCGAGACCAATTGTCCGAGCTGAACGTGGAGTGTGCAGGAGGAACCTCTGCCGACCGTCTTCGGCGGTGGCGTTCGTACAACCGACGTTCATCGACGCAATCGTGGTACACCCTCCTTCTCGTACTCGGTTGCGCAACATGGTTGTTGCCCATCGAGACACTGCTGCCCTCTCCGACTCGATGGACATCACGCACGACGCCTACCGGTCCGCGAAAGGCGGCGGACTCCAAGATGCTCGGGAGGATTCGAGGGCTGCTGGCCAAGGCCGAGTCGACGCAGTTCCCCGCCGAAGCCGAGGCATTCTCGGCCAAGGCCCAGGACCTGATGACGCGGTATGCGATCGACAGCGCGCTTCTCGATGCGGAGAACTCTCGCAGCTTGACCGATGATGTCGTCAGTCGTCGCATCATGGTGAGCAATCCGTACTCGAAAGCCAAACTGCTTCTGCTACACAGCGTGTGTCAGGCGAACGGTGCCAGAACAGTGTGGAAGAAGAAGTACTTGCTGGCCACCGTGATCGGTCTGCCCGTCGACCTCGACCTGTGCGAACTCCTGTACACCTCGTTGCTGGTTCAATCGGCACGCGCACTCGAGGAGGTCGGTGAGTCGGCGAACTCGCGCACCCGCAGCTTCCGTCACGCATTCCTGATCGCGTACGCCCACCGAGTCGGTGAACGATTGCAGGACGCACGCAAGCGCGCCACTGCGGCGGCAACGCAAGAACACGGATCGGCTCTGGTGCCGATCATGGCGCAGCGATCCGATGCCGTGGACCGCGTCTACGCTGCCCGCTATCCGTCGACGAAGACGATCAGGTTCGGTAGCGACAATGCTCAGGGGTGGCTTGCGGGCCGGGCCGCCGCCGAACGCGCCGACCTGACCGGTGGCCGCGAACGTATCGACAAATCCGATCTGGCCTCGTGAGCGCGCGCTACATTGGCTCACATGACCGGTCTGGATACTCCCGTGACGCCACTTCGCTTTCTCGAACGCGCGGCGGAGGTCCACCCCCATAAGACTGCCGTGGTGGACGGTCCCAGGACGTTCACCTACGAGCAGTTCGCCGCCGATGTCACCCGGCTCGCGCATGCACTGCGCGCGTCGGGGGTCGGCCACGGAGATCGAGTGGCCTACCTCGCCTCCAATTCCGCAGAGCTGTTGTTCGCGCACTACGCGGTGCCACTGGCCGGTGCCGTTCTGGTTGCACTCAACACCCGGCTCTCACCGGATGAAGTTCGCTACATCTGCGATCACTCCGGCGCGGTTCTGCTGGTCGGTGATTCGGCGCTGCTGTCCGCACTCGGAACAGATCCCATCGCAGATTCGGTCACCGAGATCGTCGAGACCCCCTCGGTGAACGGCACGTACGGCAAGCTGCCGCACACCACGCGATACGACGCGTTCCTGGAACGAGGGTCCGACGAACCGCTGGAGTGGGAGGTCGACGACGAGACCTCGACCATCACGATCAACTACACCTCGGGCACCACCGGTCGACCCAAGGGCGTGATGTACACCCACCGCGGTGCCTACCTCAATTCGCTCGGAGAATTGCACCACCAGGGCTTCGACATCGACACTCGCTATCTGTGGACGCTGCCCATGTTCCACTGCAACGGGTGGTGCACCACCTGGGCGGTCACGGCCGCGTCGGGCACGCACGTCTGTCTGCGCGGTGTGCGCGGCGACGCGATCTGGTCGGCCATCGACGATGGCGTCGACCACCTCGCCGGCGCACCGACCGTGTTGACCACTCTTGCCACTGCTGCGCAGGCACATGCACTGGATCGCCCCCTCACCATCGTCACGGCCGGGGCTCCCCCGAGCCCGACGATCATCGGCAAGATTCGCGCGCTGGGCGCAACGCTCGTGCACGTCTACGGACTCACCGAGACCTACGGCCCGTACTCGGTGTGCGAGGCCAAGCAGGAGTGGCTCGAACTCGACGGCGATGAGCAGGCTCGGCGCTTGGCCCGGCAGGGAGTCGGAATGCTCACTGCCGACCGTCTACGCGTGGTACGCGACAAGCCTGGTCCAGGTGGAGTACTGATCGACGTCGAACCCGACGGCACCGAAATGGGCGAGATCGTCATGCGCGGAAACAACGTCATGAAGGGGTACTACAACGACACCGCCGGCACGACAGAAGCTTTCGCAGGCGGCTGGTTCCATTCCGGCGACCTGGGCGTGATGCATCCCGACGGCTACGTGCAGCTACTCGATCGCGCCAAGGACGTCGTCATCTCCGGCGGCGAGAACATCTCGACGATCGAGGTGGAACAGGCACTGGCCAGTCACCCCGCCGTCGCCGACGTCGCGGTGATCGGTGTACCGGACGACAAGTGGGGCGAGCGACCGAAAGCTTTCGTGGTGCTGGCACCGAGTGCGGACGCCTCGGAGGCCGAGCTCGTGGCGCACGTCAAATCGTCCATCGCGTCGTACAAAGCTCCCCGCGCAGTCGAATTCATCGTCGAACTACCGAAGACCTCGACCGGCAAGATCAGAAAGAAAGAACTACGCGACGCGGAATGGGGCGCATCCGCGTCCAAGATCAACGGGTAGACAGAGACCTCACGCCATCTGCACACCGGCGATTTCGGTGACCCCGCCCGTGCCATCGAAGGACAACTGCCGAAACGCCACCTTCTCGACGAAGAACCTGTCGTGGCTCACCAAGATCACCGCGCCGGGAAACGCCATCAGCGCGCGCTCGAGCACCTGAGTGCTCGGTAGGTCGAGGTGGTTGGTGGGCTCGTCGAGCACGATCACTCCGGCACCGAACAGCAGACACTGCGCCAGCGCCACGCGGGCTTTCTGTCCACCGGACAGGACGCCGATCTTGGTCTTGAGGTCGAGCTCGGAGAATTGCAGCAAGGTCAGGAAGCGGTGCACTTCCTTCTTGGTCGCGGTCAGCGCGAGGCTGCCCGGCATCGCGTTGACGGAGTGCGAGACGGTGTCGTCCAAGTCGAGGTCCTCGAGCACCTGGTTGTAATAGATGAACGACGGTGCCTTGGTCTTCCACTTGATCTTGCCGCTGTCCGGTTGTTCGGCACCGACGAGGATATCGACGAGCGTGGTCTTCCCGCATCCGTTCGGCCCAGTGATCGCAATTCGATCGCCACGATGGACGGTGAACGAGATGTTCTCGAAAAGACGTTGCTCGCCATAGCTTTTGGAGATACCCGCGATCTCCGCGAGGTTGTCGTGCACGTGTAATCCACCGTAAATTGCAGTGACCACAGTGTCGACCGGGCGCGGACTCTTGCTCTTCTTGATGTTCGCGAGTCGGCGCTTGAGCACCCCGCTGGGGTTCTTCACTGCTTCTTTGCGATCGCTGATGGCTTCCTGCTCGTAGGCCAGCAGTTGCTGTTCGTTGCTGAACTCGCGTTCGAGGTTCTTGAGTCGAAACTGCTTCTGCTGAACGTATTCCGAGTAGCTGCCGTCGTAGGTCTGCAGGTGGTGGTTCTCGATCTCGACGATGCTGGTGACAACCTGTTCGAGGAACGCGCGATCGTGCGAGACCACGAGAAGCGCACCGCGAAAATCGCGCAGCCACCGTTCGAGCCACGCGATCCCGGCAACATCGAGGAAGTTCGTCGGCTCGTCGAGCAGCAGGACGTCCGGGGCCTCGATGAGGATCTTCGCCAGGGCCGCGCGGTTGCGCCAGCCTCCCGACAGTCGGTCGACGGGCAGTGCGCGTCGCGCTGCATCGAAGCCCAGCATCGACAGCACAGTGTCGATCTGTTGGTGGTAGGTCCAGCCGCCGCTGTTCTCCATGGCGTCGAGCAATTCGGCTTGCCGGTCGACGAGCTTGTACATCTGTTTCTCGTCCAGGTCTCCGCCGAGGGCTGCCTCCACCTCGGCCAGTTCCGTCTCGATCTCGTGGACCGCGCCGAAGAGGGCGTCCAGCTCCTCCTGGATGCTCCGTTCGCCGTCCAGTTCGGAGAACTGCGAGAAGTAGCCGATGCGAGCGCCCTCGGTGACGTCGACGGTTCCCGAATCCGGCGTCTCCCGTCCCAGAAGGAGCTGGAGCAACGTGGTCTTGCCAGTGCCGTTGCGGCCGATCAGACCGATGCGATCGCCGTCGGCGAGGCGAAAGAACACCTCACGCAACATCACCTTCTGGTCGTATCCCTTGGCAACGTCGTTCAAGCGAATCCAGCTCAAGTGTTCACTTCTCCTGAAAACACGGGTCCGCTGAGTCGTCGAACCGGGCGTGCTCACTCTAGCGTCGGCGTAGTTCGACCCCGATTCGTTCGAACTCCGCATCGTTATCTATTCGTTTCCATCGTTGGAAATCAAGCTTTGTGGTGGCGATACGCGCAGAACCAACGACTGCGACAACACTGTGCGCTGGTCATTCACCCCGTTTCTGGCAAATCACCGTGCTACGTTCAAGTGCGGACAAAGAAACTCCCACAGAGAAGTACACAAGACTGCAACCGGTCCGCCCGAAGTGTTGCGTGTCCAGCCCCGGCACATCGGCGCAGGTCCGGTTCTAGCGCAGTCAAAGAACCGGAAGGCCCCACGCATGGCACAGAATGTGCTGAACACAGGCTCGAAGAAGAAGATCGTCACCACCCTCGCCGGTGCCGCGCTCGTCGCAGGCAGCCTCGCAGGATGCACCTCCACCAACACCGACGAAGGTGCCGACCGTCTGCAGTCGCTGCGCGACGCCGGCACCATCACCGTAGGAGTAGCCGGCGAAGCGCCGTACAGCTTCGAGGAAGACGGCGAATTGACCGGTGCGACAATCGCTTTGCACCGCGAAATCTTCGGCAACCTCGGCATCGACACCGTCGAGGGAGTCAACGCAGACTTCGGCGCACTGATTCCAGGCCTGCAGGCCAATCGATTCGACGTGGTGAGCGCCGGAATGTCGATACTTCCGCAGCGCTGTGAGCAGGCTGCCTTCGGCGACCCCGAATTCAACTACACGACGGCCCTGATGGTTCCGACAGGTAATCCGGCAGGCTTGACCGACATGCAGTCGGTCGCCGACAGCGGCCTGCGGTTGGCCACGATGACCGGAGCGATCGAGTCCGATTATGCAGAGGCGCTGGGCATTCCGACTCAGCAGGTAGCCGCACCTCAGGACGGCATGGACGCCGTCACCTCGGGCCGCGCCGATGTCTTTGCACTGACGGCAATCTCGCTGAACTGGATGAAGACGAACAATCCCGACGCGCCGGTGGACGTCACCGAGTCCTTCGTCGCCGAGATCGACGGTGAGCCGCAGGTGGGAGCCGGTGCCACCGTGTTTCGCACCGACGATCAGGAACTGCTGAACGCGTACAACGAGGAGCTCGCGAAGATCACCTCGGACACCGACGCGTATCTCGACATCGTCGGCGAATTCGGCTTCACCGCCGAGGAGCTGCCGGATCCGAGCCTGACCACCGCCATGCTCTGCGAGGGCTGATCGCTGTTGCAGGCTGATCGCCCGTGAACGAGAACATAGAGACCTTCCTGGATTCGTGGCCGCGAATCCAGGAAGGCATCCTCACGACCGTCTATCTCACCCTCGGCGGCGCGGCACTCGCCTTCGGCCTCGCTTTGGCCCTGGGCCTGGCCGCCGGAAACCGGCACATGTACGTACGAGCACCCGCTCGGTTCGTAGTCGAATTCTTCCGTGGCACATCACTTCTGGTCCAGTTGTTCTGGCTGTTCTACGTACTGCCACTGTTGGGTTTTCAGCTCGAGGCCATGTTCTGCGGAATCCTCGCACTCGGGCTCAACTACGGTGCCTACGGTGCCGAGGTGGTGCGCGGTTCCATCGCGGCCGTCGCGAAGCCGCAGTGGGAGGCCGCCCTCGCGCTGAACTTTTCCCCCTGGCAACGCCTGCATCGTGTCGTGTTCCCGCAGGCCTGGGTCCAGATGATCCCACCGCTGACGAATTTGCTGATCCAGCTCCTCAAGGGCAGCGCGCTCGCCAGTTTCGTTCTGCTGCAGGATCTCACGTACCAGATCACACAGCTGCGACGTACCACCGGCGACACTCTGTTCGCCTTCGGTGTCGGTCTTGTCATCTACTTCGTCATCGCCTACGCCCTGACGCTGCTGATGAACCTGCTGGAGATACGAGCCAAGGGACGTTTGGGATCCGGGCCGTCGATGCGTGAAGTTCTGCGGCTCAGGCCCGAACGCGTCGATCAGAACGTGGGGGTGGGTCGATGAGCGTCGACTGGAGCTGGGAACGCGCCTGTGACGCCCTGCCCTTCCTGCTCGAAGGTTTCAAGATCACCTTGTTGGCCACCGTGCTCGGCTTCGTCCTTGCTGCGGCTTTGGGGCTCGTGATCGCCGTCGTACGGCACTCGGGACCGAAGTTCGTCACCGTTCCGCTGCGGATGGTCACCGAGTTCATCCGTCTGACACCGCTCATCGTGCAGCTACTGTTCGCGTACTACCTGCTGCCGCAGTTCTCTGCCTTGCAGATCGGCATTGCCGTCCTCGGCATTCACTACTCGACCTATATGGCCGAGGTGTACCGCGCGGGCATCGACGCCGTTCCACCCGGGCAGTGGGAAGCAGCACGCGCGCTGTCGCTCCCCAGTAGCCGAACGTGGCGAGCAGTGGTGCTGCCGCAGGCGGTACGCAGCACCACACCCGCACTGGGCAACTACGCGATCTCGATGTTCAAGGACACACCGTTCCTGTTCGCCATCACCGTCGTCGAGATGGTCACCGCAGCGCAGCAATACGGTGCGAGCACGTTCCAATACCTCGAGCCGATCACATTGGCCGGCGTCATCTTCCTGTTGGCGAGCTATCCGACGTCGATCCTCATCAGAAGACTGGAGAAGTCACTTGCCTACTGACGATTCGGGCACCCCGATGATCAAGTTCGACAAGGTGGTCAAGCAATTCGGCGACCATGTCGTCCTCGATCACCTCGACTTCCAGGTTCGCCGCGGCGAACGCGTCGCGTTGATCGGGCCCAGCGGGTCCGGTAAGACGACAATTCTGCGTCTGCTGATGACCATCGAGAAGGTCAACGACGGTGTCATCTGGATCGAGGACGAGCCGCTGACACATCAGCGCAAGGGCGACAAGCTCGTCGTCGCGTCCGAGAAACACCTTCGGAAAGTGCGCACGCGCATCGGCATGGTCTTCCAACAGTTCAACCTGTTTCCCAATATGACTGTGCTGCAGAACATCACCGAGGCTCCGACTCATGTGCTCGGCAAGAGCAAGGCCGAGGCCACCGAGCGTGCACGCGAGCTGCTGCAGACAGTGGGGTTGGCGGACAAGGAAGACGCCCACCCGAACAAGCTGTCCGGCGGGCAGCAGCAGCGGGTGGCGATCGCCCGAGCGTTGGCCATGGATCCGGACATCCTGCTCCTCGACGAAGTGACATCTGCGCTGGATCCCGAACTCGTCGCCGACGTCCTCGACGTTCTCCGCACGATCGCCGAGACCACCGACATCACGATGCTCATCGTGACGCACGAGATGGGGTTCGCCCGCGACGTCGCAGACCGAGTTCTCGTCTTCGACGAGGGAAAGATCCTCGAAGAAGGACCACCGGAGGATATTTTCAGCAATCCGCAGCAGGAGCGAACGCAGCGGTTCTTGAAAGCTGTTTTGTCACAGTAGAATTCGTCGCTGGTTCAGGTCGTTCTCGGCACGCTCATGAACCGGTGATGGTGGCGAGCGAATCGACCGGCGGGGAGACCACGACGGGATCACGTCCCGACCACAGATCCAGTACCGCTTTGGGACGCGCCAACAACTCTCGCGCATAGTTGCGAACCACCGCGAGCGTATTGCAGTCGATGCAGTCGGCCGTGACTCCGTCGATCTCCAGATCCATGTCCTCGCACAATGCCACCGCACGTGAGACGTGCAGGGGCTGGCTGATGATGAGTCCACGTTCGACACCGAACGTCTCTTTCGCCCGGATGCAGGTGTCGTAGGTATCGATGCCGTGATCGTCGCCGATGATCACGTCGGGATCGATGCCATGCTCGATCAGGTAGTCGGTCATGGCTTCACTTTCGTTGCCGGAGTTGCCGTCTGCATCGCCGGAGACCAAGATCGCTTTGATCTTTCCCGCTGTCATCAACGCGATCGCGGCGTCGAGGCGTCCGGCGAGGAAGCGCATCGGCTTGCCGTCCCGCACCTGCGCACCGAGAACAATGGCAACGGGAGCGTCAGGCGCATCGTCGATGTCGTGCACCTTTCCTGCCGTCGCGTACGCAACCCAGCCGGCCGATGCCAGAACGATGGCGACGAGACCTGCGATGACCGCACACAGGGCGCGGACGAGCCGGCCGGCCAACCCTCGGGGCTTCGGTTCGGTACTCATGATCTCGTTTCGTCGACTGCGTGAGACCTCAAACTAACCGACGAAGACGACGCACAATCGACGTCGCAGCAGACCCATACCGATTCCACAGCGATTCCACAGAGCGAACCCTCAGAGCCGCCCCTGCTCGGAAGCTTCAGCAAACCCCGGAGTACCGTTCGAGCAGTGAATCCGCTGCTGACCTCTCGACGCTACGTCGACCTGCGTCTGCAAGCCAGCGCTACCTGTTGACGGTTCTCTAGACCGCATCCCTGACGTTCGGCCCATCGGCCGACGCGCATTCCTGTCGTCCACCTGTGTCGACAACTCGTCTCTTTCGAAAGGCATATCCATGTCTGCGCCCAGCGCTACCCGAACGCGCCGTGTCCCTACCTGGGCAACCGCGTTCGGACCACAGATCGTTGCCGGCCTCATCCTCGGAGTCGTATTTGGGCTGATCGCCCGATCCATGCCCGATGCTGCGGACGGAAACGAGAACTGGTTGGTCGGCACTCTGTCGACCATCGGTTCGAGCTACGTCAAACTCCTCACCGTCGCGGTGATCCCGCTGGTGTTCACCGCAATCGTCAGTTCGATCGCCAATCTTCGTGAGGTCACCAATGCGGCCCGGCTGGCGATCCAGACGCTGTGGTGGTTTGCCATCACCGCCTTCATCGCCGTCATCATCGGCATCGTGATCGGATTGGTTGCACAACCGGGATCCCGCACCAGCGCGGGAGCGGAATCGGCCGGGGACCCGTCCAGTGTCGGATCCTGGTGGTCGTTCCTCACCGGGTTGGTCCCCAACAACTTCCTGGCACTCGGGGCGAAGACGACGGTTGCCGACAGCGGTACCGCGACCACATCGTTGAGCTTCAACATTCTGCAGTTGCTGGTCATCGCCGCGGCCATCGGGATCGCCGCGTTGAAGGTCGGCAAGAAGGCCGAGCCGTTCCTCGCGTTCAACGCCTCGCTGCTGGCCATCGTGCAGAAGGTGCTGTGGTGGATCATCCGCTTGGCACCGATCGGAACCGCCGCACTCATCGGCAACGCGGTTGCGACCTACGGCTGGGACGCCATCGGTTCGCTCGGCGTGTTCACCGTTTCGATCTACGTCGGCCTCGCCGTGGTGTTCTTCGTGGTGTATCCCGTAATCGTTCGCGTTCATGGTCTTTCGGTGCGCAACTTCTATTCGGGGGTGTGGCCGGCCACGCAGTTGGGTTTCGTATCTCGCTCGTCGATCGGAACCATGCCGCTCACCGAGCGCGTCACCGAACGCAACCTCGGAGTGCCGCGTGAATACGCGTCGTTCGCGGTACCGCTCGGGGCGACGACGAAGATGGATGGTTGCGCAGCAATCTATCCCGCAATCGCCGCGCTGTTCGTCGCTCAGTTCTACGGCATCGATCTGTCCATCACCGATTACCTGCTGATCATCGTGGTCTCTGTGATCGGTTCTGCCGCAACGGCTGGCACAACCGGGGCCACAGTGATGCTCACTCTCACGCTGTCGACCCTGGGATTGCCATTGGCGGGCGTTGGTCTGCTGCTTGCAGTGGAGCCGATCGTCGATATGGGCCGCACCGCGGTGAACGTCACCGGGCAGGCGCTGGTGCCGACCATCGTCGCCAAGAGGGAGGGAATCCTCGACCTCGAGCGGTACAACGCTCCGCGAAACGGCGACCCCTTCGTCGACGAGGAAGCGGAAGTGGAACTCGCTCGCTGACACAGCTTTCCGATCTGCGATTCCCGACGACCGAGCACGTGGGTCGTCGGGAATTGTCGTCTATCGCGGTGGTGACAGCGATTCGACCGACACAGCGGTATCGGCGTCGGTGGCCTCGACACTGGCGAAGTAGTGTCCGAAGAACTCTCGCATGGTCTTGATGATCTCGATCTGCTGCTTGATCGCGAAGCGTGCGGAACCTTCTTCACCGACCGCAAGGCGATGGAACTTGGCACCGAGCATCTGAGCTGAGGGTAAGTCGCCGAACGCCTCCGGAAACGAAAGAGACTTGGTCATCTCGAGCATCTTGTTCAGGTCGGCAATATACGTTGCGCACACCTTGTCGCATTCAGAAGCGACTTCCGACTCGACGTGCAGTTCTCCAGCAGCTGCTTGTTCCTGCAGAGATTGCCAGTAAGCCAAGTTGGCCGCCAAGTCAGTAGATTCCCCGGACAAATTATTCCCCCATCATTTCGGCAGGAATGGTTCTAGCTCGCCGGCATGCTTGTTGGCCGCCTGACATGGGTCACCCATCGTCTCTTCTGATCCAACTGTGTCCAGAACTATGAGCAGTAGGTTTCCACTTGCGTCTATCGCTATGGCGCATCCATCAGGTGGATCACCTTGGTATGTCGCGTGCATTTGGACTGCATTGCGAGACCCAACCATTACCGGAATCTGTCGATCGTTCTGTGGACTACTTAGGTACTCGGCCATCGAGTTGATAGACGACATTACTGATACGTAGTACCACGAGTCCATGCCCAGACCGTCCCAGGTGCAGTTCTTCCAGCCCGGATACGTCGTAATTCCCGCAAAATCCGGCCGCTCAGTACTCACGTCCAGCCCACTTGCCGTCACCGCAGACTTCGGGATGGTGCAGGGATCGAACGGCTCCCCCGGTACCAACGCCCCCGTCGTCGATTCCGTCGAGGAGTCCTCACTCGCCACCGGACTCCCCTGGGTCGACTCCGCACAACTGGTCAACACCAGGGCAGCAGCACACAGCGCCGCGCGCCGGCCTCCACCCCTCACCCGCATACGTTCAACCTCTCGACATAGACGTCACTGAAAGGTTGGACGTGGGGCGAGCCCGATCGGTTCCCTTACACGGAGGACTGCTCGGCCTCGATCTGCAGCGGATCGACCGAGGCAGGGCTCCGTCGTTCTGCCGCCCGCACCCACAGCGCCAGTGAGAGCAGCGCGATCACTTCGGCGACGACGAGCACCCGTTCCACGTATCCGAGTGTGACGACGCGGTACCAAGGACGTGGGCCGGTGGCACCGATAACGAGCGCGTAGACAATGGGCAGCAGAGTCACGACCGACAGCAGACTCAGGCCCAACGTGATTCGCGCTCGAAATGCCCACACCCGGTCGCGAATCCACGGGCGCGAGAACACGAAAACGGCAAGCGGGATGCTCACGAACGCCACTGCGGCTCCGAGACGATGGATCGTCCCTCCGAGGCTCGACGACGCGTCGTTCGACCAGTCCTGTTTCGGTACCGCAACGACGGCGACGAGCCCCAGGGTCCATAGCGTCAACAGGATCGAACTGGCCGAACCGGGCCGAGTGAGGCGATACCTGAGCGCGGACGCGAGGGTGAGTGCCGAGCCCATCGCGAGCAGGACGACCCCTGTCGAGAACACCCACTGCTGCGCGCCGAGTCCGTATTCACTGATAGTGCGCCGCAGATGCGCCGGCGTCTGCCATGCGGTGTAGAGATCGAGGATCACGACAACGAGCGCGCCAAGCACAGTCAGAACAACGCCCATCTTGGCTGGTCGAACAGTCACGTCGCTCTCCTCCGGGACTGCACGTCCGGCAGCCCACGCTCCATGGTGCCTGACGAATCGACAAACACCTTGACGGGAAAGCGAGCCACGAATAACGTACAACCACATGGTTGTAGATGAGTTGAGTGGCGCCGAGGTCGATCGGCTGTTTCAAGCCTTCGCAGACAGAACGCGGCGCGACATCGTCGCGAAGGTCACTGTCGGTGAACAGTCCGTATCCGAGTTGGCTTCTCACTACGCCATGAGTTTCGCCGCAGTGCAGAAACATGTCGCGGTTCTCGAACGCGCCGCAGTCGTCACCAAACACAAGCGTGGACGGGAGCAGATCGTGCGAGTTCAGCTCGACGCGATCACGCGGGCCCGCACGTTGCTCGACGCTTACGGGCAGATGTGGCGACACCGAGTCGACCGGATCGACGACATTCTCGATGAAGACAAGAAGGGATGACACCATGCCGTTCATCAGTTCCCACAAGGATCCCGAAAACTTGACCATGACCGTGGTCGCGGAGTTCGACGCCAACATCGAACGTGTTTGGCAGATCTGGGAAGACCCACGTCAGCTCGAACGATGGTGGGGCCCGCCCACGTGGCCCGCAACGTTCGTGACCCACGACTTCGTTCCGGGTGGGAAAGCGTCGTACTACATGTCCGGGCCGGACGGCGAAAAGGCCGCTGGCTGGTGGCTTTTCACGGACATTACCGCACCCACATCGCTGTCCTTCGACGACGGTTTCGCCGATGACTCCGGCAATCCGTCGTCGACGATGCCGGTGACGCACGCTACGACAACTCTCGAGGACGTCGACGGCAGAACCCGTATGACCATCCGGTCTCGCTTCGACTCCCTGCAGCAACTCGAGGAACTGGTCGAGATGGGCATGGAGGAGGGCATGAGTCTGGCGTTGGGTCAGATCGACGCCATCATCGCGGAGTGATTGCGGTGCACAGAAATTCGGTCTCTGCACCGAATTTCCGTGCACGTGCGGCAAAGCCGCTCATCGGTGGGTGTTGCCGACCAGGGCTCGGCTGCTCCCCCATAGTGCGAAGCCGAGCAGCAAGAATCCAGGCAGCACAGCACCGATCGCGTCGATCGAACTCTCGGCGGCACCGGCGGCGGCGAGAATCAGAGCAAGTACGCCGAGCGCGGTCAACGCCACGCCGAGGCCGGTGCAGAAACGCAACTTCCACACCAGAGCGAGTGCGACGAAATGCAGGCCGACCACCGTCGAAATCCACGCGACCGCAGCCTGCGGTGCATCGAGTGGACCGTTGATGATCGCGAGTCCGCCGAAGATCGCTACCACCTCGACGGCCACCACAACCCAGTACCCGCGGCCGAAGCCGTCGCGACCTCCGCCTTCCGGAGCGGGGGCCGGCGGGACTCGCCACACCGCGAGAAGCACAGCGACCAATGCCACCACTGCTACAACGCGCAGTCCGACGGTCAAGATCGTCGGAAACGTATCCGAATTGACGAAGACGAAGACCAGTCCGAAAACGGCTCCGATGATCGAGCCAATCTTTTCGGGAGCCAAGCGCGCGCCGGATTTCATGTGGCCTACCGTCGCACAGTTGCACCGCGTGCACAGCGGTTCTCGCCGATCGATCGTGGTGCGCGAAACCTCGGTCTCTGCTACGTGTTCAGTCCGGGGACATATGAGACACGAGATGTCCACGGACATGTGACACACGGGCTGTGGTGATGCTGCGGGGCACTGTGACCGGCTATGGAGTAATCCATGGCCAGATCGGATGCCCGGATGAACCTGCTCGACGCCACCTTGACCGCATGGATCATCGAGGGAGCTGACGTCTTCGACGAACGAGGCCTGTCCGGCTTCTGCGTCGATCACGGACTCTCCCGCAGTACCGCACACCGCCACGCCGTCCGGATCCGAGAACGGGGCCGGTGGGAGCTCGACTCCCGCCGACCCCGTTCGAGCCCGGCACGCACCCCCGACACTGTCGAGGCCCACATCATCGCGCTCCGCGGCGAATTGGGCCGCGAAAACGGTGCCGACAACATCCGCTACGAACTGACAAAGCCTGCCGCCGAACACGATTGGGCCGGCAAAGGCTGGAAGATCCCAGCCAGATCCACCATCAACAACATCCTCACCCGACACGGGCTGGTCATTCCGGAGCCGAAGAAGCGACCCAAATCGTCCTACCGCCGATTCCAATACGCCCAACCCCGCGACTGCTATCAGATCGACGCCACCGAAGTCGTACTCGCCGGCGGCGGCAAAGCCACCGTCTTCGAAGTCCTCGACGACTGCACCCGCACCCTCGTCGCGACCTACGTCTGCCACGCCGAGACCACCGCCGGTGCCATCGCCGCCATCGGTACAGCGTTCACCGATTATGGTGTGCCAGCAATAGTGTTGTCCGACAACGGAATGGCGTTCTGCGCAACCGCATCGAAGGGCCGCTCGAAGTTCAGTGCATTCGTCACCGATTCCGGTGCCCGCCTCATCCACTCGAGCCCGTACCACCCGCAGACCAACGGCAAAGTCGAACGCCACCACCGGACCTTCAAAGACTGGCTCACCGACCAACCCACCCGGCCCGCCACCGCAGCTCAACTACAGAAATCATGCAACCGATACCAGAAGTTCTACAACACCGACCGCCGCCACAGTGCCGTGAACATGCCCCCGCAGCAGGCATGGAACCGCGCTGCGACCCTCGGCGGCCCGCAGCATTTACCCGCCCAGGTCGACGCCTCCGTCGGCACCCATCGCGTCTCCGACTCCGGCGTGATCTCCGTCGGCGACCACACGATCTCCGTCGGACGACCCCACGCCTACACCCGCGTGACCGTCCTACGCGACGGCAACCACGTCACCGCCTACACGGCCAGCGGAGACGTCCTCGGCCACCTGCACCTCAACATCGACAAGCGCTACCAAGGACAACTCCACCGCCCCGCAGCCTAGAATCGTGTCCCACATGTATCGAGACACCCGTGTCCCACATGTATCAAGACAGCACACGGTCTCTGCTACGAGTTTCCGTGCACGTGGGGCGAAGCCGCTCTACTCCGGGACGGAACTGACGGTGAACGGCTCGACGGGCTCGCCTCCGCGCTTGTCGAACTGACTGTTCACAACTAGAAGTCGATCGTCCACTGCTGCAACGGTTGTGGGGTAGGCGAACGATGCGTCGGTGATCTCCCCGGTGACGGTTCCGGTTCTGCCGTCGTCGTCGAGGTCGACATTCGCGATGAGGCCGTCTCGATTGCGGACGACATACAGGGTGTCGTCGTCCATCTCGAGCCCGTCACCATTGGTGAGCGTCGCCCCGCCCAAATCGACCTGCGTGACCTCTTTCGAGGTCTTGTCGACGCGGTACAGGTTGCCGGTACTGGACTGCACGACGATCAACGCCGATTCGTCGTCGTTCTCGACTATTCCGTTCGCGTTGAAGCCTTCTCCGTAGGCGAAAGGTGTTCCGTCGAAGCTCGCAAACGTCTCCAACGGACCGTCCTGCGTTCCGGCTGTCATCTGCTCGCGGGGTATGCGGTACAGCGCAGGGCTGCGCGAGTCCGTGACGTAGGCATCGCCGTTGTCGGCGATGGCAACGTCGTTGAGGAAGGTCGCGTCGGTGCCGAGGCCGTTGGTGAAGGTGGCGACCAAATCGGCCGAGCCGGCGTCGTACACCCAGACCTTGCCGGTGGCTCCGCCGGCGATCACCAGATAGTTGACGCCATCGTCGTCATCGGTCACGTCGAGTCCTGCGGCTGCGGTACGTCCGTCCGCGCCACCGGGCAGAAACACCGAAACGTCCGGGGACCCGACGGTTCCGCGGAACACTGCGCCGTCGGAGGTGGAGGTGACGTAGAACGTGTCGTCGGCGGCGGTGATGCCCTCGGGGAACACCTCACTGCCCGGTAGCTCGTAGACGGTGGCATCCGATGAAGCAGACGAACTCGCCGCGGTCGTACCCTCTGCGGACGACGGCGATGCGTCCGGTGCGCTGGGTGTGGCAGGAGTCTGCTCCGAGTCGGAGGACCCACAGGCGCTCAGCAGTAGGGTGACGGCGGCAACAACGGGCACTACTCGGGAGACTCGGTTCACACGCGCAAGTGTTCCATATGTCTCAATTTCTCGGCGTTCACGCTGGTGAAGTGACGTGCCAGTGATCGTTTTCGTACAGTCGTGGTCATGAACGACGCTTCCACTCTTGCCGCATCGGACACGGACCTCGGGGGAATCGCCGGCTGGGCAGTCGGTCTGATGGAGGCCATCGGCGGTCCAGGAGCAGGCATCGCTGTGGCTGCGGAGAATTTCTTCCCCCCGTTGCCCAGCGAGATCATCCTGCCGCTCGCCGGGTTCACCGCATCTCGGGGTGGCATGACTCTCTTCGGCGCATTGTTCTGGACCACGGCCGGATCGGTGATCGGCGCGCTGGTTCTCTACTGGCTGGGCATCAAGCTCGGACGTGATCGCATGTACGCCATCGTCGACAAGATGCCCTTCGTCGGAACCGACGACCTCACCAAGGCCGAGGATTGGTTCACCCGTCACGGTCGCTCGGCAGTTTTTTTCGGTCGGATGATTCCGGTGGTGCGGTCGGGCATATCGATACCGGCAGGTGTGTCGCGGATGCCCGTCCTGCAGTTCATTCTGTACACCACCCTGGGCAGCCTGATCTGGAATTCGATCTTCGTCCTTGCCGGCTACTTCCTCGGCGAGAACTGGCATTACGTGGAGACCTACGCCTCGGTGTTCCAGTACGCCGTGATCGGCGTCGTCGTTGCCCTGATCGTGTGGTTCGTCGTCAATAAGACCAAGTCTAGGCGCGCCGAAGCGCAGTGAGCACTCACAGGTCGTCGATATCGATGAACCCGTCCTGCAGAGCCCGTGCAAGCAGCGACGCTTTGGTGGGCGCGCTTCGCCCGACCGCTGAATATTTGGCCCGGATACGGGTCAGATGCGTGTTCACGGTTCCGATCGACAGGTAGAGCGACCGTGACGCCTGCGATTTCGAGTCGGACACCAACCATGCGGTGAGCACTTCGATCTCACGAGCGCTGAGCTTCGGACTGCAGAAGTCGCCGACACGAATGTCGAGAATTGTCATGTGGTTCCCCGATCTCTGGCACCACCGCTGTCCCGGTGGCACGAACGACGGTTATCACACCGCACTTCCGTCGGCGCGTCACTCCGTCCGATGATCGTGCTCGCTCTCGCTCGAGAGTGTTCACTCGCAGCTGCTCCGTCGCACCGGGCTCCAACTGGGTAGAGTCCCACCCCATGACCGAGCTGGACGCCGTTTCCGAACTCTTCGTCGAGGCCGGCGTCGCATTGCTGACTGCGCATCCGCGAACGATCCTCGAGCGCGGCTTGCGCATCGACGACGTCGTCAACGAGACCGGCTCGTCCACTGCGACATTCTTCCGAAAGTTCGGCACCAAGGCCGACTTTCTCGAGGCAGTAGTCGAGCACCTGGGAAGCCGAACGACACTGACTGCGGCAGACGTCCACGAACGAGTCAGCCAGTCGATGGCACACAACGACGATTCGGTTCGCGCAACGGTGAACGAACTCGTAGCGCGACACTTCTCTTCGGTCGTGGACCGCACCAGCACCGACCGGGCAGCTCTGGACCACGTGTTCCGTAATCCGAAATCCGGCACACTCGCCGGCGAGTACCGCGTGCGAGACGAGCTCGTACTCACCGCCTTCGAGGCACTGTTCGATCCCACAGCAGGAGCATTCCGTCGCCCCTTCACTGCCCGCACGTTCGCCCTGACGGTCAACGCCATCGTCGACGGCTTTCGCATTCGCAGCCAGGTGGACTCGAAAGCGGTGACCGCCGATGTGATGTCCGACGCGGTGTCGGCATTTCTCGGCGCCGTCATCGATACCGAGGGCCGGCACGAGCACTTGGACGACGTGGTCGGCTCGATCGATTCCTCGGCGGAGGAGCGTCCGCTGCCACGTGATCCGCGCGCGGCGATCGTCACCGCTGCACGCGACGAGTTCGGCAAGCGCGGCTACTCCATGACCCGAATGGACGACGTCGCCGACATTGCCGGAGTGACGAGGTCCGCGTGCAGAACACTGTTTCCGACAAAGCCGTCCGTCATCGTTGCTGCACTGCAGAACAGGGTCGATCGGTTGAGAGAGGCAGTTGCCGATGATCAGCTGATCGGCCTAGACGAGCTCACGATTCTGCGAAATCACATGCTGCGATGCGCCCAGCTCGCCGCCGACGAACTCGAGTTCATGGACGCGCTCCTCGTCGCCGTCGCCCATGACACCTACGGTGAGCCGGAAGGCTTGATCTCGATCAAGGAAAAGCTCAATCTGCCGGCGATCATCGCACCGGTCATCGCGCGCGGGCAGGACAGCGGCATCTTCCGGCGGAGCTCGAGCCCAGTCGATCTCGCAGCAGGCATCACCAACACTTTGCTGATGCGATGCTTCACCCGGCGGCAGAACAGTCCACAGGACAACGCAGACTTCGTCGGTGAACTTCTCCTCGACGGCATCGGCGCGCGCTGAGCAGCGACCGAGTGCGTGTCATCGGAGCCGGCAGCGCCTGACCGTCTGCCACTGGGTAGTCAATCGTTTGGAATACGGTAGCGACCGCCCTTGAACACGAAGGCTGCGTATCCCAGGATGGCAAGCAAGTAGAGCGCCGTCGGTACCGCGAAAACCCATACGCTGACCGAATTACCCGTCGTCGAACGTGCGACGCCTGCGATCCAGGCGAGCAACAGCATCGTCGCGACACCCATCCATTCGAGATCCTCGGGGACTTTGCGATTCAAGGCCGGGCGGTTCTCTGACGAAGTCCAATATTCGTGCATGCGACGGGTCGGGAGATTGACGAACTGAGCCGGCAATTTCGGGAACCACCACCGAACGCTTGCGAACAGCACGATCATCACGAAACCGGTGCCGCCCATGGTCAGTAAGAACGAGAGCTTCGAGTCCATCCGATCCACCTGACCGGATCCGTCGAAATGTGCGGGCATCTCGTCGGCTGCGGTCAGGGCGACCCACACCAGCACGCCGACGAAGAAAAGGGTAGACAGCAGCAAGGCAGCACGCGAGAGCTTCATCCCGACCCACTGTAGTACCTGCGACAGCTGAGCCTCTGGATCGCTCTGCAGGCTATGCTCCTGTGCCACGGAGAGCACAAAACCGAACCACGGCCGGAGGCACAACAATGCCCAACAACGAGTTCGGAGACTTTCAGACTCCGATCGAGTTGGCGCGCAGACTGGTCGCCACGCTGCCTCACCGCCCGTGGAGGCGCGTCCTCGAACCGACCTGCGGAGTGGGCAATTTCTTGTCGGCAATGCATGAGCAGTCCCCGGATGCCGAACGAGTAGGAATCGAAGTTCAGCCCGAATACGCGGCGACTGCTTCGGTTTTCGGGAAGATCATCACGGCGTCGATCTTCGACTTCGACCTGGCACGCGACATTGCATGGACATCGGAACCCGGCGCAACCCTGGTGATCGGCAACCCACCGTGGGTCACCAACTCGCAACTCTCGGTGCTCCATTCCGCCAATCGACCCACCCGTGCGAACACCAAGAACGCTCGCGGAATCGACGCGATCACCGGGAGCTCCAATTTCGATATCGCAGAGTTCATCTGGATCAAACTGCTCACCGAGTTCGCAGACCGCCCGGCGACCATCGCGATGATCTGCAAGACCCAGGTTGCGCGCAATGTGCTGCTGCACTGCGCGACACAGCAGCTTCCGGTCACCGGTTCGAGTGTGCGGATGATCGATGCGAAGAAGTGGTTCGACGCCGGAGTCGATGCTTGTTGGTTCACCGTCGAACTCGGCCCGGGAAAGTTCGACTACACCGCACAGACCTATCCGAGCATCGACGCGCCGCAACCGGACAACAGCATCGGGGTGGTCGATGGCCAACTGGTGGCCGACGTCGATGCGTATCAGCGCAGCAAGCAATTCGATGGTGCCAGCCCGCTCACCTGGCGGCAGGGCATCAAGCACGACGCCACCGCCGTGATGGAGTTGATCGAAAACGACGGTCCACGAACCAAATCGGGGATCAGCGTGGATATCGAACGCGATCATCTGTTCCCTCTGTTCAAGTGCACCGACGTCTATCGCGACAAGCTGGACGTGGTGTCGCGCTGGATGATCGTGCCGCAGACGCACACCGGCGACGATACCGAGACGCTGGCGTCGACAGCCCCGAAGCTGTGGAAGTACCTGACCGAAAACGCGGCTGTGCTCGACGGCAGAAAGTCGTCGATTTATCGAAACAGGGCGCGGTTCTGCATCTTCGGTGTCGGACCGTACACCTTCGCACCGTACAAGATCGCGATCTCCGGGTTCCACAAGATTCCACAGTTCAGAATGGTCGGCCCCTACGACGGCACTCCAGCGGTATTCGACGACGCCACGTACCTGCTTCCATTCGAGGATCCAGCGGCCTGTGCCGTCGCCCACGCGTTGCTGACCGGGCAGGAGGCTTCCGATCTCATTGCTGCACTGGCATTCTGGGACAGCAAACGACCGGTGACGAAGAAGCTGCTCCAACGCATCGACCTACGCGCAATAGCCCGGGCGACCGATCGCGCGAGTCTACGAGAGCGCGCCGCGGCCGTGTGCCCGGACGGCAGCGCAGTCGATCTGGCCATCGACAGTTTCAGAGATCAGTCGTGAACGTTTCGGCCGGTCGGTGCTCTCAAATCCTCGAAAGGCGGCCAGGACCAGGACTGATTGCCGGCAACACTACGATCGGATGGCACATTCCGTCCGAGGCAGTAGGAGAACCATGCATCCGTTCGACGAGGCAGTCGCACTCGAGGTGGTCGGCGACGGCACCTACAGCGGTAAGACGTCAGCGCCGTACAACAACATGGTCGGGCCGTTCGGTGGCATAACCGCGGCGACGTTCGTTCGGGCCATCGAGCTGCATCCGGAACGCCTGGGCACCCCGGTCTCGCTGACTGTGAATTTCGCCGGACCGGTAGCCGAGGGCGATTTCGAGATCTCCGCCCGACCGGTGCGCACCAACCGAAGCAACCAGCACTGGTACCTCGAACTGACGCAGGACGGATCTGTCGCTACCACCGCAACTGCGGTGTTCGGAACGCGACGTGAGACCTGGGACAACATCGAGGCGACGCCTCCTTCCGTGCCCTCCCCCACCGATACCGAGCAGGGCGGTTTTCCCGACGCCATCGCGTGGGCTCAGAACTACGAGATGCGTTTCGTCGCAGGCGCACTGAGCGACCAGGCGTCCACAGACTCGACCGAAACCCTCTGGATCCGCGATACGCCGCCGCGACCGCTGGACTTCGCCGCCTTGACCTCGCTCAGCGACGTGTTCTATCCGAGAATCTTCCAACGCCTGGGCCAGTACGTACCGGCCGGCACCATCTCGTTGACGACCCACTACTTCGCGACGCCGGAGGACCTCGAGGAGCACGCCGACGGATACATCCTCGGCACTGCGCGAGCACGCCGCTTCCACCAGGGCTACTTCGACCAGACCGCAGAGTTGTGGACCCAAAACGGGGGCCTGCTGGCCACCAGCCACCAGGTGGTCTACTACAAGGCCTGAAGCCGAACACTCAGTCAGTGGCTACGGCTGCGTAGCGTGAAACCCATGAACGACGTCTCGAAGCACATCGACATCATTGCCGCGCCTGGAGTGTTCGCCGATCTCGCCACCGCGCAAGAATTGGTGACCAGGGCCCTTGCTGCACGCGGATTGTCCGGCGGAATCGTCGCCGCGGCAACCGGATCCGATGAGGTCATCGTCGTTCCCGGCGACAGGATTCCCGTCGAGACGTCGTCGTACAGCAGTGCCGTTCGAGTCGACCTGGGGCAGTGCGCACCGGACAGATCCCCAGGCATCCGCACTCATATCCGTGGTCGAGGCTTGGACGGATTGCGGTTCGCAATCGACAGCGTCTATTTCCACCGCATCCATCCCGGCACGATCGTGAACTACGGGGATCACCCGGAGCAACGCGTCGAATTGCGTGTGCCGAATGGCGACGGCCCCTTCCCCGTTGCCGTGCTCATTCACGGTGGGTACTGGCGCTCGCGGTGGGAATTCGACCTGATGGACGCGATGGCCGTCGATCTGACGGAACGCGGCTACGCCACCTGGAACGTCGAATACCGTCGCCCCGACGAACACGGATGGGACGTGATGACCGGCGATGTCGCAGCCGCGCTCGCCGCGCTGGACACGGCACCCGGTGATCTGGATTTGTCTCGCGTGGTTGTGTTCGGCCATTCAGCAGGCGGTCAACTCGCGTTGCGCGTTGCGGCCGATTCCGTCGACCAAGCGGTGACACCTGCACTCGCAGTCAGTTTGGCCGGTGTACTCGATCTACAGGTCGGTGATGAGCGCTGGCTCGGCGAGGGGGCGGTGTCGAACGCGATCGGAGCGCGATTCGCCGGTGCGCACGACACGTACGAGGCATCGTCACCGATCTCGAGGCTTCCCCTCGGTGTCCCGCAGCTGGTGGCGAGCGCGGTGTCCGACGATCCCAACCTGCTCGAGATCAGTCGGGCGTACTACGCCGCCGCAGCAGCCGGCCCGGATTCCGTCGGTTACATCGAGGGACCGGGCGGCCATTTCGCCGTCGTCGATCCCTCGTCCGAGGTCTACCAAGACATTGTTCGCACGGTCGACGACCGAATTCGAGGTACCAGCGGCCACGCGTCGGAGTGAGTCCGTATCGTGCATGGTGTGACGCGCAGCACACCGATGTGATGCCGAGACTTCAGGAGCGAGATCGATGAAGAGCACCATGCAGGACACCCCACTGTCCATCGGGCAGCTGGTCCGATTCGGGACGTCCATTCACTCCTCGGCCGAGATCACCACCTGGACCGATAGCGGCCCCACCACGGTGACATTCGGGGAGTTGGGAAGGCGGGCAGCGCAACTGGCGCACGGTCTGCGGTCGATCGGCATCGACGACGACCAGCGCGTCGGTACCTTCATGTGGAACAACGCTCCGCACATGGAGGCCTACATGGCAATTCCCGCGATGGGAGCGGTGCTGCACACACTGAACATTCGACTCTTCCCCGAGCAGCTCACCTACATCGTCAACCACGCCGAAGACCAGGTGATCATTGCCGACGCGAGCCTGCTCCCCCTGCTGACGCCCCTGCTGCCGACGTTCGAGACGGTGCGGCACCTCGTCGTCGTGGGGGTGGACCCGGCACAGGTCACCGCGCCCGACGGTATCGAGGTGCTGGGCTACGAGGACCTGCTGGCAGGTCAGCCGGAGGAGTTCGACTGGCCGGAGCTCGACGAACGGTCAGCTGCCGCAATGTGTTACACCTCGGGCACTACCGGCGATCCCAAGGGCGTCGTGTATTCGCATCGATCGATCTATCTGCATTCGATGCAGGGCTGCATGACCGACGCCTTGGCAATCGCGCAGTCCGACAAGATTTTGGCGATCGTGCCGATGTTCCACGCGATGTCGTGGGGACTTCCCTATTCGGCGCTGATGGTCGGTGCATCGCTGATTATGCCCGACAGGTTTCTGCAGCCCGCCCCGTTGGCCGAGATGATGTCGACCCTGCGACCGACTGCCGCAGCGGCCGTTCCGACCATCTGGCAGGCTCTGCTCGCTCACCTGGAGGAGCATCCGGCCGATCTGTCGAGTCTGCGTGACGTGGTGGTCGGCGGTGCCGCCTGCCCGCCGAGTCTGATGAAGGCATTCCACGACAAGTACGGCGTCCACATCTCGCAGGCGTGGGGCATGACCGAGACCTCTCCACTGGGAACCTCGGGCAGGCCGGACGCCGGACTCTCTCCCGAGGACGAGTTCGACTTGCGTTGCACGCAGGGACGATTCGTAGCAGGAGTGCGAGCGCGCCTCGTCGACGACGCCGGAACGGTGTTGCCGTGGGACGGCAAAGCCGTAGGCGAACTCGAGGTGCGTGGCCCGTGGATCACCGGTAGCTACTACCGAGCAGACGCAGACGACAAGTTCGACGACGGCTGGCTGCGCACCGGCGACGTGGGGACAGTCTCCGAAGGCGGCTACCTACGACTCACCGACCGCTCCAAGGACATCATCAAGTCCGGTGGTGAGTGGATCTCGTCGGTGGAACTCGAGAACCAGGTGATGGGACATCCTGCCGTTCGTGAGGCCGCGGTCATCGGTGTGCCGGACGCCAAGTGGGACGAACGGCCTTTGGTGGCGGTCGTTGTCCGAGAGGGGGCGTCGGTGACGGCCGAGGAACTGAAACAGTTCCTCGACAGCCGCGTCGCGCATTGGCAGTTGCCCGAGCGTTGGACCTTCATCGACGAGGTCCCGAAGACGAGTGTCGGCAAATACGACAAGAAGCGTCTGCGAAGCTCGCATGCCGACGGCGCGTTGAACGTCATCGAGTTGGTGTAGCGAAACGCGACAAGCCCGGTCGCTGCGATGTGCTGCAGCGACCGGGCTTGTATTGTGTCGAGGCTTATCCAGTCACGCCGGTCAGCTCGTTGGGTGTGTGCGCGAGTTCGCCGGTGGCCGTGACGGTTCCGGAGGACAGGTCCACGGCATGGACTGCGTTCTCGGCCGGATCGGAGACATAGGCGGTACCGTCCTGGACGAACAGAGCCGGCCGCGGCTCCTGCCATTCGGTGGGCTCTTCCCACGCATCGACAACCGGAATGGTTTGCGTGACGGCCCTGGTGTTCACGTCGATGACGTGCAGCGCGCCATCGGTACCGAGGACGATGGCTTCACCGGCCGGGCCACGCCCGAGAGAGCGGAACGTGTAGCTGGTGCCGAGCTCGACCAGTGACAGTTCGCCGGTGACGGTGTTCGTCAGCGACACGCGGGTAGGACGCTCGAGTTCCGCATCGGGATTGACCTTGTAATCACCCAGGAGAATTGGTGATTCCTCGTCACCGGCCTGGTTTCCGATGCGGCCGTATGCGTCCGGGCTCTGCACCTTGGTGATGGCACCGTCGCGGTAGATCAGCAGTCCGTCCTCACAGCCGACGACGACGGCCTCGTCCGCGGCCACGGCCTCACCGTGAACACCGGGACATTCTTCGTTACGCGCGATCTCCTTTCGGTCGGCATCGAGTACGACGATGCCGGTTCGCTCGTCCTCGTTGCCCACTGTAGTCAGCAGTGATCCGTCCGACAGTTCCACGGCCACGCCGTGATGCGCCTCAGGCGTGGTGTACGACTCGGTCTCGGGCTTGCTGCCCGCGAGCAGTGCTGTTGATTCGAAGACCTCGACGTTGCCGGTGCCGTCGTCGAACAGAACGGTCTTTCCGTCGTGACGAACGACGTGTCCGGGAGTCGTGGCATCGAACGCGATGTCGGTCATGGCGGGGGTCGAGGTGTAATGCTCCGAGCCGTCGGTCCAGGTGCCGGCGTCGAGCGCAGTGAATGCGCCTGAACCGCTGACGAACACGTGGCGGCCGTCCCCAGCCGGGTTGAGACGGGTGAATCCCTCGATACCGCTGATGTCCTCGACGGTGTCGAGTGTTTGGGCGTCGAGAATCAGGACGCCGCCGTCGTAGCTGGTGGCGATACGCGGCGTTGCATCCGAGACACTCTGCGCTGCTGCGGTTTCGGCGGTGGCGGTGGCGGAATCTGCTTCGGTGCTCGAGTCGGACGAGCAGGCCGCGAGGAGGGCAACCGAGGTTCCCAACGCGACAACTGCGCCGACAGTTCGTTGAGTGCGATAGATCTTCATGACCTAAAGAAGTACAGGTTATTGCAAATGATTGTCAAAGACATGAATGCATACGATTGCATGTGGGACAGCACCTTTCGCGGCTAGGCAAGACCGGACGCGATTGCGGCAGTATTGAACTTCATCATGTCGAGATATGTCGGAGCCTCGGAATTCTCGTCTCCGAGCGATTCGGTGAACAACGAGACCACGTTGATCTGCACCCCCGCCTCCGATGCCATCACGTGCGCAAGTCGATCCGGCTGCGAGGTGTCGACAAAGATCGTCCGAACGCCCGCTTTTCGTACGGTATCGGCGAGCTCCGACAGGTCGGACGCACTGGGCGACGCAAGAGTAGTTCCGCTGGGAATCACAGCGCCCACCACTTCGAAGTCGTAGCGGTCCGCCAAGTACCCGAACACGTGATGGTTCGTCACGAGCTTGCGTTTCTCAGGGACGATCGCATCGAATTGCTCGGCCATTCGGGCGTCGAGTTCGACCAATCGCGAGTCGTATTCCGCAGCAGCAGAGGCGACGTCGACCCCATCGACGTTGGTCGTGATCGCGTCTCGGATCAGGGCGACCACGTCGCGCATCCTTTCCGCGTCGGTCCAAATGTGCGGGTCCTGCGCCCCCGATGACTGACCGCTCACATACGAAATCGGGTCGGCAGCAGGGCCCGCCTCGACGATCGGGATGCCCTCCGCGCGGGCCGCATCCATAGTGGACACGATGCCTTCCTCGAGCCCTAGGCCGTTGGCGATCAACAGGTCCGCACTCGAGACTCGGGCAGCATCGGAGGCCGAGATCTCGAACGAATGGGGATCGGAGTTCGGCGGCATCAGCACCATCACCTCGGCCTGATCCCCGACGATGTTCGAGGTGATGTCGCCCAGAATGTTGGTGGTCACCACGATCGTCGGCGCTCCCGAGGTCTCGGACTCCGCGCACGCGGTCAGCATCAAAAGCGCGGGCAGTACCAGCAGCATAACCTTTTTCACGATCCGACCACGCCGATCGAGGCGGGCGTGAAGTCGAAATCCAAGGTGCGCGCGACGCGGCCGCTGTCGCGATAGTCGATTTCCATCAGGGCGCTGCCTGCCGGATCTGCGACGTAGGCGCGAGTACCCGCCACGTGAAGCGATGGTTTCGGGTCGGCCTCGTCGTACGGTGCCGACAGAACCGGCGTCGAGGACAATTCCGCCCCGGTGACCGCGTCGAACACTCGAAATGTGCCATCGGCCTGAAGCGACAGAATGGTCTTGCCGTCGCTCGACACCCCGGTCGAGAGTGACGCACCCTCGGTGCGCGCCTGAACCCACTCGCCGGTTCTGGTGTCGAGCATCAGCACTCCGGTCTCGGTCGGAGCCGCGACCAACGAGCCGCGCGTTCCCTCGGCGAAGGTGAACGCGCGATCGTCCGGGCTCGGGTACGGGAACTTCGTGGTGGAGAACTCGTCGTCGGTCGCGTCCACCTTGACCACACCGTCCGCGCAGGCCACCACGAGGTAGCTCGAGAACACCGCCTCGCCGTGCATCTCGGGGCACGAAGCATCCAGCGCACGAACAGGATTGCCGGCGGAGTCGCGTAGCTCCAGTCCGGTGGGCAGATCCTCTTCGGTGCCACCGGTCGAGACGACGACGTGATCGGACAGCGGGACGGCGATGCCGTGGTGAGGATTGGTGTCGACGGTTGCTGCGACGGCCGCATCACCTGCACTCAGCGCATCGAAATCGACGACATCCGCTCTTCCGGCACCGTCGAAGAAGACGGCCACCTTTCGATCTCCTGCGATGATGTGCGCGGGGTTTTCTCCCTCGAGCACACCGAGATCGACGGGGCCCTTGGTGTACGAGTGCGAGTGATCGCCGTGTTCGATGGTCCACGAACCCGGGTCGAGAAAACGTGCCCGGGCGTCGTCGGTCGCGACGACGTAGCGGCCGTTGATCGTCGTCAGACGCGATGCATTCTCGACGTCGAACGAATGCACGGTCTGTTCGGTGGCAAGATCGAGAACGTCGATTCTTCCGGAATCGGCGTCGGCCACAACGAGCCTCGGCTCGGGACCTTGAACCTCGGTGGACCCGGTCTCGGCCGCGAGATCACTGCCCGGCCGAGCGGCACCGGTTGTCTCTTCCACCGGTGCATCCTCGGCGGTGTCGGTACTACCGCATCCGGTGACGACCAGTCCGATGACTCCGAGGGTCAGAACAGTTCTACGCACGTGAAGACACTCCAGACAAATCTTTTGATAACGATTGTCGTTTACGGTAGACCACTAGTGCACGTTCGTCCGAATCGACTCCCGAGCCGATCGAGCCGCGACCACAACGAAGAACTGCAGCACCGCAAGGCCTGCGATGGTGGCACCGGCGGCAGTGTCGGCGTTCCAGGACACGATCAGTCCGAATACCGTGGCCGACCAGCCGAACAGCGTCGCGATGATCATCGACACGGGGATGGATCGGCCGAACAGATATGCCGTGGCCGACGGGGCAACCAGCAGGCCGAACACCAGCAACGTCCCCACTATGCGGAAGGATGAGACGACAGCCAGCACCACCAACGCCAGCAAGACGATGTGCGCGAGGCGCGGCCTGAATCCGAACGTGTGAGCTTTGCGCTCGTCGAACACCAGAGCAACGAACGGCCGATACGCCAGCACCGACACCGCCAGCGCAATGGCCGACGCGAAAACCAAGAAGGCCAGGTCGGCGTAGGTAGCCGAGAGCACATCCCCGAACAGGAACGACGTCAGATCGGTGGCGAACGATCGCGCCCGCGAGACGATCACCACCCCGAGGGCCAACATCCCGACGAACAGCAAGCCGATTCCGGTGTCCTCGGACAATCGCGAATTCCGCGTCACCCACGCCACTCCCCCGATCATCGCGACCGCACTGATGGCCGCGCCCACGAGGAGATTTGCACTCAGAAGGTACGCGACGGCAACGCCCGGGAGCATGCCGTGCGACACGGCTTCACTGAGAAATGCCATGCCGCGCAACACAACCCATGTTCCGACGAGGGCGCAGAGAATCGACACGAGCATGCCCGCCACGAGGGCGCGCTGCACGAACGACACAGCGAAGGGGTCCAGTAGCCAGTCCACGAGATCGAACCCTATGCGATAATGATTGTCGTGAGCGAATCAGTGGTCGTACAGTCCCTCTCCGTCCGCTACCGAAACACCACTGCACTGCACGATGTCACGGCCCGCTTCGAACCCGGTTCTCTCACAACTCTTGTCGGGCACAACGGCTCCGGCAAGTCGACGCTGCTGCAGGTTCTTGCCGGGATCGTCGAGCCATCGACAGGTTCGGTACACACCGGGAGTCGATGCGTCACCTACGTACCGCAACGCAGCGAGGTCGACGACCGGATGGCTCTCAGCGTCGGCGAGGTCGTCGCCATGGGCACCTGGCCTCGGCGCGGTCTGCTCGGGCGTGCGTCCGCTGACGATCGCCGAGCTGTCGCCCTCGCCCTCGACCGACTCGGGCTGGGGGCGTTACGTTCACGACGACTCTCGGCGCTCTCCGGTGGACAACGTCAACGCGCGCTACTCGCTCAGGCCCTCATCGAGGGCGGCGAACTGGTACTGCTCGACGAGCCCACCACCGGCCTGGATGCCGGAGCGAAACAGATCATCGACGACGTGATCGACGAGGAGGTCCGCCGCGGCGCAGTCGTGGTGGTCGCGACCCACGACGCCGAGAGCGCGGCCCGCGCCGACACCACCATCACCCTGGGACGGGGTGAGGTTCTGTCGATCACACGGTAGCTTCGCGCTATCCTCTCCAACCCCAGTTGTAGGGGTTCACAACGATTCGATACCAGGTGTCGGTGTTCTCGACGTTGGTGCACGGCAACACGATGAACGACTGTGACGCTTTCTCGAGTGACAGCGCCTTGTTGCAGAAGTACTGCGCGCCTTCCCCCGACTGCTCGGCGCGATACACCGGACCGTAGTGCCACTCGTCGGCACTGGCGGTTGCAACTCCCATCGTGGCTCCGGCTGCAATCGGAAGCGCGAGAAGTCCGGTCAACACTGCAATGCGTCGGCTGGTGCTGTTCATTCGAGGCCTTTCGTCGGCGGCACGGTGTACACGAACGTCGCCGGCCGTAATACGGCCACCGACTCGATCCCTTCATGGGTGACGTCGCGCGAATCACCAGTCTCGTTACCGCTTGCGAAAGAGCAAGGTCGGCTAGCTGTCGACCTCGACGCCGTATCTGACCGCGAGCTCCGGGAGCCCGTCGTGATAACCCTGGCCGACTGGCCGAAAGCGCCAGCCGCTCCCCCGACGGTAGATCTCTGCCAATAGCATCGACTGTTCGGTCGTAGCCGCGTCGAGCACAGCCGTAGCAACCGTCGATTCGACTCCATCGAGCGATACCGAGACGGCACCAACGTCGCCAAACGTCTTGTCGCCGTCGATAGCAGCAGCGATGACGATGCGCGCGCAGTCCTCGGGAACGAATGCCAGATCGATCCGAACACCCTGTTCACTGTCGCCGTCGATCGACATCGAGACAGCGCCGTCAGAGGTGGCCGGAGCGTTGTAAAACACGAAATCCTCGTCGCTCGAGACCAATTCGTCGTCGTTGACGAGGAATGCCACGACATCGACGTCGACCCGCTCGAACTCGTCGGCGCGCCAGGAACTGTTGACCGTCAGCACTGTCTGATCTGGGTCGAGGTCGACGACGCCACCACGTGGCACGAGCGGAGCGATTCGGGACCGCCGCACTGGAAGCGGTGCAGGCACCTCGATCTTCAGCTCACGGTCGATCGATGTGGGCGTCAACAATGTGAGTTCCCGTTCTCTCACCTTCGGCATCCGGGGATCTCCGTCGCCACCGTCCAGGATCAGGATGTCGGTGACGCCTGCGCTGAGATTCACAGCCGGTGTGGCTCCCAGTTGGATCAGGCGAGACCGCATCAGTACCGACTCAGCATGCGAACCACCCATAACCAAGACCCTTCGTGCCTGCCACGGCTTGCCGCTTGGATCGGGCTTCAGCACGGGTGGCTTCGGCTGCGTTTGCGATCCAGCCGCTTTCAGCGTTCCTGGTTGCACATCCCGGAGTAGGTCGAGTAATTCCGATTCCGAGATGATGCGAAGGCCATGGGCACGAGCTCGTTCGACCTTTCGGCTTTCCGTTGTGGGATCCGAGCACACCACCACACTGGTGAATCGGCTGACGGAGTTCATCACGTCCAAGCCCGCTTCGGTGAGCTGAGCGGCCAGACGCAACCGCGGGATCCGCGTGTCGCCGCTGATCACGACTCGCATGCCCTGAATCAGAGCACCGTCCTCAGCAAGGGGGCCGGGGTTCTCCCACGGGCAATGCGTACGAGGAACGGTGTCCGGATACAGCGTCAAGCGCTCGGTGCACGTGACGACGGGAAGGGGAAGTTCGAGCGACCTGGCCAGTCGGGCACTGTGGGTGAACACCTGCGCCAGCACTCGGGCATCGTCGTAGGCGTCATGTGCATTGGACTGCAGCACTTTCCAGTGCGCGGCCAAGGTGGACAGCTTGTGGTTGGGAGTGTCGAGTTGCAGCCGTCTGGACAGCGCTACCGTGCACAACCGCTGCTTTGTCGGCATATCGATGCCCGCACGCATCGATTCAAGCTTCAAGAAGCCGTGGTCGAAGCTCGCGTTGTGCGCAACCATGGTTCGACCGTCCAGCAGATCCATCAGCTGCGGGGCAATCATGTCGAAGGTCGGCGCATCGGCGAGCCGTTCCGGCGTCAGCTTATGGATATGCACCGGACCGGGATCGCAGCCCGGATTCACCAAAGTGGACAGTTCGCGTCCGACACGTCCGTTCTCGTCGACCGTAAGAGCAGCCACACTGAGCACCCGATCACGGGACGCCTTCAAACCCGAGGTCTCGACGTCGACAACGACCCACTTGTCACTCCCGCTTCTGAGCGCGTTCCCCATAGAGCTTCCACCTTCGACCGAGTCGGACAATGGACGTCACTATGCCGTACGAGCTGCGATCATCAGTTGAAGTTCGGCTTCTACAGCCGGTTTGTGCTGGCTGAAGGCTGTTCCGCAGCCCTCACCCGCAAGGCAAAAATTCGCTGGGCATGGGAACACGTACACAGCACGGTGATGTGTTCTCCACATCGATATTGGACGGCTTGTGCTTTAGATAGCAGGCATAAGGGCTTCTGTGCAGCCTTTTCACGACGTACGATCCGATATGCATGCCTACGCAAGCGTAAGGAGTATTGGTGGCCGAACCACGACGACGCTCTCGGAAGTATCCAGGCGAGCTGGCCGGCACTTTCGTTGCGCGGCGACATCAGTTACGCATGACACAAACCGAGCTGGCATTGCTTGCCGGCGTGGGGCGCTCGACAGTCCAGGCGCTCGAAAGTGGAAAAGACACCGTGCAGCTCGACGGTGCGGTCGCTGTCGCGGAGGCACTGGGCTGCGAGATCACATTGCTCACGCGCGCAGGATCTCCTGTGCCGCCGCTCGATCCGACATGATCCCCGCATCCAAGCGGCAGGGCGTCGATGCAGTCGAGGTCTACAAGAGCGACCTCCTAGCAGGCGCGCGAACCGTTGGACACGTGCGCATTTCGTCGAGTCCGCGAGCCGCCTGAGAATGCCCGAGCGTGCAACTCTACGAATCCTCGACGACGTGTGCACAGACGTTCGAGCCGGTATCGACGAACTCGAAGCTATCGGATTCGATGACAAGCGATGGTTGGTTATGGCAGCAGGTTTGCGAGGCGTTCGGTCGCGGCATCCGTACCGAGTTCGTGTCGCAGTTTCGGGTGGTCGAGGTACAGCCGGATCCATCGGGTCAGGACTACGGGGTGGACGTCGAAGAATCGGCAGTCGATCAAAGCGCCGGGGAAGAAAATCGGCTGTTCGTCCAGCTTGAGCCGGGTCAGTTTGGCGTGCTTGAACGAGCCGAAAATTGGTGCCCGCAGTTCAAGCTCGGGTGGCCATTTCGGTTTCAGTACTGCATCTTTCAGCGCTTCCCATGGAATGATCTTCCTGAACCCATATCCCTCTTGAATGACACCTTCACGTGTGAGTTCGATTCTCGGACGCCGCCGTCCACCGCGTATCAAGCCTACGAACAGAACGACGAACGGAATCGTGAATACAACGCTGACAACTGTTCCACCGATGCCGTGCTGTAGCCCCAGCCACATGATTCCTGTCCCCGCCAGGACCATGAGAACCAGACTCAATCTAAGCACGCCGTGTTTGTAGCGGACACTCGATCCGGTTGTCGTGCGATACACCGCCTGCCCCGTCGAGCGTCCGGCCCTGTGAAAGATGCGCGTTGCGGGAGTCAAGCCGATCATGAGTCCGATAAGCGCGACCGAGATGGAGGAATACGATTGATTGTCGATGACCGAGAAGATGGCACCGTAGACGAACATGAACGCAAACAATTCCAAGAACAAAGTGGCAGCGATGAACTTGAGGTCGATTCGATTTTCGTGAACATACTCGGCCAGTCCGAACTCTCTCGGGTCATCGGTGTGCACAGGGTCTCCGGTCGTCATGGAAGCACGTTCGCGCGGCGGTCAGTTGCGGCATTTGTAGCTAATTTTTAGTCGGGTATTCGGAGGCCCAATGCCTCGAAGCTTCAGAAAATTGCATCCCACACCCCAGTTGCAAGATCCGATCCCGCTTCCACCGTGGCCCCCACGGCATCGACTCCGTCCGTGATGGCCCCGCGGACCGAGTCAAAGCCATCTTCGTATAACCCGTCGACAATTCCAGAGGTAAAGATTCCAACGAAAGCACCGCCTATCGCTCCCACTGCTGTGCCAAAACCTGGAATGGGAAGCGCGGTGCCGATCAATGCCCCTGCAGCCACGGCGGCCCCGAACCCCAATCCACCGGCAACTACGGCCTGGTCGACAGGCTTACCGTTGGCGATGTCGTAGCCGATGCTGAGCACCGCCAAGCCACCTCCAGCGCGCAACCCCCATTTTCCTGCCTTCGAGTTCAGGTCATCTGCATTCCGGACCATGTCGTCGGCTTGGTTCCGAAGTAAGTCGGAGAATCCGAAATCGCGGTAGACAGCCGAGAAGGGAGACCCGGCAGGGGCCGTGCGGGCAAACTCGGCCCAGTGAACAGCCCGCGCATACATTTCGTCGGCTTTCGAGGTCATCAACCACGCGCGGGTTTCCATCGCCGCTTGTGCCAACCCAATCGCTACCGAGCCACCGAAGAAGAAGGTCTTGGCGGCCGCGTCGATGTAATCGACCTTGAGTTGCTCGCCCGCCGCGGTCTCGTCGCCTCGCAAATGCGCGACCCTCCGCTCGAACGCGTCGAACTTATCGCGCAGGGCGTCGTCGATGGGTTCGATGATGGCGTCGTCGATGACGTCGAGTCCAACATCGATTGCGTCCGATCGGATGTCACGCATACCGTCGTGCAGTGCCTGCAGTGCTACAGCGAATGCGTCGACCTTGTCGGCGTAATCTGCTGCTGCAGTTGCCAACTGAGAGGCACCGTCCGTGGTGGCAAGCGCCTGCGCGAAGAAGGCTTCGGATGCGGGGCCGTCCCATCCGGCCTCTGTTCGATTTCTGGTGCTATCGAGCGTGTCGATGGAGGTACTGAGGTCCGCGGCGAAGCTGTTGCGAAGCCACCCGGCGACGGCGTGCACAGAGGTCACGCTGCCGTCGACCTTCGTGTCGATGGGCACTTTCACTTCTCCCAGAGCGTGGCATTGATTCCGTCCGCTGTCGCGGCGTCCTGGGTCTCGTATTCGATAGCGCATCGATCGAGCGCGACCGAGTAGGACGCCAATGCGGTTTGCAGTTCGCCGCCGCGACCGGTGAACAGCGCCAGAATCCCGGCCAGCGCCGGCGCTCCGATACCGGTGTCAGCGGCGTCGGGAATCGACGACGCTGAGGTGTCGAAGTCGTCGGCAATTCTGAGCATCGTGTCCGCAGAATCGCGTAGTACAGCAACGTCGACGTAGAGGGTCATTGGTGGACTCTCCGACGTTCGTGCTGGGGAATCATGACGTCCATCAGCAGTAGGTCGAACGGATGCGACTCATTGATCTTCGACAGGGCCGTTGTCGGCAGCACCATCCAGGGTTGGTCATCGCCACAACAGGCATGGAGCCGATCCAGTGCCGAATATGCCAGCAGGGCACTACGCCCGTCCCGGGTGGTGCGTAGGTCGACCACTGCCTGCTCCACGATGGAGACGTGCGCAGTGCACGGTACGTACACCACAGGTGGAATGTTGTCCGGTAGCCGCATCTTCTCCCCCATCGACCGTGGGGAGGTCGAACCCCACGACAGATCAGACGCATCGAGTGACTGTTCGGTTCCCCAATCTGAACCGAGCAGCATCCGCGCAGCGCCGTGTTACTTCCCCACACCCTCCGCGATGTCGGTAATCGACTTCAGAGTCCGCTGATCGGCGTACTCGGCCTCGTCGAAGTACCGGCGAAACACCGAGCGCATCAATTCGATGACATCGATGTGCTGCAAGAGCACCACGCGTAACGACCGATCGCCGCTGTAGGCGATTCTCTCGAACTTCTCACCAAGCTGGCGGGCCGAATCGAGGGTGCCGAAGGCTTCGACGTCGACGAGCGACTTGGTCTGGCTCACCATCCCTTCGAGGTGCCTGATGTATGCCGCGCACACCTCGTCGCACTGGAACGCCACACCCTCCGGAATTTTCAACACTCCGGCCTCTGCTTGCGCAGACAGCGCCTGCCACTGCTGCATCGATGACGCCAACCCGTTCAGTTCCAAACCCATTGCTTCCTCCTGCTACCTCGACGACGGCAAGAACGGACGGAGCGAACGCGCCACACGCTCGACCTCGACGCACGGATCTTCGAGTGGTTCGGCCGACGCGAAACCGTCGAGCATGAAGTAGATGACCCCTCTGTCGCGCCCGAAAGCAATGCCGCAACTGACTTCGTCGTACTTGATCTTCCGTTGGAACCGCAGGCCATCGAACCCGTCGACCGGAGTGAACTGCTCGAACGGTCCGCCCTCGCGCAGATAATCCAACGAGAAAGCAGATGAGAAGATGCCGAGGGTGTACCACGTGTCCGGCAGCGGATTCAACCAAAAGCACGTCGACCAATCCGGCGAGATCGGCCGTTCACCAATTAAAGTTGCCTTTTTGGTTTCTACCGCCAATCCAGCGGCTTCGATCGCCTCATCCGGAATGGTGCACGGATCCCATGTTTCAGTCGACGCGGACGCAGCGATGGCCGAAGTCGTCGACGGTGCCGCGGTCTGCGCACCGTCGCTCGTACCACCGCATCCGGACACGAGCAGCATTACGCCCACAACGCCCGCTGCCCACACTCGCATCGTGCTCACACCACTCCGTTCCCTCGTCCCCGTCCACACCATTGGACGCAGTCCGTGACGAATCGGTTCCACCTCACCATGCGAATCCATTCACTTCAGGAGCGGGAACACCGACGCGTTCTTCAGAGACCCAACATGTCGCGTAGTCGACCCAAGCTCATCGCACCAACTCGCTCTTCTTCCGGGAAAGAGTCGAGAAGACGAATGAGATCATCGCGACGAGTCGGATCTCCAGCGGCATCGCGTGGCGTCCACCCTTGGAGAGCGGGGATGGACTCGTCGATCCACTTCTTTTCGTATGCGCGAATCTGCTTCTCAAGAAGTGCAGCCACCTCGGGAGTCATCTCGACGGGTTCTGCCGGCTTCCTCGACTTGTCGGCCATCGCGTCCTCTGCCGTGAGGCGTCTTTCACTCTGCTGATCCGCATCGGGGTGGAGGGTCATTAGGTCATCGATCAACGTATCGATGCGGCGTTCGGACATTGCTTCCAGCCTCAGATGGGTGCCGTCCAGGGTGAGTGTGCCGAGGATGCTCGTTCCGGCCCTCCAGTGCCAACGATCGCCCTCCGCTGCCCCGTATTTGCGGCTGAGCCTCCGCCGTAGTCCCCCGACTCCACCGAGCTCGAAGACTGCCTCGCACAACACCGTCGGATCACCGTCACGCGTTTCGATTCGGCGAGGAGCCAGCCGGGCGCTGAGAAAGCTCACCAGATCTTCGGCATCGACCGGATCGGCGTCGAGGATCTCGATCAGCTCTGTACGTTGAGACGGATCGACGGGTTCGATTCCTCCGAAGATCTGGAACCCTTCACCGACGGGTACGACGCGCGAGCAGATGAATTGTCCTGCAGACAACTGTCGACTGGCCGAGCGTTCCGTGACGTCATGTCGATCGCCGGTACGAATATCACGCAGCGACATGCCTTCTCCGGGACTGACCGATTCGATCTCGTGAATCGACCGTTCCACCAGGAGCCATTGCTGGGCCAGCATCAACTCGTCGGCTGGAAGTAGCGGGCCATGAGAAGTCACGAACTCGGCGAATCTCCCGCCCTCGAACAACACGACGTCGCCGACGAACGGTTCATCGAAGGCTTTCGCCAGCGCATCGTCGCCACTACCGAGATGCTCCGTGCGGATGCGTGCCAGAGCGAGAATGAGATCCGCGGAGTTCGCCGCGGCCGCGAAGCCACTTGCCTTCTGGTACAGCCACTGTGCGCGCTCGCCGAGCGAGAGAATGTTCTTACCGAGGTGACATACTTTGTACTTGCGCCCCGAACCGCACCAGCAGCGGTCGTTACGACCTAGATCGGGGTGATCCTGAGGGACGTACGGCTCCAACATCTCTCGCAGATCCGCGCCTGCGTCGGGATCGATACGGCCGAGAAGAGACAATCCACGCACCGCATCTCCCCGCGTCGACGCGTACTCAACGAGAGCCAGTACTGCAGGCTCGAAATGCGAGTCGGCGTCGAGTGCCTTCTCCAGCGCCTTCTCGGCCGATAGTGCGTCCCCGAGCCGGTCCAGCGCGGTAGCGCGGAACCAGTGCGCAGCTGCGGTCAGCCGCCGCGGCCCTGCACTCAGCAACGCGCCTGCCACATGCAGCAACGACTCCGCGGCCCCCTCGCTGTCGAAATGCCTGTTCAGCGCCAGGGCGGCTACGTCGGATCGAGCAAGTGGGGTGAGCTCATCTGCACCGTCCGAGACCGCCGCCTCGGCACGTTGTCGGGCGTCGTGAGCGGCGTCGCCTCGGATGTCCCGCATGATGTCGCCGAACCAGATGAGTGCACGGGCCCCGTCGGTATGAACTCCGAAGGTGTTCGCGACGATGTTCGTCCGCGTGGTGTCCGCCGCGGCGTCGAAGTCGAATCCTGTGCGGGCCACGTAGTCTTCGGATTGTTCGATGCCGGCACCGGCGTAGATCTCGGACAGCGGTGGTCCTGGTTTCGTGAAGAGGTCCGGTCGGTCGTACATCAGTTGATAAACAACAGCATCGCGCTCGACGCTCTCGCCTTCGGGCACCATCTCGTGCAGCGCGGCAGTGACGTCGATGTGCTCAAGCGGGCCGTCGACCGCTCGAATACGAACCACACCGTCCACCACGACGAGCGATACGAGGTCACCTGGTTCGTAGTCGCTGAGCGTCCCCTCTGGGAGCACGAGCGCTTCGCTGGGCGGCCACTGCGGGTCATCGATGCCGCGAATGGTGAAGATCTCGCCGTCACCGATACCTCGGTACTTCGTGCGAAGGCCAGCGGGATCGTCCGCGAACTGCAAGAGGGTCGTGATGGGCGACAGGTCGTCCATCGAGTCGATGATGTCCGACGCCACCTCCCGGTGGTTGAGCCGGTGAGTGAGGGCGCGGCCCTCCAACAGCGTGGCGACTGCGATGTTCCGCATGTCCGGCAGAAAGGCCAGATCGACCGAATCGACAGTGTCGACGAGTTCGTACATATCGCGCCGGCGTCCGAATCCTCGGTCGGACATGGCAATCGCCCAGCCCTCGGTGCTCAGCGGACCGAGCTCCCGCAAGACATCGAGAGCTGCGGTATCGAGCTCGTCGTAAGCATCGTTGTCGTCCATCGCGGCCAGCATAAACGTGACGGTCGGGAAAGGTGGATACCAGCGCGAGCCCCCGCGTCTTCCATAAGATGTGCGTGTGACTCCCCACCGCACAGGTCGCGACCTCGCCGAAGTGGTCCCACTGTTCGGTCGCCGGGGATCTCGTGCCACCACCGCGGACTTGGCCGACGACGTCGAGCCGACAGCCGAGTCTTCGGTCGAACGGTTGATGCCCCACGGCATCGAGCCCGCAACGCCAGACGCCAGCGAAGAGTTGGCAGCGCTGACCGCATCGAAGCCGATTGCGCAGCTTCGCTCGCTCCTCGGCTGGCTCGGTACATCACGACCGATCACCGGCAGGGGGTTCCGCGGCCAGGGTCGGTTCGCGAGCTGGCGAACGCCGTCGGCGTGGAGTTGGATGGGCGTGCATCGAGGTCGAGATCGATGCTCGAGATCCCAGGGTTGATGACACTGTGGGATGCGGCGAAGGCGGCCGGTTTGATCGAGTTGACCTCCACCACAGCCGTTCCCGGTCCGCATTCGCACGGGTTCGCCCACTCACTTGACAGCTCCCTGGCCGCTCACCGAACGGCACTTTCGCACGTCATCGGTCGTCACTTCTTCAGCAAGGATCCCCTCCGTCCGTCCCCGGCCGTCGATGTCGTTGCCGGACAGATCGTTCTCGCCGCGATGACGAGCACCCCGCGGACGCGGCTGCCGGCAGTCGGCCCGGTCGGTGCCGGGGATCTGTACGAACACATCGAGGCGTTGATACTTCGCGGCATGCTGGAGCATTTCATTGCCGACGGGTGGTTGGTCTGCGACGGCAAGTACACAGTGCCGCAACCTTTTCGCCCGGCCGTTCTGGATGCGATGACATCACTTCCCTACTACGAAACGGATGACACCAGCCGATGATCATCACCGGGTTGTTTTTCGCGGAGTACGCACGGGTTAGCGAAGACATGCTCGATGTCCTCGGCGGGGTCTGGGATACCTGCACGGTTCCCCGCGACACCCGCATGCTCGAATGCCGCCTGGTCGCGCTGTTGCAGACGGGACCTGACGACATCGGTAAGGACTTTCCCGCGACACTCGAGGTGCTCGACGCGAACGGCGAACACATCGTGAATCAACGTGGCCTTCAGATCCCCGGTGCCGGCTTCACCGGGGAGAATCGGTTCTGGTTCCTACCGATGCAGATGGTGTTCCGCGACGAAGGACGGCACAACTTCATCCTCAGCGCCGGTGGGGCCACCGCAAGCGTCGGGCTTCGCATCGCCTTCGGCTGACGTCGGGACGCGATGCTCATGGCCGCGCCGACATCCGATCCCGATCGCATTCTCGGTACCGCTTGCTATACGGGACGCCCAGGTCCATTCGAGGACACGAATTGCATACGCTGTTGCCGAACACCGAGGAGAGCATGTGAACAGTCCATTGCGCGGAGACCAGCACTTTCTCGCACTTGCACTCGAACAGGCGAGGATCGGTTGGGAGGAAGGCGCGGTTCCCATTGGCGCGGCACTCGTTCACGATGGCGAAGTTCTTGCGGTCGGTCGGAACCGCCGAGTCCAGATGAACAGCGCAATCCGTCATGGAGAAACCGACTGCATCGAGCGAGCGGGGCGGCTTCCGGCGTCGGTGTACCGAAAGTCGGTGCTCTACACCACGTTGTCTCCATGCTTCATGTGCGCGGGAACCGCTCTGCTGTACGAGATTCCTCGGATCGTCGTCGGTGAGAACCGCTCGTTCGAGACATCGGAGAGCTTGCTACGCGAGCACGGCGTGCAGGTCGACGTCGTCGACAACGTCGAATGCGCGGAACTGATGGAACGCATGCTCGCCGAGCGCCCGAGCTTGTGGCTCGAGGACATCGGGGAGGACGCATAAGCGCTGCCGCCGAACCGGTTCTGTCTGTGCTCGGGTGACTCAGCGAGCCAGCGCCTGCCAGGTCGCCTCGCCCGCGCGGTACCCCGCCTCGAACAGCCATGGCCACTCGGAAAAGTCCTCAGGATCGACCACCACAGTCTCGACACCGCCGTTCCCGCGCCGCTTCGGCATGTTCGCGGGGTGGAATGGGAAGCGATCCTTCAGGTACGCGGGCTCGAGACTCTGTCGGAATATCATCCACGTCTGCGGCGTGAAGCCCACTGCTTCAGCACGTTTCGCAAGGTCGATCCAAGCTTCGGCATTGGCGTACCTTCCTTCGAGCACCAGCCTTCGAGTCTCGAGCATCGGGAACACCCCGAACCATATCGGCGGATAGCTCAGCAGCGTCTGGCACCAGGCACGACGACGCTCCGGCGGAATGGGTTCCCACTTGGCTTGTGCTGCTGCAAGTCCGTCATCTGCAGACATTGTTCACCTCGTCCTGGAGGTGCGACCCTCCATCGACTTGCGCACCCGCGGTCGCGAGATGCGCCGGTTCTTCCCCTGGGGCACCCTGTCGATGGAGACGGGGTTGCCGGACAGCCGGCCAGGTACCTACGGCTATCGCTCTTGAACCTTCCTCGACAATAGCCGAGGGGTACGGCTTGGACAATCCTGTGGATCGACGCAGTAGCTCGATCAATTCCCAACGAGATCAGCAACCTACAGGTGCACCGGCAACACTCCGGCAAAGGTTCTCGACGTACATCGGACATCCGTCATCATTGACGCGTGATCAAACAGGGAACTTGTTTTGCTTTGCTCGGCGCTGTGATCGCGGTCCTGGGTCACGCAGTGACGGGAACTTCGGGGTACTCGGCGTACGTCTCCGGCGAATCGTTCTATGGACCCGACACCACGCTGGGGCCGTGGGTGCGACCCGTCGTCGCCGCGTCGACCGGCGCGGTGATCGGCATGTTCGCAGGGCTGGTGCTGCACCTGTGTGGCTATCGATTCATCGTCGAACCCTCTCGGCGCGTAGGGCTCGTCGTCGTTGCCGGTCTGGTCGGAGTGACTCTGGGGATGACGCCCGTGCTGATTCTGGTCGGCACGAGCTTCTCCGGTTCGAGTTCGGGCGTATCACCCGACTACTTGCTCCCGATCTATGCAGGCACCGCAGTGTTGGCTTACGTGCTCGGAGTCGCCTCGGTCCGGCTGCTGCTCAGGGCAACTCACGATCCGTTGTCGTCTCGAACGACCAAGGTTGTGGCTGCCTTCTTCCGATCGGCGGTGTCCTCGCAACCCTCGCCGGAATGGGGATTGCCTGGATTCTCGGATTTTCCACGACGGTATCGAACTTTGTCGCGGTGATCGTGGCGGTGCTGTGCGTACTCGCGGCAACCTTTGCACTCGCTCGGGCGTGGGCGTTGCGCACGACGGCATAGAAGCTCGAAGATCGACCGCCAAGATCTTTCAGCCTGAAGCGAATTCGGCCCTCCCGCACGACTCCTGCATGCCCGAATGCCGGCACTGTTGCAGAATGGACCTGACGACTTCGGTAAGGACATGCCCGCGATTCCGACGGCGTTCTCGGTGTCCCTCGCTAACGAACGTCATTCGCCAAGCGCCGTCCAGCGTCGACCAGCCACCGTCGTGGATCCGCCATGGCTGCCTCCACACTGCCGGCAAGGTCCGTCAGCGACACTTTCCGCACCTCGACGTCCGTATCCACCGACCCGGCGACAACGGCCACCGGAACCGAAGCGTCCGAGCATATCTGGACCACATGTCCGACGAGTTTGCCCGTCAGCGACGTGCGGTCGAACTTGCCCTCACCCGTCACCACGAGGTCCGCTGCAGGTACAGCAGCCGACAGTCCTGTCAGCTCCGACACCCGTTCCGCCCCGCCGGATACACGAGCCCCCAGCGCGCACAGACCGAATCCGACTCCGCCGGCAGCGCCGGTCCCCGGCATGAACGGGTCGGCCGGCAAGCCGGCCTCGGCGAGCAACTCGGCCCAGCAGTGCAATGCCCCGTCCAGCATCTCGATGTCGGCGGCCGACGCGCCCTTCTGTGGCCCGAAGACGTGCGCGGCACCGTCGGGTCCGAACAACACCGCACGCGTATCGGTCAGCAATTCGATGTCGGACGGCACTCCCGCGAGGCCCGACGCATCCACCGACCGGGCGGCCAGCAGACCGGCGCCGCCCTCCGGAACGTCCAGGCCCGATTCGTCCAGCACCCGAACACCAAGCGCACGAAACACTCCCAGTCCGCCGTCGGTGGAGGCCGAGCCCCCGAGAGCTACCGAGATGCGATCCGAACCGCAGCCTCGAATGACCTCACCGAGTCCGCGCGTCGTCGCAGCCAATGCATTCAGCGACTGCATCATCGCGATGCCCGAGGACTCCGCCAACTCGATCACCGCCCGGCCGTCTTCGAGCATCAACCATCGCGCGTCGACCGGTCGACCGTCCGGGCCGCAGACACCCGACACCGATGACCATGTCGGGTCAGCCGAGCACGCTGCGAGGACGTCGAGTGTCCCTTCGCCCCCATCTGCCTGCGGCATCGACACCAGGTCGTCGCCGCTGCGGACAGCCGCCCATCCCTCGATCAGTGCCGCGGCAGCATCGACCGCGTCGATGGTGCCTTTGAAGGAATCGGGGGCGAAGAGCACTCTCATGCGATCAGACTGGGCAGAACCAGATCGCGGTAGCGCTGCTTCATCGTCTCGATCACCTGGTCCCCGTTGGTTGCCCACACAGCAGCGTTGAAGATCTCCACTTCCACATCACCCTGGTACCCAGCGCCTCGAACCCAACGACCGATGGATTCGAAATCGATCACACCATCGCCCATCATTCCGCGCGAGAGGAGGGGGTCGGCTTCCATCGGCACCAGCCAGTCGCACACCTGGTACGAGCTGATGCGGCCACGCTCACCAGCAATTCGGATCAAGGACTCCAGATCCGGATCCCACCACACGTGGAAGGTGTCGACGACGACGCCCACTGCCTCCGCCGGGTGCGGTTCGGCCATCGACAAGGCCTGTCCCAGTGTGGAGATGACCGCACGGTCGGCCACGAACATCGGGTGCAAGGGTTCCAGCGCAATGCGCACCCCCCGCTCGAGTGCGTACGGAACGAGCAGAGCCAGCCTCTCCTCCACCCTGGCTCGGGCTCCGACGAGGTCACGATCGGGAATGCCGCCCATGACCATCACGAGCTCGGGTGCCCCGAGTTCGGCGGCTTCGTCGAGAGCGCGACGGTTGTCGTCGAGACCGTCGTCGTCGATCGCCGTGAGGAACCCGCCGCGACACAGGCTCGACACCCGCAGACCGGCGTCGGAAATGAGCTTGGCCGATTCGCTGACACCTGCCTCCTGGATTCGATCCCGCCACGGTGCCACCGCACCCAGCTCAGCTCGCGCGGCACCGTCGACGGCTTGCTTCAGCGTCCAGGCGTTCGTCGTCTTGGTGTTGAGAGACAATGCTGCGTAGGGATTGTCGAGGCCGTACGGTGCGATACTCACGACGCTGCCCCGTTCAGTTCGAGGTAGAGCCCCATGCGGTGTGCGGCCAGCGATGGATCCGCCAGCAACCCTGCGCGATCGGCCAGGACGAACAGCGTCGTCAGATGCTTCACGCTGCGTCCGGATGCCAAGCCGCCCACCATCGAGAACCCAGGTTGCTTGCCGTTGAGCCACGACAGGAACGCAATTCCGGTCTTGTAGTAATACGTGGGAGCGGCGAAAATGTGCCGGCCGAGTTCCTGCGTCGAGCGCAAAATATCATCGGCGCGAGCGGTATTGCCGAGGTCGAGTTCCTGCAATGCCGTCGACGCCGCGGGGTATATACCGGCAAAGATGCCGAGCAGTGCATCCGAATGATGCTGTCCATCACCGATGATCAGCTCGGGATAGTTGAAGTCGTCGCCGGTGTAGAGGCGGACGCCTGCGGGCAGCCCGGCTCGTAGGGCGATCTCGTGCTGGGCGTCGAGCAACGACACCTTCACGCCGTCGACCTTGGGCGCGTGCGAATCGATCAGCGAGCGGAACGTGTCCGTTGCGGTCGAAATGTCTGCGCTCCCCCAATACCCGGCGAGCGCCGGATCGAACATCGTTCCGAGCCAATGTAATACGACGGGCTCATCGACTTCGTCGAGCAGAGTCGTGTAGACCGAAAGATAGTCCTCGGAGGACGTCGCTACCCGAGCCAGGGCACGTGAGGCCATGACGATGACCTTGGCTCCCGAATCGGTGACCACCGCGATCTGCTCGCGGTAGGCGTCAAGTACAGCAGCGAGACCGTCCTTGCCCGACGGCAGCGCATCCAGGTCGAGTTGGTCCGTGCCCGCACCGCAGGCGAGTGACCCGCCGACGTGAGCGGCTTCGGCCCCGGAGCGGCGGATCAGCTCGGACGTCGCGGCCCAGTCCAGGCCCATGCCGCGCTGAGCGGTATCCATCGCGTCGGCGACGCCCAGTCTGTAGGACCAGAGTTCGTGGCGGTACGCCAGGGTGGCGTCCCAGTCGATGTCGGCGGGAGCCCCAGGAGTGTTGTCGCCCATGGCACTAGGGACGACGTGCGCGGCGGCATATGCGACGCGTGAGGTGATGGGTGCGGCGGGTTTGGTCCACTCACCCGGTTCGCCGAGCACGTAGACCCCGTGGCCGGGGAGGGTGATCGACACCCGGGAGTCGACGGCGGTCACAGCGCGATCTCCGGGACGTCGAGGCGGCGACCCTCGGCGGACGATCGCAAACCGAGCTCGGCCAACTGAACACCGCGGGCGGCGGAGAGCAGACCGTAGCGATGCGGCCGTTCGGCAACGACGTCACGCAGGAACTCTTCCCATTGCAACTTGAAACCGTTGTCCAGGTCGGCGTTCGCGGGGACCTCGAGCCACTGGTCGCGGAACGGTTCGGTGACGGGCAGATCTGGATTCCACACAGGCTTGGGGGTGTGCGAACGATGCTGGGCTACGCAGTTGCGCAGTCCCGCGACCGCGGAGCCATGCGTGCCATCGATCTGGAATTCGACCAGTTCGTCCCGGAACACCCGCACGGCCCACGACGAGTTGATCTGCGCTACAACGCCGTTCTCCATCTCGAAGATGCCGTAGGCAGCGTCGTCGGCGGTGGCGGCGTACTCGTGGCCCTGCTCGTCCCAGCGGGTCGGGATATGAGTGGCGGTTTTCGCGGTGACGGTTTCGACCTTGCCGAGTATGCCTTCGAGCACGTAATTCCAGTGGCAGAACATGTCGACGACGATGCCGCCGCCGTCCTCGGCTCGGTAGTTCCAGCTGGGGCGTTGGGCGGGCTGACCGTCGCCCTCGAAGACCCAGTAGCCGAATTCGCCTCGTAGGGAGAGGATGCGGCCGAAGAATCCCTCGTCGACGAGCCTCTTGAGCTTGACCAGTCCGGGGAGATAGAGCTTGTCGTGCACGACGCCGGCCGTGATGCCCGCGTTCTGCCCGATGCGGGCCAGTTCGATGGCTTGTGTCAGCGTTTCGGCTGTCGGCTTCTCGGTGAAGATGTGCTTGCCGGCTTTCATCGCCGACGACAGTGCCTCGGCGCGTCGCGAGGTGACCTGGGCGTCGAAGTAGATATCGATGGACGCGTCATCGATGACGGATGCGCTGTCGGTGGTGTACTCGGCGATACCGTGCCGGTTGCAGAGCTCCTGAAGCTTGGCTTCGTTGCGGCCGACCAGGATCGGCTCCACCTGGATGCGCGTGCCGTCGTCGAGGAGGAGTCCACCGGCGTCACGGATGGGCAGGATGGATCGAAGGAGATGCTGACGGTAGCCCATGCGTCCGGTGACGCCGTTCATGGCGATACGCAAGGTACGGGTTGGTGTGGGCATGAGAGATTGCCTTTTCTGTGCACTGATGACGAAGGACGTGGGACGACGGCGAGCCATGACGGATGGGGCCGTATCGACGGTGTTGCGGAAAGTCCACTACGCGTCGTGGGGGAAAATCAGCTTCGGAATGCGCTTTCCAAGCTATGCTGTCGAGGTCGATCGGTCAAGTGGTGACCGTCGATCGCAATGATTTCGCAGGGGGTGAGGGGTACATGGCCGCAGTACGACTTAGCGATGTTGCCGCGGCGGCAGGCGTCTCGCAGGCCACAGCGTCGCGGGTGCTCAACGGCTCGTCACGAGTACCCGGCGAGGGTGTGGCCGATCGCGTGCGCGCGGCAGCGGCCGATCTCGGCTACATCGCCAACGCTCAGGCCCAGGCGCTGGCCCGGTCATCGACGGGCTTGATCGGTCTCGTGGTGCACGATGTGGCCGACCCCTACTTCTCGTCCATCGTTCGCGGCGTGCAGAACGAGGCGCGCGACGCGGCCAAGCTGGTGCTCTTGGCAAGTACCGAGCGCGATTTCGCTCTCGAACGGCAGTCGGTCGCCACCTTCATCTCGCATCGCGCCGACGCCATCATCCTGGCCGGCTCGAGGCAGAGCGGCGACTTGGACCGAGCATTGGAACAGGAGTTCGCGGCATATCGCGACAACGGCGGCAGGGTAGTGGTGATCGGACAACCGGTGCCGTTCGCCTCTGCGGTCGAACCGGAGAACTTCGCCGCATCTGCGGCTTTGGCGCAGGCCCTGCACGAGCACGGCCATCGTCGCTTTGCCATCATCGGCGGCCCTGGAAACATCCGGACCTCAGCCGATCGTCGCAACGGCTTCGTCGAGACGCTGTGCACATACGGCGTTACACCGGAAATCGAAGTGGCCGGGGACTTCTCGCGAGACGGTGGCTACAGCGCCGCGCGACGCCTGGCGGCTGCACTCGAGCTCTCCCCCGGCCACGGCGTTCCACCGTGCGTATTCGCAGTCACCGACGTCATGGCCATCGGAGCAATCGCAGCCTGGCGTGAGCTGGGCCTGAGCGTGCCGGAAGACGTCTGCATAGCCGGGTTCGACGATATCCCCACGCTGCGCGATCACTCCCCGAGCCTGACCACCGTCGCTCTCTCGTTGGTTGATATCGGCGAGCGAGCCGTTCGACTCGCCCTCGATCCGGAAAGTCACCCGGGAAGCCGGGAGTGGGCACCGGGCACCGTCGTCCTGCGGCGTAGCACCGCTCTGAACAGCTGATTGTCCGAATTGCTTGACACTGTGGGCGCGATCACACTACGTTGGGCGTCAGCTTCGGAAAGCGCATTCCAGCGGGAGTAGACGGACCCGCCTCCTACTAGATCGAGGACTCCATATGACGACAACATCGTCGGTCGAAGTCCGTTCTGCCACTGCGTCGGTTCCTCAACCCGCACCGACCCGTCGTCGACGGTTCCCTTCGCTCCGCAATACCTGGTCCGGCCTCTGGCGACCCCTGGCCCTCGTGGCCGTGCTGATCGCCGCCTGGTGGGCCGTCACCGCCTCCGAACTCGTTGCGCCCTATATCCTTCCGTAACCCGGTGACACGTGGTCGACGATGGTGGACAACGCGTCCTACCTCGCCGGTCACACCTGGGTGACCACCTACGAAACCATCGCCGGCTTCGTCATCGCCTCGGTGGTCGGCATCGCCGTCGCGGTGGTGATGATCTACTCGTCCTCGATCGAGAAGACGATGTACCCGCTCATCCTGTTCGCGCAGGTGATCCCGAAGATCGCCATCGCGCCCCTGTTCGTCGTGTGGCTCGGCTTCGGCCCCAGCCCCAAGATCCTCGTGGCCGTCCTGATGGCGTTCTTCCCCATCGTCATCGCTGGAATGGCGGGATTGCGTTCCGTCGATCCCGAGATCCTCGAACTCACCTCGACGATGGGCGCAAGCAAGTGGAAGACGTTCTGCAAGGTTCGTTTTCCCGCGTCCTTGCCCCAGCTGATGTCCGGCCTGAAGATCGCCGCAACACTTGCGGTGACCGGAGCGGTGGTCGGTGAATTCGTCGGCGCCAACGAAGGTCTGGGGTACGTGATCCTCCAGGCCAACGGAAACATAGACACAGCAATGCTTTTCGCTGCACTCATCATCATGTCCCTACTGGGAATCCTCCTCTTCCTGATCATCGAAATCGCCGAGAAATTCCTCATCCCCTGGCACGCATCGCGTCGCTCCACCGCGTCCGTCGGCGCTGTATGACCCGCATGCCCTCCCTACCTCGAAGGACACATTCCATGAAGCTCAAGAACGTTCTGGTGGCGACCGTCGCGTCGTCCGCTCTGGTACTCGCCGGATGCAGCGGAGGAGGTGGCGGCGAGGAAAAGGCCCCTGGCACCGACGGTGAGACCACCGCAACCTCGCTGATGCTCAACTGGTACCCCTACGGCGAGCACGCCCCGTTCTACTACGGCGTGCAGGAGGGAATCTTCGCCGAGCACGGTATCGACCTCACCATCACCGCCGGCCAAGGATCCACCAAGACCGCCCAGGCTGCGGGCTCGAACCAAACCGATTTCGGCTGGGCCGACACCGCGGCCGTGATGTCCAACATCGACAAGGGCGTGAAGGTCAAAAGCCTCGGTGTATTCCTGCAGACGACGCCGTCGGCCGTGCAGGTCTACGCGGACGGACCGATCCAAACCACCGCCGACCTCGCAGGCAAGACCATCGCCGTGTCCGCCGGCGACGCCCCCACCACCACATTCCCCATCTTCCTCGACCGCGCCGGCGTTCCCGAGGACCAGGTTCAGCAGCAGAGTCTGGACTCCGCAGGCAAGATCGCCGCGATGCTCTCGGGTCAGGTCGACGGTCTCATCGGCTTCGCACACGACCAGGGGCCCAACATCGCGAACAAGTCCGGACGCGAGATGCGCTATCTCCGCTACTCCGATGAGGGTCTGAACTTCTACAGCAACGGCCTCATCGCCAACACGTCGACCATCGAGAACTCGCCGGAGCTCGCTCAGGCGATGGTCGACGCCACCCGCGAGTCGTTCGAGGCAGCCATCGCCAATCCCGAAGCGGCCGTAGCGTCGATGGTCGGTAAGGACCCGCAGACTCCGCCGGAGTCGGTGCTGCTGCAGCAATGGCAGGAGACGATCCCTCTGCTCACGACGGAGAACACCGAAGGAATGGCACCGGGCGTCAACAGTGACGAGGACTGGGCCAACACCATCAGCATCCTCAGCGACGCCGGACTCACCGAGACCGGAGCCGAGTCGTCGACGTACTGGGACTCCGATCTCGCGCGTAATCACCGACGATGTCTGCGCGCGAGCGGTAGGCGAGTTCGGCATCCGACCCGGCGTGGCCCATCAGCCGCACCGTGTCGAGGTGAAGCACACACGGTCGACGTTCGGCCCGCACCGCGGCGACGGCGGTATCGACCGTTCGCATCAACGCGACCGGATCCTCGCCGTCGGCCCGCACGTACTCGATCGACGGGAAACGGCGGAGTGAGTGCGCTGTCCACCCTCGCGGCGATCGGGTACTGATGCCGATTCCGTTGTCCTCACACACGAACAGGATCGGCATGGGAACGGACTGGTACGAACAGTAGGCAGCCGAGTTGAGCGCGCCCACCGTCGTCGAATGGTTGGCCGAGGCGTCACCGAAGCTGCACACCACCACGGCGCTCTCGGGCCACGGGGTTCGATGTCCCAACACCTTTGCCCGGCCGAGCGCGAAGGCCAGGCCGACCGCACGCGGAACCTGCGAACCGATGGTCGATGTCTGCGGAACAATTCCGAGGGCCGGATGCCCGAACACCTTGTGGCGACCACCGGACATGGGATCGTCGGTGGACGCGACCAGACTCGCCAGCACGTCCCGGATCGGGTTGCATCCCGGACACTGTTGTGCGCGTGCGGCATAGAAGCCACCCGAGCGGTAGTGCAGCAAGGCCGGGTCGGTGACTTCGGTTGCAGCCCCGACGGCCGAGTTCGCCTCGTGCCCGGACGACCCGATGGTGTAGTAACCGACCCCAGCGGCCTGCAGCCAGCGGGCCGCGAAGTCGAGATGCCTACTGACGAGCTGGGCATCGAAGTACCGAAGCAGACGATCCGGATCGCCGACGACCGACCCACCGCGGCGGGTGGAGCGAACCTGCGTCAGGAAGTACTCGTCGATCGCTTCGGCCACGCGCACACCCTTGCTTCCATCGAGCTTGTCTCCCCCGAGCCGATCTGCGCAATCAGCTCAGGGCGATCATATCCATCGGAGAACCGAGCAACCGGCCGACGAGAGCAAGGAATTGCGATCCCTGCTGACCGTCCACGAGACGATGATCGAACGACAGGGACAGCGTCGTCACGGACCGCAATGCAACGCCGCCCTCGTGTTCCCACGGCATTCGGCGGATCGAACCGAAGCACAGGATTGCCGCTTCGCCAGGATTGAGAATAGGCGTCCCGGCGTCGATCCCGAACACGCCGACATTGGTGATCGTGATCGTGCCGTCGGCGAGATCGGCCGGACTGCTCTTGCCTTCCTTGGCAGTACGCGTCAGGTCTGCCAGTGCCCGCGCGATGTCCACCAACGACAGTTCGTGTGCGTCCTTGATGTTCGGCACCATCAAGCCGCGCGGAGTCGCCGCAGCGATACCGAGGTTGACGTAGTGCTTGGTGACGATCTCCTGAGCCGCCTCGTCCCAGGACGAGTTGAGGGACGGATTCGATTTCAGCGCAACGAGGACGGCTTTGGCGACCAGAGCCAGCGGAGTCAGCCGAACGTCCGCGAAGTGGGACGAAGACCGGAGAGACTCCAGCAGAGTCAAGGTCTCGGTGACGTCCACGGTCACGAACTCGGTGACGTGCGGGGCGGTGAATGCACTGCGCACCATCGCATCCGCCGTGTGCTTGCGCACTCCCTTGATCGGTGTGCGCTCTTCGCGGCCGCGCCGCGGAAGCGTCTGCCCGGCCCCTGCGTTCTGCCCGGCCCTTGCGTCCTGCCCGGCTACTGCGTCCTGCCCTGCTACTGCGCCATCCCTGTGCGGTGTTGAATCGGCTTCCAGTGTCGACTCGCCCTGCAGTGTCGACTCGCCCTGCAGGTACGACTCCACGTCCGCCCGGGTGACATCGCCGCGGGCTCCGGTGGCGGGTACCTCGGACAGGTCGACGGCGTTGTCCTTGGCAATCTTCCGGACCGGCGGTGCGGCCAGCGGCTTTCCGTTCTGCCCGTTCGGTGAGGCAGTGACCGGTGGTGTTCCCCGGCCTCCGCGTCGACTCGACCCTTCCTTCGCCACGCCATAGCCGACGAGAACCGGGACGCGTTCGTCACTGTCTTCGGCCGGGCTTGCTTCCTCCACACCTGGTGCTGCTGTCTCATCTTCACTGTCGCCACCGACGCTGATGTCGATGATCGGCACTCCGACCTCGACGGTGTCGCCCTCGGCGACATGCAGCGCTGCAACAACACCCGCGAAGGGTGAGGGAAGCTCGACGGCGGCCTTGGCTGTTTCCACCTCGGCGATGTTTTGATTCAACTCGATGGTGTCACCGACCGCGACGAGCCAGGTCAGCAGGTCGGCCTCGGTGAGACCCTCCCCGAGATCGGGCAGCGGAAAGCTCTTGATGGTGGGCATCGTGGAATCCTGTTCGGTGTCGGTGTCGGTCGGCGGCGGTAGGCGCAAGGTCAGTGGGAGCGGCAGCGGTCGACCGCGTCGAGAATCCGATCGACATCGGGAAGGTAGAACTTCTCGAGCTTGGACGCGGGGTACGGGGTCCCGAACCCGCCGACGCGCAGTACCGGTGCCTCCAGGTTGTAGAAGCACCGTTCCGAAATCCGTGCGGCAATTTCGGATCCGATACCCATGAACACCGGAGCCTCGTGTGTGACGACCAACCTGCCGGTCTTGCGTACCGAAGCCTCGACGGTCTCGAAGTCGATCGGAGACAGCGAGCGCAGATCGATGACTTCGATCGAGATTCCCTCGTGGGCAGCAACTTCGGCGGCCTTGCGCGCAGTGGCGACGAGCGGGCCGTACGCGATGAGGGTGACGTCGGTGCCCTCGGAGACCACGCGTGCCCGATGCAGCGGGTACGACGCGTCGGCGTCGAGGTCGATCGGGCTCTTCTCCCAGTATCGACGCTTCGGCTCGAAGAACAGCACCGGATCGTCACTGGCGATGGCCTGCTGAATCATCGAGTAGCCGTCCGCGGCATTGCTGCAGGTGACGACGCGAAGGCCGGCAGTCTGCGCGAAATAGCCTTCAGGAGACTCGGAGTGGTGCTCGACGGCACCGATTCCGCCGCCGTAGGGCACCCGGATGGTCATCGGAATTTTCACGTTGCCACTCGTGCGGTAGTGCAACTTGGCCACTTGCGAGACGATCTGATCGAAGGCCGGGTAGATGAAGCCGTCGAATTGGATCTCGCACACCGGCCGGAATCCCCGCATCGCCAGTCCGACGGCGGTGCCGATGATGCCCGATTCGGCCAAGGGCATATCGAGCACCCGGCCGGGACCGAAGTCCTTCTGCAGCCCGTCGGTGATGCGGAAGACGCCGCCCAGCTTGCCGATGTCCTCACCCATCAGCAGCACCTTGGGGTCGTTCTCCATCGCACGACGAAGACCGGCATTGATGGCCTTGCCCAACGGAAGACTGGTGGGCCGCTGCGGCGCAACAGTGTCGACGGTGGTCATGACGTAGCTCCTTCGAATCCGGCCTGGTACGAAGCGAATTGGGTTCGTTCGTCGTCCAGGAGGGGGTGCGGATCTGCGTAGACGTTGTCGAACACCGACATCGCTTCCGGCTCGACGGTGTCGAGGCAACCGCGCCGCAACTCAGCGGCAACCTCGTCGGCGGTGCGCTTCACCGAGGCAGCGAATTCGTCGTCGAACACGCCGATTCGCCTCAGCAACTTCTCGATTCGATCGATCGGATCCTTGGCGCGCCATTCGTCGTCGGTGGCACCCGAGCGGTATCGCGTCGGATCGTCCGAGGTCGTGTGCGGCCCCATACGGTAGGTGACGGCCTCGATGAGCGTCGGGCCACTGCCCTCTCGGGCGCGCGCCAGGGCTGCTCTGGTCACGGCCAACACGGCGAGCACGTCGTTGCCGTCGACGCGGACCGACGGAATTCCGTATCCCTCACCGCGAGCGGCGATCGTCGCTTTGGTCTGCACCGTCACCGGTTCCGAGATGGCCCACTGGTTGTTCTGGCAGAAGAACACCACCGGTGCGTGGAAGCTCGCCGCGAAACCGAGCGCCTCCGAAATGTCACCCTGACTGGTCGCGCCGTCCCCGAAGTAGGTGATAGCCGCACCCTCGGCACCTTCCAACTGCATACCGATGGCGTATCCGGTCGCGTGCAGGCCCTGCGATCCGACGATGATCGCCGGTGTCGTCATGCGGTACTCGTACGGGTCCCACCCGGACAGCGTCGATCCGCGCCAGAACCTCAGCATCCGGGTGGGATCGACTCCGCGGCAGTAGGCGACGCCGTGTTCGCGGTAGCTGGCGAACACGAAGTCCTCGGTGTCCAGTGCGCGAGCCGAACCGACCTGCGCCGCTTCCTGTCCGAGCAACGGTGCCCACAGACCCAGCTCGCCCTGTCGTTGCAGTGCGGTCGCCTCGGTGTCGATGCGCCGGACGACCACGAGATCGCGGTACATCTCCATCATCGCGGCGGTGTCGATGTCCGCGACGAGAGGCGAGTAGGTCCCGTTGCGGACCACGGTTCCAGATTCTTTGATCAGTTGTACCAGCGAGGTGGTGTTCATGTTCGTGGCACTCTCCGTCGTGGTGTGATGTCTTTCACAAGCACACCACCGACATCCACCCTGCACAAGCTATGACTTCACAACTGCGCAGTGTGCACAATATTGGGTAACGACCGAGCTACAGGAAGTGCGCAATGACCGATCTGGACAAGACCGACGCCCGACTCCTTCTCGCCCTGTGCGCCAGACCACGCGCCACCGGCGTCGAACTCGCCACCACGTTGGGCCTGTCACGCAACACCGTGCAGGCGCGCCTCGGTCGATGGGACGACAAGGGGTCACTCACCCCGATCGACCACCGCATTCCCCCGAAATCGTTGGGACGGCCACTGCAGGCCTTCGTCACGGCCCGAGTCAACCAACACACTCTGGCTGCAGTCACCGAGCATCTGCGCACGATTCCGGAAGTGCTCGAGGTGTTCGGACTGTCCGGAGCTGCCGACATGCACATTCGAATAGCAGCCGTCGACGCCGACGACCTCTACCGCATCGCGGGTCTCATTCTCGATATCCCCGGAGTCGAGCGCACCAACATGTCCATCGCGATGAGCGAATTGATCCAGTACCGCACCAAGCCGTTGCTGCAACAGCTCGCCGAGGACGGTGGTCGCTGAGCAGCCCGACCATTCGGACCCGGCCGATGCGGGATGCACCGTGCACCATGCACATTCTCGACGACGGCGGTTGACCACCGTGCACCTTCGCGACACTCTGTGACGGACAAAGACTTCCGGGTGCCACCACTCTCGGGTACCGCCTACTCATCACCGAAAGAGACCGACTGTGTCCGTCGTTGCCGACCGTCCCGCCGTACCCACCCCGAACACCGTCCTACCATCGGGGGTCTTCGATCGTCCCGACATGCCGCACGGCCTCGCACACGAACGCGTCGTGTTCTGTCAGGATCCCGACACCGGTCTACGTGCGATCATCGCGGTCCACTCCACGGCGCTCGGACCGGCGTTGGGCGGAACTCGCTTCTACCCTTACGCATCCGAGCAGGACGCGTTGACCGACGTACTGCGACTTTCCCGCGGAATGACGTACAAGGCCGCCGTCGCGGGAATCGATCTCGGCGGCGGAAAAGCAGTGATCATCGGCAACCCCAATGTCATCAAGACCCCGACGCTGCTGAACGCTTACGGCCGGTTCGTCGACTCGCTCGGCGGAACCTACGTGACGGCAGGCGATGTGGGCACCAACAGCGACGATCTCGACATCATCGCCGAGGAAACAGCGCACGTCGTCGGCAAGAACACCGCGGCGGGAGGCACCGGCGACAGCGGCCCGCAGACGGCACTCGGGGTGTTTCTCTCGCTCCGGGCGGCAGCCGAATCAGTCTGGGGTTCCGATGATCTGACCGGCAAGCGCGTCGGTGTCGAGGGTGCCGGCAAAGTGGGCTACAACCTCGTCGGCCTGCTTCGTGACGCCGGTGCCGAGGTGATCGTCAGCGACTCCTACGCACCCGCACTCGATCGTATCGCCCAGGACTTCCCCGGCGTCACCATCGAATCCGACATCATCGGTGCCGCCATCGACGTGTACGCACCGTGCGCCATGGGTGCCACGCTCGACGCGTCGTCGGTGGCCCGATTGTCGGCATCCATCGTCTGCGGCGCGGCCAACAATCAACTGCTCACACCCGATGTCGAAGAGATCCTGGCTGCGCGCGGAATCGTGTGGGTACCCGACTACGTCGCCAACGCCGGTGGCCTGATTCAAGTGGAAGGTGAACTGCGCGGACGGGATTCGGCCCAGGTGATGGCCGCGATCGCCAAGATCCGCGACACCGTTGCCGGCATCTTCGCCATCGCCCGCGCCGAGGGCATCCTGCTGGGAGCGGCGGCCGATCGCATGGCCGAGAACCGAATCGCCGCCGCCCGGGGCTGAGAACAGACGGGCACGCATCGCTCCACTCCAGGCTCGACGTCCAGATTCCCACGGACCCGAGCGCGGAGTGGAGCGTCGCGTGCACTTGACTACCGAAGAGCGATGTACTTGGTCTCGAGGTATTCCTCGATGCCCTCCGACCCACCCTCGCGGCCGAAGCCCGATTCCTTGACACCGCCGAACGGCGCGGCGGCGTCGGAGATGGCACCTCGATTGACCCCGACCATTCCGGTGTCCAATGCCGCCGACACCCGCAGGGCGCGGTCGAGGCTCTCGGAATAGAAGTAGGCGACCAACCCGTATCGGGTGTCGTTCGCTGCCGCGACGGCCTCGTCCTCGGTGTCGAAACCGATGATTGCCGCGACAGGTCCGAAGATCTCGTCCTGCAACAGATGTGCGTCCGCAGGGATGCGATCGAGAACCGTGGGCGCGTAGAAGAACCCGGGACCGTCGATCGTCGTGCCTCCAGTGCGCACCCGGGCACCCTTGTCCACCGCGTCGTCGACCAGCGCGGTGACCGTTCGGCGTTGCTTGTCGTTGACGAGGGGTCCGATGTCGGTGCCGTCTGCGTCACCCGGCCCGACCGTCAGGGCCTCGATCCGCGCGGTCAACTTGTCGGTGAACTCCTCGAGAACGGAGTTCGCGACGTACAGGCGGTTGGCTGCCGTGCACGCCTCGCCGCCGTTGCGCATCTTGGCCAGCATCGCCCCGTCGACGGCCGCGTCGATGTCGGCGTCGTCGAACACGATGAAGGGAGCGTTGCCGCCGAGCTCCATCGACGTTCGCAGTAGCCGGTCGGCGGCATTGCGTACCAACAGCTTCCCCACTCCGGTCGACCCGGTGAAGGTGACCTTCCGCAGCCTCGCGTCGTTCATCAACGGTCCGGTGACTGCCGCGGCGTCGGATGCCGGGAGTATCGACAGCACGCCAGCAGGCAGACCCGCGTCGGCGAACATCTGCCCGAGCAGAAGCATCGTGAGCGGAGTGTCCTCGGCAGGCTTGACGATGACGGTGCACCCGGCAGCCAGAGCCGGCCCGATCTTGCGTGTTCCCATGGCCAACGGGAAGTTCCACGGCGTGATGGCCAGCACCGGGCCGACGGGAACCTTGGTCACCAGAATCTGGCCGTTCCCTGCCGGCGCTCGGGTGGATCTGCCACCGATCCGAACGGCTTCCTCGCTGAACCAACGTAAGAACTCGCCGCCGTAGTTCACTTCACCGCGGCTCTCCGCCAACGACTTCCCCATTTCGAGGGTCATCAACAGTGCAAAATCGTCCGAACGCTCCTGCACCAGATCGAAGGCACGTCGCAGAATCTCTGCTCGCTCCCGTGGAGGCGTCGCCGCCCACGCCGGTTGCGCCGCGGCCGCCATATCGAGCGCGGTGATTCCGTCGGCCGCCCCTGCGTCGGCGACGGTGGTCAATTCTTCACCGGTCGCCGGATTCAGCACGGCGAATCGCGCGCCCGACGCCGACGGAGCCTGCGCGCCGCCCAGCCACAGATCGGTGGGCAGCGAGGCAATCACATCATGGGCCGACATCTCAGTTGCCCTCGGCCACGCGGCGCAGCGCGTCTTCGAGGACGGTGAGCGCGTCTCCGAGCAATTCGTCGGAAATCACCAAGGGCGGCAGCAACCGGATGACGTTGCCATAGGTGCCGCACGTCAGAACGATCACGCCGGCATCGAGTGCCGCAGCGGCAACGGCTTTGGTGGCCGCGGGATTGGGCTCGCGCCCTCCCGGGACGACGAGCTCGAGCGCGAGCATGGCTCCGCGGCCACGAACCTCACCGATGATGCCGACCTCGGACGCCAGCGCGTGCATCCGTTCGAGCACGATGCGTTCGATGTCGCGCGCACGGGAGTTGAGTTGCAAGGTCTCCATCTGCTCGATGGATGCCAGCGCAGCGGCGCAGGCGACGGGGTTGCCGCCGTAGGTTCCGCCGAGCCCACCGGGATGCACCGCGTCGATGAGATCGGCGCGACCGGTGACCGCGGCCAGCGGCATCCCGCCCGCGATGCCCTTGGCCATGGTGATCAGGTCCGGAACCACGTTCTCGTGTTCGCTGGCGAACCACGCTCCGGTGCGGGTGAATCCGGACTGGACTTCGTCGGCGATGAACACCACGCCGTTCTGCCGCGCCCAGTCCGCGAGGGCCGGAAGAAATCCCTCGGCCGGAACGACGAAGCCGCCCTCGCCCTGGATCGGCTCGATCAGGATGGCCGCGAGATTATCGGCACCGACCTGCTTTTCGATGGCCGAGATCGCCCGCGCCGCGGCCTGCGCGCCGGTGACCGCGGAGCCGTCGGAATTCAGACCCTCGCGGAACGGGTAGGACATCGGAGCGCGGTAGATCTCCGGAGCGAACGGCCCGAACCCGCTCTTGTACGGCATCGACTTCGCCGTCAGTGCCATCGTCAGGTTGGTGCGGCCGTGGTACGCGTGATCGAACACGACGACCGCCGACTTTCCGGTGGCATGCCGGGCGATCTTGACCGCGTTCTCGACCGCCTCGGCACCACTGTTGAACAGGACGCTGCGCTTGTCGTGATCGCCGGGAGTCAACTCGGCCAGCTTCTCGGCGACCGCAATGTACCCCTCGTACGGTGCGATCATGAAGCACGTGTGGGTGAAGTGCGCGACCTGATCCTGCACGGCGGCAACAACAGCCGCGTTCGAGGCACCGACAGTCGTCACGGCAATTCCCGCACCGAGATCGATCAACGAGTTACCGTCCACATCGACGACCACACCGCCGTCCGCGTCGGCCACGTAGACCGGCAGGGTCGACGCCACTCCCGCACCGACGACGGCTTTGCGGCGTTCCGCCAATGCCGACGACTTGGGACCGGGGAACGCGGTGACGATCTTGCGTTCCTGCGGAAGTCGGTACTCGATCGAGGACATGGGCGCACCTTTCATCTGGACTGGTCCCGCAAGTATGCGACTGCTCGGCCCCTGGGTCTGCTGCCTTTTCGTCCATCTCGAGAAGCGATTGCACGCCGTTTCGGCCACCCGGGGATTACAGTGCAACGTGTGAGTGTGCACATGTCCTGGCTGCTGCGGCAGCGACATCTTCGACTGAGTCATCGCGGCGGACCCGAACGCAGTTCTGCGTCCATCACCTTCGCGCAGGCGACCGAGCTCACCGATCCCAGCCCGTGGCTTTCGGGTGGCGAATTGATTCTGACGACCGGGCTGGGCTTCGACTCCGACGGTCCCGCGCTCGGCACCTATGTCCGCACCCTGGCGACCGCGGGCGTCGCCTGCCTCGGATTCGGAATCGGACTGTCGCACAGCGTGATTCCCCCTCACCTTCTCGACGCAGCAAATGACGTCGGCCTTCCGGTCGTGGAGGTTCCGTACGACACACCGTTCGCTGCAGTCATTCGTGCTGTCATGAAGCGAATCTCGGAACAGGAGTACGAGGAGGTCGTTCGCGCGGCGGCTGTACAGAACCGCATCACCCGGGCAGCCCTGCACGGTGGCGTCGACGCGATAGTCCGCGAACTCGCCGTTGCCACATCGACATCGGTGGCTTTGATCGGCCGCCGCACGGATGCGTTCCACCCGACCGACGCATCCGACCTCGTAGAGCAGGCCCGCGACATCGCCCACAGCATCCGCCCGTCGGCGTCGCCGGCCACGGTCTCGGTGAGTGAACCGGGGCGAACGGTGAGCCTGCATTCCGTGCCGATCACCGGCAGCGCACCGACGTTCCTGGCCATCCGGACCGCCGGACCGATGACCGGCGTGGAGCAGATACTGCTCGGGCACGCCGTCTCACTGATCACACTCGAACTCGAGAAGCCGGCGCGCCTGCGAGCCGAACAGTCCAGGCTCAACACGGTGGCCCTCGGTCTGCTGCTCGACGGGCATCTGTCGATCCACGACGACGCAGACGTACCCAGCTATCTCAGCGATGCTGCCGACGACGATGCACACATTCGCGTTGCGGTGTTCCGCGGACTGCCCGGGCGCATCGTCGAAGCAGTCGATGCCGAATGTCGGGTTCGAGTGCGGCCCACCTTCGCCCGGACGACCGACACCGGTTGTGCACTCTTGCTGCGCGGCTCGGACGACGCCACCTTCCTGACCCGCCTGATGGATTCGCTACCTCGATCCACGTGTGCCGGCCTGAGCTCGCGTCTGCACATCACCGAGTCCCCGGCGGCGCTGCGACAGGCCTCCCTCGCGTGTGCGGCTGCCGGATCCCACGACCGCGTCGTCGAATTCACCGGGTCGATGCTGCTGGCATCGGAACCGGTACAGGAGTCGTTGCGCGCCATGGCCGCGGTGACCATCGCCGTCCTGGCCGAGTACGACCGCATCCACACCGCCGATCTGGTGGCGTCGCTCAGGGCCTTCCTCGAGGCGAACGGACATTGGGAAACCGCTGCCGCCCAGCTGTCGGTTCATCGTCACACGCTTCGAAACCGCATCACGCGCTGCGAGGAACTGCTCGCGGTGGATCTGACGTCGGCGAGAGTGCGCGCGGAGTTGCTGCTCTCCCTTCTCGCAGCGTGAGCGAAACCCCGAAGGGTCAGTCGCCCAATCGGAGTGGGGCGATGGCATCGAAGACGTCGCCCGGTCCCGGATTGCCCTCTGCCGATGCGCCGCCCAGGTGGTGCACGACGCCCCACACCGCGTTGAGGGCCGTGTGGATCGCGCCCTCTGCCCACCCCGCAGTCCACGAGATGTCGTCGCCGGCCAGGAAGATCCCCCGGTGCCGGGGGTCGAGCTCGTCCTGCACGAAGTGGGTGAACAATCTTTCCTGATACCTGTAGTGCCCCGGCAGATTCGCCTTGAACGCGCCCATGAAATCGCGTTCGGTCTCCCACGACAGCGTCACCGGGGTCGAGATGATGTGACTGCGGAAGTCGACACCTGGATAGATCTCTTCGAGTGACCGCAGAATGATGTTCATGCGCTCGGTCGGGTCGAGGGCCAGGAGCTTGAGCGAATCGTCGGACCAGGTGTAGGACAGACAGATCAGTCCCGGCTTGCCCTCGCCTTGATCGAGGAGATAGGTGCCGCGACTCATGCGGTCGGTGAGCGTCATACTCACCAGGTCTCGTCCGGTGACCGGATCCTTGTCCTTCCAGAACGGACGGTCCACGAGCGCGAACACTTTGGTCGATCCCATGTAGTGCGTGCGCTCGATGGCCGTCCAGTGATCGATGGGAAACAGATCGTCGTCGCATCTGATGTTGCTGAGCAACATCCAGCTCTGCGCAGTCACGACGGCGGCCGCGTAGGTGCGGATGTTGCCGCGGTCGTCGTGGATCGTGGTGCCGCCGTCGGTGCGCCTGATCTCGGTGACGCGCGACATCGTGGTACCGCCGTTCAGGGAGGCCACCGACGTTCCCGCGGGCCAATGCGCCATGTTCGCGGGCGAATCGTTCCACAACCGCATCGGCAATTGCTGTGAGCCTCCGACGATTCCGCGGTGGTGGTCGTCTGCCGCGGTGATGACCACGCGAAGAATTTCGAGGATGGAGTTGGGGTAGTCGGTGTCCCAGCCGCCTGTTCCGAAACCGACCTGGCCGAACAGCTCACGCATTCGGAACGACGAGAAGTGCTCGGACGCTGCGAGAAATCCGTAGAAGGTCTGATCGTCGAACTTCACGATCAGCTCGTTCCAGATGCGCTTGATCTCGGCCACGTCGCGTCTGCGAACGGCGCGTTGCAGCGGGATCAGTTCGGCGTGCTCCTCGAGTGTCCTGTTCCACGCCTGCGCCACCTCGGCGAAGATCGGCGGTAGGTCGTCGAGCTTGCGCGCATAATGACTCTCACCCTTGAGGTCGATCACCGTACTGGGAGTCACCTCGGCCAGTGGGTTCGGAAACGGTGTGGTGTCGAGCCCGACGGCGTCGAGATAGTGGAACAGAGCGGTCGAGGACGGCGGAAACCGCATCGCACCCATCTCGGCCACCACACCCGGGTAGCCGTCGAAAGGTACCGATCGCATCCGTCCGCCGATTCGATCCGATTCGTACACAACGGGTTCGAGCCCGAGCCGCAGCAGTTCGTGGGCAACGACCATGCCTGCCAATCCACCGCCGATCACCGCGACCCGGGTACCGAGGGCCGCGTCGGGGACGCTGCCCAGGCCTGCGGGGTGCGCGAGGTAGTCGTCGTACGCGAACGGGAAGTCCGGGCCGAACATCGTCAGCGGCTGTGCGTCCTCGGATTCGATCGCACTGTCCGGGGTGACGGGTGTGGTCATCGGTCGGTCTCCTGCTCGACCCGCGAGGGTCCTGTGGGATAGAGGTCGGTACGACGGTCGGCCAGGTGGGTGTTGACGGCGCGTGACCGCGCGAGCTCGGCCGGGTCCAACTTCACCGTCGCCAGTTGTTCGTCCGCGCCGAAGCGTGCGATGTCGGAGCCTCCCGGTGCCACCGCACAACTGAGCCCGCAGTACGTCAGACTCGCCTCGGTACCGCAGCGATTGACGTAGGTGATGAACAGTTGGCTCTCGTACGCACGTGTCGGAACGACGTGGGTGGCGATGATCTCGAACGGCGTCATCAGACCGGTGGGGACGATCAGCCACTGCGTGCCGGCATCGGCGTGTGCGCGCACGGTTTCGGGAAACTCGACGTCGTAGCAGGTGAGCAGGCCGCAGCGAAGACCACCGAAGTCGAACTGCACCAACAGTTCCGGACCGGGCGCGAAGTGCGTACGGTCGAGTTCACCGAACAGGTGGGTCTTGCGGTAGCGCGCGATCGAGAGCCCGGATGCGTCGACCACCTGGACCGAATTGAACACCGACGCGCCGCTGGTCTCGGGATATCCGTACACGATTGCGACATGTCGAGATCGAGCGATCGCGGCGACGCGCTCGAAGATCGGGCCGTCGAACGGCTCCGCTCGCTCCTGCACGAGATCTCCGATGTCGTAGCCACTCGCCGACATCTCCGGCGTCACCAGGATGGACGCCCCTGCCTCGGCCGCACTCGCGGCAGCGGCGTCGATCGCCGAGAGGTTGCTCTCGACGGCGCCGGAGTGTTCCGGCCCCTGGAACAGCGCCGCGGTGACGCTCACGAGGAACACCCCTGTTCTTCGACCGGTAAGTCCTCGGGCAACGCCGGGGCCAGTACCCACAACACCTGAGCGCCGCCGCTGCTCTCACTGCGAAAGCTGTGCGGTCGCCTGGGCGAGAACGTGAACGCGTCGCCTGCGCCGAGCACGACGTCGTCACCGCCGAAGCCGCCCTCGGGGTCGGCCTCGAAGGTCACTCGAATTTCCCCGGACAACACGTGCACGAACGTGACGTCCAACGGCAGGGTGTACGCCTCCGCGCCGCTCCCGCCGCCTTCCTCGATGTCCCCCAGCAGCACCTGTACTCGCCGCTCCCCCACCGGAGTCAACAGATACTCGGTCATTGCCTCGCCACCGAAGATGATGCGCGGCAACGATTGTGCCCGCACTATCTCACCGGCCGGGGCGTCGTCGAACAGGGAGCCCACCGGTACGTCGAGCGCAGCACAGACCCGCACCAACGACGCAACCGAAGCGTTCACCTGATCGCGCTCGAGCTTGGAGAGGTACCCCTTGGTCACCCCGCAGGTGTCGGCGAGCGCGTCCAGGGTCAGCCGCTTCTTCTGCCGCGCTTCCTTGAGCCGTGCGCCGATACGCGGTGCATCGCTGAAGACCGATGTAGCCAGGGACACTGCTCTCGCCTCTCAGGAAACTCGTGTTGACAAGATCGTGCATCAGAGTAACGCTTGCCGGGCGAACTGGTCGACCCAACAGTCACCGGACTCCTCGACATTCGGAAGGAATTCTCGATGAACCCGAGCGATCCCGAGCACCCACCGATCGGTCCGGTCGACGCCACCAAGGTCCCCCGATACGCCGAGCCGACCACCTTCGCGCGGCTCCCTCGTCTCGACGAGGTGTCCCGCGCGGACGTCACCATCCTCGGTGTGCCGTTCGATTCCGGCGTGAGCTATCGCCCCGGTGCACGTTTCGGCCCGGGGCATGTACGGGCGGCCTCGAAACTGTTGCGGCCCTACAACCCAGCGCTGAAGGTGTCACCCTTCGCCCGCCAACAGGTGGCGGACTTCGGCGATATCGGAGTCAATCCGTTCGACATCACCGAGGCCCTGACCACGGTGCACGACGCGGTGACAGACCTACGGGCCGACGGCTCGTCGGTTCTCACCCTCGGCGGTGACCACACCATCGCACTGCCGATTCTGCGTTCGCTCGCGCGTGACCACGGGCCGGTAGCGGTGCTGCACTTCGATGCTCACCTCGACACCTGGGACACGTATTTCGGCGCTCCCTACACTCACGGAACACCGTTTCGGCGGGCCAGCGAAGAAGGTCTCATCGACCTCGAACGCTCACAGCACATCGGCATCCGCGGCCCGCTGTACAGCGAGCAGGATCTCGAGGACGACAAGGTACTCGGCTTCCAGATCATTCGCTCCGACGACTACGAGGTCGACGGTGTGGCAAGCATCGTCGAACGCATGCGTCGTCGCCTCGACGGTGGACCGGTCTACGTCTCGGTCGACATCGATGTTCTCGACCCGGCCCACGCTCCGGGCACCGGCACTCCCGAGGCGGGAGGCATGACCTCTCGCGAATTGTTGAACACGTTGCGCGGGCTCGTCGGGCTGAACGTGGTGGGTGCCGACATCGTCGAGGTCGCGCCCGCCTACGACCACGCCGAGATCACCGGAATCGCCGCGGCTCATGTGGCCTACGAACTGCTCTCGGTGCTGGCGCTCAACCGATAGGACGTCACCGCCGCGGCAACACCAGGATCGGCACCGGTGAATGACGGATGATCTTCGTTGCCCGAGAACCCAGGAACACTCGCGCGATGGGCCCCAACGGTCCGGACGATCCGATGGTCAGCACTTCCCCCTCCTGCCAGTGCAGCTCGTCGAGGGCTTCGCGCCAACTGCCGGCCGAGGCCAACTCTGTGGTCACCTGCTCGGCCGGCATTCCCACCGCAACAGCGTCGTCCACCGCCGCGGTCAACGCCTCACTCAACCCCCGGGCGAGTTCGGCTGCAACCTCGTCCTCGGCTCGCAGTCCGATCTCGGGCGGGTACATCGTCGCTCCGCGCACGACGAACGACGCCAATCGCAGTGGGACGGCCGCTCCCCGGGCCAGCTCGGCAGTGGGTCCCACCACTCGCGAGGCCTCACTGTCGCCGGAGAACGCACAGGTGATGCGCGTCAGCGTCGCGCGGTCACGCATGCGGTAGCCGCGTGGGGACAACGCCACCGTCACCGGTGATGAATGCAGAAGTTTGTCTGCGGTGGATCCCACGACCACTTGCCCGAGGGCACCGTCCCCGGAGGACCCGAGAACCAGTACCGCGGCCCCGGTGGTGTCGGCCGCTTCGGTCAGCGCCGTCGACACCGATCTGTGCGCGAGCCGATGGAAGGATGCGGCGATGTCCGGCGCTCTCTCCTGCAGATAGTGGCGCGCCTTCGCCTCCGACTCCGCGGCGGTGGCCGTCGCCCAGTTCGCGAACTCCGCATCCACCCGGGCCATCGACGGCGTCGACCACGGCTTGGGTACCACTGTCGCCACATCGATCTCGGTGTTCAGCGATCGAGCGAGCTGGGTGCCGAGATCGAGGGCACCCACGCTGCCCTTGCCGGGAGCGAAGGCGATCAGGACGCTCATCGCGCGTCCTGTTCCGTCCCGCGCAGCGTCGAGTGATGTCGACCCCAGAAGTAGTAGAACGCCAGTACCACTGCCAGCCACAGCCCGAACCAGAACCACGTCGTCCAGTGCAGACCGGAGAGAATGTAGAGGCAGGCGAGAACCGACAACACGGGAGTCACCGGGTATCCGGGAACCTTGAACGGTCGTTCGAGATCGGGCATGGAGCGCCGAAGCACGATCACGCCGATCGATACCACGATGAACGCGACGAGGGTGCCGATCGAGACCAGGTCGGCCAGTTTGTCCAGCGGAATGAACGCAGCCAGTATCGAGATGATCACCGCGACCACGATCGTGTTGTTGACCGGGGTGTGCGTGCGTGGGCTGACGGTGGCGAAGGCTTTGGGCAGCATGCCGTCTCGGCCCATGGCGAAGAGAATGCGAGTCTGCCCGTACATCGTCACCAGGGTCACGAGAAGATCGAGATCACTGCGCCGGCGGCCAGAATCGTTGCCGGCCAGGCTTGTCCGGTGACGTTGCGAAGAATCTCGGCCAAGCCGGCCTCCTCCTGCCCGGCGAATGCGGTCCACGGCTGAGTACCGAGCGCAGCGACAGCCACCACGAGGTAGAAGACGATCACGACGATCAGCGCCGCGATGATGGCTCGGGGCATCGTCTTCTGCGGATCTTTCACTTCGTCGCCCGCAGTGGACACCGCGTCGAGTCCGATGAACGAGAAGAAGATCGTGCCGGCAGCCGCTGTCACACCTGCTGCCCCGAGCGGCATGAAGTCCGAGAAGTTGCCGGAGTCGAACGCGGTGAACCCGACGATCGCGAACAGCGCGAGCACGCCGAGTTTGATGACGACCATGACGGCATTGACGACTGCGGACTCACTCGCGCCGCGAATCAGCAGGATCGCACACAGCACGATGAGCACCACGGCGGGCAGATTCATCACACCGGGATCGGCGTCACCGGGCGCAGCGGACAGCGCATGCGGGATCGAGAAACCGAAGAGGTTGTCGAGCAGCTCGTTGAGGTACCCACTCCAGCCGACGGCAACGGCAGCGCTCGACACTCCGTATTCGAGCAACAGACAGGCCGCAACCCCCATCGCGACCACCTCACCCATGGTGACGTACGCATAGGAGTAGGTGGAACCGGAGACCGGCACGGCCGAGGCCATCTCGGCGTAGCAGATGGCCGCGAGCCCGGCCGCGATACCGGCCGCAAGAAATGACAGCACCACCGCGGGGCCGGCCTCGGGGACAGCGAGCGACAGCACGAAGAAGATGCCGGTACCGATGGTGGCACCGACGCCGAACATCGTCAGCTGGAAGGTGCCGATAGTGCGTTCCAGCCCGCCGCTGTCGTGCTGTTCGGGGGCCACGATCGGCTTCTTGCGCAGCAGTTGGGATCGAAGACTCGATGCGGGTCTGTTCGACGAAGTCATGGGCCGGCTCTCCCACCGTGGAGGCGAACGTGCGTATCGGCTGATTCTGCTACCGGACGGTGTCTTCTCGCACCTCGAACACGCCGCGACATGTCCCGATTCGCGTACCGACTCGTTCGGTGCTGCCACGGCGATGCCTACCATTGACCTTCGATCGGATGGGAGACGAGCGAACGCATGGCAACACCGGAGGACGAGGCACCGCTCGACTCGGTCGCTGCGCTGGCTGCATCGGACGCCGGCGGCCTCGACGTCGTGTTCCTCGGCGACTTTCTCGAGGTCCTCACCGACGCGGTGAACGCAGGCGTCCCGCTCAGACGGCAACAGCTGCGTGCCTTCCGGGTGCAGGGTGATGCCGCCGCGCGCGCCGGAGTCGCATTGCGTGTGCTGCTCGATCTGTACCTGTCCTCTGCATGGCGACTGTGGCGAGAGCTGCCCGCGGTGCAGGCGGCTGCCGACGATCCCGCCGGTGTCGTCACGGCAGGCGAAGTGATGCTGCGGGCCGTCGACGACGCGGTGGCCGAACTCGCCGAGGGTTACCAACTCGCCCGTCGCACGCTCGTCCGTGCCGAGGTACTCGCCCGGCGTGAGTTCGTCGACGACCTGCTCTCCGGAACGTCCGACGTCGCCGGGGTACTCGGACGTGCCCAGACATTCGGGTTGGACCTGTCCGGTCCACACGCGGTAGCGGTGGTCGCGTCCAGCAAGCCGTTCACCGACGAGAGTTCGGCGATCGGGCTGGTCGAGCGCAGCGTGCAGGGCAGCAAGGGTGATGCCGAGTTGCTCGTCGCCACCAAGCAGGGCCGGTTGATTCTGGTCTTCCCTGCACCCGACGGCGAGGCCGTCGAGCACGTTCTCACCCGGGCCGGCCGAGTTCTGGGTGGGTCGGCGCACCCGGCGAGCGCATCGGTGGATCTCCATCGCGACGGCGAGTACGGCAGGACGCAGATCGGCGTCGGTCGGCCGCGCGGCGGAGCTGCGGGCGTTGCGGCGTCCTATCGTGAGGCGCTCGACGCTCTCGAGCTGGCCTCCGCACTCGGACTGGACGCTCCTGTCGTCGATGCCCGCGACCTGCTCGTCTATCGCGTTCTTATCAGTGATCGGGCCGCCATCGCCGATCTGGTCGACACCTTGCTGACTCCGTTGTTGGCTGCCCGCGGCGGCGCAGGACCGTTGCTGGAGACGCTGCAGGTGTACTTCGACACCGGCGCGAATTCTGCGTCAACCGCGCGACGCATGCACCTGTCGGTGAGGGCGGTCACGTACAGATTGTCGCGAATACATGATTTGACCGGTCAGGATGTGGGCAACCCCGTCGAAGCATTCGCGCTGCACACGGCCGTGCTCGGCGCGGTTTTGCTCGATTGGCCGAACAGTCACCGGCCTTCGTGACGCCTGGCTGAGAGTTTTTGCCGGAACCCGGCAATCGGTTCCGGCGAAACATGTCCGCAAACCAACCGTGCCTGCACGAAACTGAACAGTCACACTGGAGTAGTTGCGAAAGCACAACCCGCATGACGACCCACGACGGTCGCGCACCACCGGATCACACAGACGAGAGCGTAAGGAGCATGTGACAGATGTCGTCGTTGACACAGAAGTTGACCGCATTCGCTCGCAGCCCACAGGGCAAGAAAATGGTCGATCAAGCACGTCGGTATGCAAGCAAGCCCGAGAACCAGGCGAAGTTGAAGCAACTCGGCAGCAAGTTCACGGGTAAGGGTGGTCGTTCATGAACGTCGTTCCGTGGTGGGCGTGGGCGGCCTTCGGTGCCGTCGTCCTCATCCTCTTGGCGATCGACCTGCTCGCGCACCGCGGCGCGCACATCATCGGCTTCAAGGAGGCTGCATGGTGGAGTGCGCTGTGGGTCGGCGTGGCCATCATCTTCGGCATCGTCGTCTTCTTCACGCTCGGTACGACGGCCGGCGTCGAATACACCACCGCGTGGTTGCTCGAGAAGAGTCTGTCCGTCGACAACCTGTTCGTCTTCGCACTGATCTTCGGCTACTTCAAGGTTCCCCGTGAGTACCAGCACCGCGTGCTGTTCTTCGGCGTGATCGGCGCGCTGGTCTTCCGCGCCATCTTCCTGGCCGCCGGTGTGGCGATCGTCAGCAAGTTCGCCGCCGTGCTGTTCGTCTTCGCAGCTATCCTGCTCTACAGCGCCTACAAGCTGATGAAGGACGAGGAGGAGTCGTACGATCCCGGCACCTCCATCGCGGTGCGCATGCTCAAGAAGATCGTCCCGGTGCAGGACGAGTACTCCGGCACCAAGTTCTTCGTCAAGGAAGCCGGCAAGCGGGTGGCCACGCCACTGCTCGCCGTCGTCGTGGCCATCGAGGCCGCCGACCTGGTGTTCGCCGTCGACAGCGTTCCTGCTGTTTTGGCGGTGACCGACGACCCGTTCATCGTCTACTCCTCGAACGCGTTCGCCATCCTCGGCCTTCGCGCCCTGTACTTCCTGCTCGCGGGGCTGCTCGAGAAGTTCCACTACCTGTCCAAGGGACTGGCGATCATCCTCGCCTTCATCGGCGTCAAGCTGATTCTGCAGGCCGGACACAAGGTGATCAGTACGTCGATCCCCGAGATCCCCTCGCTGGTCAGCCTGGTGGTCATCATCGTGGTCCTGGCAGGCTCGATCATCTTGAGCCTGAAGAATCCACCCGAGGAAGACGACAGTGCCGACGTGATCGAAGAAGTCGCTGCCGACAGCCCGATCGTCGATCCGACAGACGGAACGTCCACCGCCGGCACCTCGTCGACGGGACCGTCGGGTACCGGCACATCGAGACTCGACAAGCCCTAGTCTCGACAAGCTCTGGTCTCGACAAGTTCCGACACCGCACGACCATGCCCCGCCGACCCGTTCGGCGGGGCATGTTTGTATCCGGGAGCGTTGGGGCAAACAGTGATCATGGCTGAAAAGAACTCGTACACCGTTCCCGGACTCACCTCGGAAAAGGGCGCGCGCGTCGCCGCAATTCTGCAAGATCGATTGAACGCGTACAACGATCTGCACCTGACGCTCAAGCACATTCACTGGAACGTCGTCGGACCCAACTTCATCTCTGTCCACGAAATGCTGGACCCACAGGTCGAAGCGGTCCGCGGTTTCGCCGACGAGGTCGCCGAGCGCATCGCAACTCTCGGCTCGTCGGCCAAGGGCACGCCGGGGACCATCGTCTCCGAGCGCAGCTGGGACGACTACTCGATCGGTCGCGCAACTGCCATCGAGCATCTCGGAGCGCTCGACCTGGTCTATACCGGGGTCATCGAGACCACTCGTAAGAACATCGACGAGGTCGGCGACATCGACCCCGTCACCGAGGACATGCTCATCGGTCAGAGCGCACAGCTCGAGCTGTTCCACTGGTTCGTGCGCGCACACCTGGAGAACTCCGGCGGTCAGCTGTCCACCGCAGACGCCTCCACCGAGGTAAGTGCCGCGCAGCAAGCAGGCTAGAAACCTCGTTCGACAGCAGCGACCCCGCCTTATCGGCGGGGTCGCTGCTTTTTCGAATTGTCGTCAGTCGGCCGGCTTTGCCTCGTGACCGGGGCGGCCGTGGGTGCGGCGCTGTTCCTTCATCTCTGCCTCGAATACGTGACGGCGGCCCTCGAGCAGTTCGTCTCGCACCGCACGCTCGTGCTCACGCAGCGGACTCCAGTAGCCGTCGTCGAATTCCTCGACGAGCTGGAACGTCCATCGTCCTGGCGCGATGTTCCTACCGATCATGTCGTCGTCGATTCTCTGCGCGATCTTCTTGTGGTCTGCGTCGGCCAGTGCGTCGACGGCTTCGCCCAGCAGTAGATCGGAGTGCCCCATCAGCTGATGGAACGAATAGAGATGTCCACGCGCTCGCTCGACGCATTCGAGCGCCTCGGACATCTTTCCCACCGCGGCCACCGTTGCGTCGTCCACACCGCTGGGGCGTCGATGCGCAGGTGAGGGTGTCTCGTGTCCGGGTCTGCGCTGCATTTCTGAATCCATAGCCGAGGCTTACCCGGATCCCGTCTGCACAATCCGACCCACACGCGGATTACCGCCGCCGATCTCGGGTATGGCTACCTACGGACTGGAAGACAATCTATTTCGAGGAGTTCAGATGGCTGATTTCATCGACAAGGCAAAGCACAAGGCCGAAGAGCTGGTGGGTGAAGCCAAGGAAAAGGTCGGCCAGAAGACCGACAACGACGATCTTGCAGCCGACGGTGCCGGAGATCAGGCCTCGGGCAAGACGAAGCAGGTAGGCGACGACGTCTCGGACGCCGCCAGCGACGTCAAGAACAAGTTCACGAACTGATCGGTTCGCACACCGAAACCCCGCATCTCATGGGTGCGGGGTTTCGTGTGTTCCGGGACCGCTGCGTCAGATCGGCGGATTCGGCAGCGGCATGGGCCGGCCGAACAACCAGCCTTGTCCCAGCGTCGCACCCAGAGCAATGGCGCGACGCAGATGCCGACGAGTTTCGATTCCTTCGGCCAGCAGAATGGCGTCGCTCGTGTGCAGATACTCGCGCACTTTTCGTACGGCGGCACGCGATCGGTACGGTGACCGCACGATCGAAGCGTCGAGCTTGACGATATCCGGCCCGACCGCAGCCAACAGACCGAGCGTCGCCGGGGTCGCTCCCACGTCGTCCATCGCCACCGACATCCCGCGCGCGCGAGCACCGCGAACCAACGCCATCAGCATCGGTACGTTTCGATCGAGATCGCGCTCGGTGATCTCGAGGACCACGTCGAGGTCGTCGCCGATCGCATCGAGGTGAGTGTCGACATCCTGTTCGTCGACGAAGCAGCCCGGTTCGATGTTGAGAAAGAACCGCACCCTGCGCGAGTATGCGCGCTCACGCGCCGCTCGTAGTGCGGCCGCACGACACGCAACGTCGACGCGGCCCACCATCCCGCGTTCGCGGGCGAGCGCGAACACGGCCTCGGGAACGGCAAGACTGGGGGACGGCCACCTGGCCAACGCCTCGTATCCGACGACGGACCCGGTCGACAGTTCGACGACAGGCTGGAACATCGCAGCCACCGACTCGACCGAATCGAGAGCCGCCGATGCTGCCAGGACTGCGCCGTCCGACACGGTCACAGTAATCGCTCCTCCACCGGAGCACGACGTGCTTCCAGACGGTCGGCGATCAGAGCCGCATGTAATCGGCGCAGTCCCGAGGGCTTCATCGGATCCAGTCCGGTGAGCTGCTCCACGCGCTTGAGCCGGTAGTCGACGGTGTTGGGATGAACAGTCAGCCAGGTCGCCGTCTTCTTCCGGTTGGAGTCCGATTCGACGAAGGCCTGCAACGTCGGCAACAGATCGACCGAGTCTCGCAGCGGATCGATCAACGTCACGAGGTGCTTACGGCCCAGACCCGGCCTGCTGACCTGGTACTCGAACACCAGATCCGAGATCCGGTACGTGCCGGGTGCATACCGCAGCCGGCGAACGAGACTCAGCAGTTCGTACAGATGAGGAGCCGTTGCTGCGATGTCGTCGATCGCTGCCGACGCAGTGGTCGCGGTCACCGCGATCTGCCCGCCCTCTGCGAAACGACCCACCAGTTCGTCGACGTCGAGGCCGGGTATGTCAGGGAGCAGAACGGTTCCGCCGGTGGCGCTGACGGATGCGATAGGCGCGCAGTCCGCATCGAACGTTGCCAGAGCAGCATGGATCCGCCGGAGTTTGCGAGCGGCAATCATGCTCGCGTCGCCTCGGCGCGCTCCTTCCTCTGCCTGGAACGAGAAGTGCAGCGCGACCACGTGATAGTCCTCGGCGAGTAATGCTCCCATTCGATCCGCGATCTTGCGGGCAGTCCCGTCTCCGGTCAGTAGCGCGTCGAGCAGTTCGGCGTCGTGGCGCGGACCGTTCTGTGTCAGCGTGCGGAACTCCGCGAGGTAGGCGTCGGACACGGATTCGGTGACGGCGTCGAGCAACTCGAGGATCAGTACCGTGCCGTCGACCACCGGTGCGTCCACATCCGGGTTCGGTTTCGGGTCGACCGACCGGGGCGTCGTGCGCAATCCCAGGGCGCATCCCTCGTTGATGGCGTGCTGGATCCGACCCAGCGGGACACCGTCTCGTGCCCACCTGGTGGCGGCATCGCGGAAGACATCCATCGCCCCCGCGATCGGGAGGCGACCCGATTCCAGGACTCCCGCCGCCAGCTCGCAGCAGGTGGTCGTCATGTCGTCGAGCTCACCGCGAGCACAGTCACGCGGTGGTGGGGTGTCTTCGGGTTCTCCGATGTACTGATTCAACATCCGGGCTGCCGTCTCCCGCGGCGTCCGCAAACGATCGGATGCACGTCGCCCGCCCACGTAGTCCTCCTGTGGCACGTGCACGCTTTCTGTCGCGGTCACCCGTCTTCACCCCTCGAACTCGAAATCTGGTCCAGGTTTGTCTGTCGTATCGGCTCGGCACCCACCTGGCGGCGGCGTCGATCTCGTGCGTCGCTGCTCATGCTCCCGGCGCTGAATATTCCTGGCGCAGGATCACCGAGCGAAGAAGCAGCCGACACACGAACCGTAGATCACGAATCAAACCCAGGGATTGTTTTGAGCAATATATCCGGCAGCTCATCGTGAAAACGAGGTGCCCCACGCCACTTGTGACGCCCTCTCAGAAATGACGCAGCGGTTGCGGGCAGATTCCAAACGCCAGGCCGGAGGCCACAACGGACCGAAATCCCGGCTTACTGTTCCGACTTGTCCAACAACCCTCGTCGAAAGTCAGGCTCCATGACCACTTCTCGGTCCACTTTCCGCGCATCGCGGAAAGCCACCACGGTGCGCGCTGCAATGATCGCGGCAATGGCGTGCTCGCTTACCCTCGGTACCGGTGTTGCAGCACATGCCCAGCCCGCTACCGAACCCGCTCCGCCCGCCACCGTCCAGGGCGACGACGTCATCCCGCCGGCACCGACCGAGGCGACACCCAAGGCCGCCGACCAAGGCATCGTTCCTCCGAGCCTCGACTCAGCCCTGCCCGCGACCAGCACGTACGACCCGAGAACCGAGACGAAGGGTTACGGACCGGCATTCACCAACTTCCTCGCGGGCTTCCTGTACAGCGTCGTCAACCCCGACGTGGCACCGCAGGGTGCCAACGACTGGAACTGCAAGCCCTCGGCAGCGCATCCGCGACCGGTCGTCCTGTTGCACGGCACCTGGGAAAACGCCTTCAACAACTTCGCGCGGATGTCGCCCGCTCTGAAGAAGGAGGGCTACTGCATCTTCGCGTTGAACTACGGTGACACCGACTCCAGCGCCATCGGCAACATCAAGTCGCTGCGCGGCACGGATTCCGTCGCCTCGAGCGCCAAGGAAATCGCCACGTACATCGATGCTGTGCGCGCCGCCACCGGCTCCGCCCAGGTCGACATCGTCGGTCACTCACAGGGTGGACTCGTCACCCGTCAGTACCTTCGTTTCGAGGGCGGTGCCAACCTGACCGACCCCACGCAGAACAAGGTCAACACGGTTGTCAGCGTCGCGGGCTCGAACCACGGCACCACCCTCGTCGGCATCGGAACCCTGGGCCGCACCATCAACAACCTGGGACTGAACGTGCTCGGCGTCGTCGGTGCCATCGCCGGCCCGGCCGCATCGGATCAGGTCATCGACTCCCCGTTGGTCAAGGCACTGGCCGTCGGCGGTGACACCGACCCCGGAATCAACTACACCGTGCTCGGCACCAAGTACGACGAGGTCGTCACCCCGTACAAGACGACGTTCCTCACCGCGGGCCCCGGCGCCACGGTCAAGAACATCACCCTGCAGGACGGTTGCGGAATCGACCTGTCGGACCACCTGTCGATCTCGGTCTCGCCGCGCGCGATCGGAATCGTGAAGAACGCACTGGATCCGAAGGGCTTCCCGGCGAAGTCGATCCCGTGTGCATACAACTCCCCCATCACCGGCGGATAATCAGTACCAGGTAACCAGCTCGGTGAGGACGGTCGGCCGTACGGTCGACCGTCCTCACTGCTGTTCAGGCCTCTGGCACTGCAACCGACGTGCGCCGAATCCCGGCGTGCCCGAACTCGACGAGACCGCGGGCCGCGAAGGCGTCGAGCCAGCCCACCATCGGCCAACGACCCCACCGATCGAAGAACCTGCGCGCGTTGGCGACGATGTCGTCGAGATGCTCCACCGGAGGATCGGATACCGGATGCCACTGGTGGTACGCATGCGCCCCGCCCACCCACCGCAACCCCATGCCCGACGCCTCCGCGGTGGCCGCGAAATCGGTGTCCTCGCCGCCGTAACCGGTGTAGTCCTCGCAGAAACCGTCCAGTTCGGTCCAGGTTCGTGTGGTGACGGCGAAGGACAGCGACCAGAAGAGGTCGAAGTTGTCGCCGTGTTCGACGATCCCGGTCGGCGGATTCGGGCGCGCCGGATGCGGGCGGGTCAACGACATCAGCGCCGGGCCCTCAGTGCCGACGTGTCGTTTCTGCAGGTAGGTCACCGGGCCACAGAGCAACGACCGTTCGTTACTCGACTCGGCTGCCGCGCGAGCGTACAGCTCGACCAGGTCGGGCCCAGGAATACAGTCGACGTCGAGGAACACCAACAGTTCCGCGCCGCGGTCGATGGCCGCGGTAGCGCCGAGATTGCGCGCCTGGGCAAGCGGTAGCGCGCCGTCGACGGGGATCTCGAGACACAGGGCGGTCGAGCCTGCCTCGGTGAGTACGTCGGCGATCGCATCGTCCCCCATGGACACGACGATGTGATCGGCCTGTTCCCCCTCGGCGGCTCGCAATCCGCGCACCTGAGCACCCAGGTGCTCGTGTCGACCGGCCACCACGGTGACGACCGCGATCTTCACTGCCGAACTCGATCGGGTACGGATTGCTCGATGGCGCGCGCGGCCCGCGCGGGCGCACCGTCTGTGCGCAGTGCCGACCACCGAGCACCCCCAAGATCGAGAGCGCGGTCGGCAGCGGCATGCCACCGGGCGACGGAGGGCCACGCATCGAGCACCTCGGCGATCGACCCGTCGGCGAGAGCTCGGCCCGTGGCCGACTGCTCACCGAAAGGCCGGTCCTGCGGCACGACGATCGCGGGCGCGCCTGATGCAGCGACGTCTGCGACCGCATTCTGCCCGGCGTGTGTGACGACGAGAGCAGCCGAACACAGCACCGGCCACACGTCGTCGACCCAGTCGCCACCGGCTACTCCGAGGGCGCGAAACTCGAAGCGGTCGTCCACTGCCGACCACGAGTCCACCAGATCCCGGGTGAGCGACGTACCGCCCGCCGCCCCCAACACCACGACCGTCGGTTCGGGCGACTCCGAGGACCGCTCGCGACCCGCGAAACGGCTGATCGAGCCCGAAAACGTCGTCTTGTCGGCGAAGGGCAGTAGCCAGGCCGGCTCGTAGACCTCCCGTGACCACGGCGCGACGATATGGGTCGCTGCCCGGTAGGCGAGGCCGTGAATCGGATCCGTGCGCTCCCCCGGTATTGCCATGACGATCACCCGCACTCCCATGAGACGCAGGAACATCGCGACTTCGACCGACACGTCCACCACCACAGCCGACGGTTTCTCCTGCGCCACCCATTGCGCGATCCTGGCCATCCGCTCGGTCAGACCGTCCACGTCGTGCGGTGCCCAGTGCAGCACGCCTCCCGCCGTGCTGTCCTGTGCGAGGGCGTCCGTGGACTCGTCCACGTCCAACGGTAGCGACAGCCACTCGGCCGCCGCATGCCCCTGCGGTCGCATTCGCGAAGACAGTACGGTCATCGGTTCGGACAGCGATCGTGCAATCGCGTCGGCCCGCGTGACGTGTCCGACCCCGTGATGGTGCGCGTAATAGCCGATCATACGAACGCGAGACGCTCGCGCATCGGGTGCGTGACCGCATCGAGTGTCGAGCGGTACAGCGCCTCGTACTCGTCGACCATCCGATCCATCGAGCACACCGCTTCGGCGCGTGCCCTGACGTCGCTTCTTCTCAGCCGAGCTGCCTGCGGTATCGCCGCCGCCAGACCCTGCACGTCGTCGGCCGGCACGAGGACTCCCGACGATGCGTCGACGATCTCCGGAATGCCTCCTCGGGCGAACGCGGCGACGGGAGTGCCACATGCCAACGCTTCCGCGACCACCAGACCGTAGGGCTCGGACCACACCGGCGAGACGAGCGCTACCTCCGCACCGCCCACCAGTGCAGCGAGAGCCGGTTGGTCGAGATGGCCGACGTAGCGAACCCGGTCGTCGAGCAGAGGTTCGATGACGCCGTGGAAATATTCGAGGTTGCTGATCGGACCCGCGATCCGCAGCGAACGACCGGCGAGCTTCGCAGCGGCGATGGCCAGGTGGAGCCCTTTTTCGGGAACGAGGCGACCGGACCACACCACGTAGTCGCCACCGCTACCGAAGGGCCAGTCGTGCAACGAGATTCCGTTGCGAATCACGACCGTGCCGGTGGTGACGTCGGCCCACTGAGAGGCAGCGAACTCACTGACCGCGGCGAACGTGTTGGCCCCGGCGGGGGCAAGCGCCACCGCCGACTCCAGAAACGGCAACGGTGGTGTGTGCAGGGTGGTCACCATCGGCACCGGCAGAGTGGAGGACATCGCGAGCGGCATGTAGTGCAGGCTGTGGTTGTGCACGATGTCGAACGACTCGGCAAGCGTTCCGGCCAGTTCCAACATCACCGCCAGGTAGGCGTGGTGTTCGCGCACGGCGGTCGGAGCGATCGCGATGTCGGCGAGTGATATCGGCGTCAGATCCAAAGTCCGCACCGGCAGTAGCGTCGCGTCCAGGTCGACGCTCGAGCCGTCCGCTGCGAACAGGCTCACCTGGTGTCCGCGCTCGATGAGCGCACGCACCAGGTTGTAGACATGTGCCTCCAGACCGCCCGCGAAAGGCTGGGCCACCGGAAAACTCGATGACGCCAGCACCGCGATGCGAAGTGGGTTCTCGTTCAACGCCTCTCCTCTGTCACTGCTGAATAGATTGCTGCATGGGTATCTGCGATCGTTCGTCTCTGTGTTGCTCGAACGCCGGGGTCGAGTGCGGTTGTTCGATCGTTGTGCGATGCCCGCACGGCCGCAACGAGACCGTCGGCATCGAAGTAGTCGATCCCCATCGGGAAGCTGTGCACCGGAGCCTGGTCTGCGTAGAAACCACAGTCCGACGCCACCACGGACGTACCCAGATCTCGGCAGGCCTCCAGCCAACCCGAGTGCGTGCCGAATCGATACGGGAGCACCGACACGTCGATCTCGGTGAGATAGTCCCAGAGCGCGCGGTCGTCGAACCGCTCGTGCACCCTGACGTCGACCCCGGGAAAGGTGTTGTAGTCCAGAAGCTTTGCGCCCACCGTGGGGTTGTACCAATGGCTCGAGGACTCGAATACATCCTCGTCGATGTCCAACCGCACCGTCGCGTTCGGTAGTGACCTGGCGCCCTCGATCACCGCGTCCATCACCGCCAACGGGTCCATGTTGGGCCGCAGATTCTTGGCGTGGACACCGATGACGAACGAGTCCGATTGCGGGCGGTCGCATTTCATACGCTCGAGCGGCACCACGTGCGGATGCGGCACCACGACTGCGGTCACCCCCCACCGCTCGCGGATCGAGGCAGCCGCCCCCTCGGTCAAGGTGATCACCGCAGCGGCTCCGCGAACCAGCACGTCCAATTGCCGCACGTGTTCGGAGTTGTCGACAACGTGGGGGTTGTGCAGATCGTGGACGGTCAGAACCAACGGCTGCCGGTGAATGCGCAGGTGTTCGACAGTGCGAGCCAGCTCTTCGGGGTCGAAGGACTCGAACCCGAAATGCACGTGGAGCACGTCGAATCGGACATCGGTCTGCTCGGCGAGCCATTGTGCGTCGAGCAGCCTGGGCGGCCACCACTGACCGGGCACATCCACTCGCGCGGGCGCCGGGTCGGGCAGCAACGTGATCGGCCGGTGACCGTCCACCGGCTGCAGATGCTGGACGTAGACATGGGAGGACGGAACCGAGGCAACACGAATCATGACTTCCTTCGGGTACAGGAAAGAATCGTGCCTGGTCCCGACACGCGATACAGGTCCTGTACCCACAATCACTCGGGTTCAATCGGGGTTGGCGCAGCAGCTCCACCGGGGCTACGTTGACCAGAGAATGGTCCACAACGAACGAGCACATCACGTCGGGGCAGGCATGGACGGACGCACCCGCCACTACGGCGAATTCTACGAAGTAGCCGAACGAGAGCAGGGCCGTGTCGCCCCCGAAAACGACGATCGGCCGCTCCTTCTCGTCTGGGGTAATTGTCAGGCCGAGGCATTGCGCATCCTCCTTGATTCCGATCCAGCCATGCCGCTGCGGACCGTGCGTGTACCGCCGGTCCACGAGCTCGAATCCTCGGACCTACGCCATGTCGACCGGCTCGTGCGCCGAGCGTCGATCCTTCTCACCCAACCGGTTCGGGCCGGTTACCGTTCGCTACCGCTCGGGGTACCGGATCTCGCCGCCGCTCTGCCGCCCGACGCCACCGTCGTGCGATGGCCCGTGCTCAGATATGCAGGCCTGCATCCATTTCAGGTGATCGTTCGACATCCCAGCGATCCTGCCGCCGTTCCGAGCCTCGTGCCCTATCACGACCTGCGCACTATCCTTGCCGCCCGACGCGGACTCGGCGAGGACCGCGAGTGGGATCGACCTGTCTCGGCGGATGGTTTCCGACGTGCCGCCCGAGCGAGCCTCGAGGAGTTGCGTCGACGCGAGAGCCGGGATACCGACATTGCGGCGTCCGACCTGTTCGAGGAGGCCGGTCGCGCTGCCACCCATACGATCAACCATGCGACCAATGTGGTGTTGACCGCCTGTGCGCAAAGGATACTCGACCAGTTGCACACCGGCTGCACCGTCCGGGATCCGGGCCGTGAACTACTCGGAGGAGTGCGGGCACCCGTCGAGCAACGGGTTCTCGACGCTCTCGATCTCGGCGGAGACCCACGCCCGGAGTGGATCGTGGACGGTACGCCGCACTCGTCCGATTCGGTGCACCGCGCCCACTTGCGCTGGTACGCAGCGCATCCCGAATTCATCGGGGCCGCACTCGAGCGTCATGCGGAACTGATTCGCATTCTGGAGCTGACACCGTGACCCAACCGGTACACCATCTCGTCGTGGGCCCACCCGAGCACGGAGTTGTTCGCTGTTCCCGCGAATTGGCCCGTGCAACAGCAAGTCCGGTCATCACCGACTTTCACGATCTGCCTGCCGAGATTCCGATACACGTGCACTTCACCGATCGACTCTTCGGCCGAACAGCGGATGCGGCCGCCGACGCGTTCGTCGCCGCCGCGGGGCGGCACCGAGCGCCGATCACCGTCACGTTGCACGACGTCCCGCAGGCCTCGGACGGTCGTGCCTTCGAAGCGCGGACGAATTGCTACCGGCGGGTTGTCGACAGCGCGTCCGCCATCGTCGTCTCCAGCATGCACGAGCGGCTGCTGCTCGAGGAGATGCTGCCCCGTCCCGTCGATATCCGGGTCATTCCACTGCCCATCCACAGCGCGACTCCACAACCGGACCACACCAGCGCTGCGCGCCGTGTCGTCGGCGTGCTGGGGTTCGTGTACCCAGGTAAGGGGCACGCGGAAGTACTCGAAGCCATGCGATGCCTGGACGCCGACGTCGACTTTCTGTCGATCGGATCCGCGTCGCCGGGCCACGAGTCGATGATCGACGAACTGGCCCGTTCGGCGGCATCACACGGCCGTTCGTTCGAGTCCACCGGCTTCGTTCCCGATGCTGCACTCGACGCACTCCTTCGGTCGATCGCCGTACCCGTCGCGTTCCACCGACACCTGTCTGCATCCGGGTCGATCAACTCCTGGATCGCGGCCGGCCGTAGACCGCTCGTTCCTCGTAGTCGATATGTAGAGGAGATCGAGGCGAATTCGCCAGGCACACTATGGATTCACGAGAACTCCGTCGACGGCCTTGCTGCGGCCATGACCGATGCGCTCCGTCGTCCCGAGGACACCTGGCTGCAGCCCGACGTGGTTGCCTACCCCACACTGGACCAGGCAGCGGCCCTGTACCGCGCACTGTTCGGCGAACAACGTCTGCCGAGCGCGCTGGAGCTACCCGATGGCCGCTGGGTCGTACCGGGCAATCGTTGGGACCTGCTGCCGCCCGCCGAGCGGGCGGCCTCGGTGTCGGTGGTGATCCCGTATTTCGAACAACAACGCCGGTTGGAGTACGTGCTGACCGCGCTGACCGCGCAGACGTACCCGTCCTCGCGCATCCAGGTGATCGTGGCCGACGACGGATCCCGCGTACCACCGGACGTCGACGCCTTCGAATCCGCACTCGACGTCACCGTCGTCCGACAGTCGGATCTCGGTTTCCGCGCCGCTGCTGCCCGCAACCTCGGTGCCTCGGCCGCCCGCGGTGAGATTCTGTGCTTTCTCGACGCCGACACCGTTCCCGAGCCCGGGTACGTCGCAGATTCGGTCGGGTTGCTCTCGGCATTACCGGACGGCCTCGCCGTCGGGCGACGACGCCATGCCGATCTGTCGGGCTGGACCGCCGAGGATGTGGCCGACTGGCTCGGTGGGCGATCGGCCGGACCGCCGGAGTTGACCGAACCGCAGTGGCTTCGAGACGGGTATGCGCAGTCAGGTGACTTGCTCGACGCCGATCGCCGCTCGTACCGATACATCATCAGCGCCGTCATGTCGTGCAACCGTGCGCTCTTCGAGGAGCTCGGGGGATTCGACGAGAGCATCGTCGGATACGGCGGCGAGGACTGGGAATTCGCGCATCGCGCCTACGACTGCGGTGCCGTGCTCGCGCATCTGCCCCGCGCCGTCGCGTGGCACGACGGGCCGGAATGGGCCGAGCGGACCGGCGGAGACCGTGACCGAAAGAACCGTGAGGCCATGATGCTGGCCTCGCGCATCACCGACCCTGCGGCCCGCAACCACGGTCTCGTCCACGCCGTGTCCGAAATCGTCGTGGTCGTCGATTCCGCTGGACACACCTCGTCGTCTCTGCTGCAGACCGTCGGATCCCTTCTGGGCGAAAAGGATTGTGCCGTATGGATACACGGCGCGGAGGCAGCAGAGTTACGGCGACCGTGGGGGGACGTCGACCCGCGGGTGCAGCACGGGCAGCCGGCCGATACCGGGCGCAACCACGTCGTCGTGCACGTCCGTGGCCGAGTCCTGTTCGGCGATCGGTCCCTGCGCCGCCTGCTCGGTGCCGGGGCGGATCGGATGACGGTGGACGTGGGCGGTACGGGTGTCGTGCAGTTGTGCAGTTCTCGGTCGACTGCACGTGCGGCACGGTGGGCACTGATCCTCGGGTGCACCCCGACGGACGTGGCCGACGCGTTGTTCGGGTGCACACACCGAACAGGTGTCGAGTTCGGGTTGTCGATCGGCGAGCAAGTGCCGAACCTGGCGTGGTGACGGTTGAAACGGTGCCGAAGCGAGCATCCCGTGAAGGTCGTCGGAAAGTACTGGTCAGGGCTCGTCGGGGCGAAGTGAACAGCAAGATCGGGTGAAGATGAACAGAACACTGTATTCGATGATCTGCATGATGGCGATAATCGCCCTCGTTGCATTGCTTTGGGGCACAGTCGGTTATGTCTATGCCGACACCCATCCGTTACGTCGCGCGGCCTTCGTCGGTGGCGGAGTGCTGATCGTGGGATGGCTGCTCGTGCTCGTCGCCGCGGGCATCAAGATCTCGCGGCTCAAGGCTCGCAGACGCGAGAGCAACTCCGATTCCGATTGAAAATTTCGTCGACGGGTACTCGGCTTCGAAGTCTCGGGCACGACAGTCCTGTTCGGCCGTCCGTCCGAGTCCCTCGTAGACACGGAGCAAGGATCGTCGATGGTCAGTCAGCGCAGTGCGTCCGGGCAACGGGATGTCCCGGTTGGTCCGGCGACTCGCGACGAGTACCTGTCGACGTGGTCGACGCTGCACAACGGCATCGATCCATCCTCGTCCGTGTTGGTCAGATGGTGGCTCGGAGTGGTCTACGCGCTGAGCGCGCCGTTGGTTCGTGCATCGATATCCGCCCATGCAGTGACCTTCACCGCCGTGGCCGTGGCCGGTGCTGCGGTCGTTCTTTCTCGGCCCGGGACTTCGGCACCGCTGCTCGCTGCAGTGCTTATTGCGCTCTCGGGCCTGCTCGACAGCATCGACGGCGGCGTCGCCATGATAGGCCGAGCTCAATCGCAGTGGGGCTATCTACTCGATACCGTCGCCGATCGATGCAGCGATCTGTTGCTGCTCGCCAGTGGGCTCGCTCTGGGGGCACCCTTGCCTCTCGTCGTCGCGGTCGGGGTGACGACATTTCTGCACGAGATGGCTCGTGCCCGGGCAGTCGGCGCGAACATCCCCGACGTGGGCTTTCTGACGGTATGGGAACGGCCGTCACGGGTGATCGCTGCTGCCGTGACGGCGACTGTGGCCGGTGCCGCTCCGGCGAGTGCCGGTACATCGGCGACCATCGGTATTTCCGTGACGTGCACGCTGGCTGTTCTCGGCTTCACTCAGCTGATGTTCGGGTTGTATCGCCGGGCCGATCGAATTCCGCGGTGACCAGCCAGCCGGCGAGTGCCAACACGTGAAACACGAACATCCACAACATGACGGCCACGCCCCCGCCGATCGCGGTGAGTCCGCCGAACGGCGCACCCAGATCCACCGGAATGGCCAGAAAGAGGATGAAGCCGTGCACGAATCCGGTGACTATCGACGAGGTCACCAGTGATCCGACGATCAATGCCCGCCATCCCACCGCGCGCGGAGCGATGACACGGTAGGTCCATGCGAGTGGCACCGACAGGATCAGCCACAGGCAGTTGAAGCCGAGGAAGACGCGTAGCGCCATCGAACCGAGCCCGCCGTCGCCGGTCGTCGCATCGAGCAGTCGGCCGACGCTCAGCACGCCCATCAGCAGCACTGGGGCAGCGGCGAAGAACGGAACCATTGCGAGTCGGCCACGCCAACCGGTGAACGATTCGCGGGTTGGAGAGAACCGAACGATCGCCCGGCGCAGCCCTTCTCCGTAGAAGGTGGCGGGGAAGATCGATATCAGAACCCCGATGGGGCTCAGTTCTATTCCGGCAGTGGCCAATCCGTCGACTGCTGCCCGGGCACCGAGCGCATCGGGCAGCAGTGCCGACACCGAATCGAATCCGGTGCGAACCCATTCCGCCGACACCAGCACGACCGTGGCGCGGATGGTGAGCAGAAGCAATGGCACAACGGCAATGACCGCATAGAAGGTGAGGCCGCCGGCGATCAGCGTCGTGTCCTCCCGAGCGAACCCTGCTTTGATAGCGGCGAGGCTCTCGCGCGCCCGGGCTCGGATCGTCGTCATCGGGGAAATGTGCCACAGGATCCCGAGACGGGGTCACACCAGGGTGACATCCACTCCATCGATGGCCTTGAGGAACGGGCAGATCGATGTCGCCTGGGCAAGAACTGCTTCCGGGTCGTCCGTGCCGGGCAGCGACACCTCGAGGCCGAACGTCGCGTCGTACCCGGATGCGTCGGAGTCGGTGAGAACGACGGTGCCCTTGACTGCGAGTTCTTCGATGCTGCCGCCCACGGTTCCCAGTGCTATGCGCAGCGATTCGACCAGGCAGCTCGACAGCGCGGCGGCCATCAACTGCTCGGGGTTGGTGCGCTCCCCCGGACCACCCAGCTGTTCGGGTTCGCGCACATCCAGTGACAGGACGCCGTCGTCGGAGGTGACGCCGGTGGCAGTGGCGGAGACGGTTGCGGTGTAGAGCTCGGTGTTCATACGGTTCGGATGTCCACTGTTCGGTGGATCGAAACCGGCGCTCGTCGATACTTCCGGTCGCCTATCGCCTGGCACGTGTCGATGTTCACACATCTGCGGCAGCCGTTTGGCCGAAGCTACCCACGGGTAATGACCAGTTCAGGGCCGGGCATCACGCTGCGACCCGCAGGCATCGGCCGTACGTATCGACCACAACCGGAAGGGGAACACCATGAGCACATCCACTCTGATCGCCCAGTTGCGTGTCGCACTGCAGCTGACGAACACCGAAATTCAGATCGCGGAAACTCGCGTCGTTCAGGCACGCACCGAAGCGGTGCGCAGGGAACTCACACAGAACGCCGCAAACGGTCGCGACCGCGCTGCTGCCATCGAGGAAGCACTTCGTGGTCTGGGCGGATTGCCCGACCTCGTGTCGCCGTTCCTGGGACGCACGCTCGCGGCGGTCAAGTCCGTGGCCGAGCAGGCTCAACCGTTCGACGAGGCATTGTTGGGCGACCTTGCGCTCGAGCAGCAACTGCTGGGACGCGCTAAGTACATCAAGGCTCTCGCTACCGCAGCACACGAGCCCACTGTCGTCGCCCTGGCCAACAGGTTGGCCACCGCGCACAGCGCCACGGTCGAATGGCTCGAAACCGTGTTGGCAGAGGACGCGCTGGGTGGGCCGGCAGCACTGCGCCGCACGCCGTTCCAGGCCGCCGCGGGAACTGCGGTCAAGATCGTCAATGCACCGGCCACCTGGTCGGCACGAGGTCTCGATCGCGCATTGAACACCGCCCGCGCCACTCCGGACCGCCTTCAGGCGCTGCTCGGCCGCGGTGCCCACGCCGGCGACGTCGCAGCCAAGACGCTGACGGCAAGTAGGGACGCAGCACTCGAGGCTGCCGAGGATGTCACTCGAAGCGAGGGAGTCGATTCGGTCGCAGACGCGATCCACACCGCTCGTTCCGCCAGCGGAACCCTCGACGCAGACGAACTGCCGATCGCGGATTACGACGATCTCAACGTCACGGACGCCGTCGCCGCTATCAAAGAACTCACCGACCCGGCCGACGTTCGCACCGTCGTGACTTACGAAGAGGCCAACAAGAACCGCCAGGGCGTCGTGTCCGCAGGACAGACGCGCGTGGCAGCCATCGCCAAGGACGTCGTCTCCATCGATTGATGTAAGTCGATCCTTCTGCGAATACCGATGCGGCCCGTGATATTCCGGGCCGCATCGCTGTATTCGAACTCAGGGCTTCAGCAGAATTTTGACGGCACCGTCCTGCTTCTTCTGGAAGATGTCGTATGCGTGCGGTGCCTGATCCATCGCCAGCTCGTGCGTAGCGAACGAATCGACGCCCAGGGGGTCGTCGTCGCCGAGAAGCGGGATGATGTCGTCGACCCACCTCTTGACGTTGGCCTGACCCATGCGCACCTGAATCTGCTTGTCGAACAGGGTCATCATCGGCATCGGGTCGGCCATACCGCCGTACACGCCGCTGATCGAGATCGTGCCACCGCGGCGAACGATGTCGATGGCCGAATGCAGCGCGCCGAGGCGATCGAGTCCCGCTTTCTGCATCATGGGCGCAGCGATGGCATCGGGGAGAAGTCCGACGAACTGGTGCGCCAGCTTCCCCACCGGCGATCCGTGTGCTTCCATCCCCACCGCGTCGATCACCGAGTCGGTGCCGCGGCCGTCGGTCATATCCCGAATCGCATCACCCACGGTGCCGCTCAGGCCGCTCAGGTCGATCGTCTCGATTCCCCGGGCCGCCGCACGGGCCAGACGCTCGGGAACGAGGTCGACGGCAATGACCCTCGCGCCCTTGTGCTGCGCGATTCGCGCTGCCATGTCTCCGATCGGTCCGAGCCCGAGAACGGTGACCGACCCGCCGCTGGGAACAGCCGCGTACTCGACGGCCTGCCACGCGGTCGGCAGCACGTCGGACAAGTAGACGAAGCGTGAATCCGGTGGGCCCTCGGGGACCTTGATGTGGGTGAACTGAGCCTGCGGCACCCGCATGTACTCCGCTTGCCCGCCCGGAACTTGACCGTAGAGCTTCGAGTAGCCGAACAGTGCGGCCCCGGTCCCCTGATCGCGTACCTGCGTGGTTTCACACTGCGTGTACAGGCTCGCATCACACATGAAACAGTGTCCGCAGGCGATCTGGAACGGAATGACCACCCGGTCGCCCACTGCCAGATCGCCTGTCTCCGAACCGACTTCCTCGACGATGCCCATGGGCTCGTGACCCAGGATGTCGCCCTCGTCCATGAAGGCACCGAGGGTTTCGTACAGGTGCAGATCCGAGCCGCAGATGTTGGTGGTCGTGATTTTCACGATCGCGTCCGTCGGCTGCTCTATCCGCGGATCGGGAACGGTGTCCACGCTGACTTTTCTCTTGCCTTGCCAGGTCACTGCGCGCATGAGGTCCTTCCGATGGAACAACACCGAACTTCGATGTCGTGCGCAACGGATTGCCGGTCGATTCAGCTCACAAACACATGCACGGACCGCGATTGGTGCTCTCGATGATGGGTAGTCTCAAGTATGACCGCGCTCTTGTCAGTCACCCCGTCCGCTGCACGAACCCCTGTTCTGCCCACCCCGTGCGGGCCGATCTCGGAGGCCGTCGTGAGGTGCCTTACCGCAGGTGAACCGGTCGCCGCCGCGCCCTTGCCTACGCCCGTCGACGTCGATCCCACCTCCCGAGACGTACAGCTCGCACTTCTGATCGCATACGAGTTGCACTACCGCGGTTTCGTTGGTGTGGCAGACGCCTGGGAGTGGAATCCCGATCTGCTCCGCCTGAGAGCAACGCTCGAGTCCGCGTTTCTGGAATACGTGCGGGCGCACGTCGAACCCGGGCACGACGCGACTGCCGAGATGAATGCCCTGTCCGTCGAGGCCACCTCGGGAACCGGGCCGTCGTGGTTTCTGCGCGACGAGGGTTCGTGGGAGCAGATGCGCGAATACTTCGTCCATCGGTCCGTCTACCATCTCAAAGAAGCCGACCCGCACGCCTGGGCCATCCCTCGCTTGACCGGTCAGGCCAAAGCGTCGTACGTGGCAGTCGAATTCGACGAGTACGGCGGCGGAAACGGTGCGCGAGTGCACCAGAATCTCTGGGCAGAATCCATGGTTGCCGCCGACTTGGACTCGACTTACCTCGGCTACGTCGATCGCGTTCCGGCCCAGACCCTGGCCTGGGTGAACCTGATGTCGCTGTTCGGTTTGCACCGAGGACTTCGTGGTGCCACGGTAGGGCATTTCGCTGCCACCGAGATCACGTCGTCCCCGGGTTCACAGCGTTACGTGGATGGGTTGCGAAGATTGCAGGCACCCGCCGCGTGCATCGCGTTCTACGCGGAGCACGTCGAGGCGGACGCAGTGCACGAGCAGGTCCTGCGCCACGATGTGGTGGGCAATCTACTTCGCGACGAACCCGAGCTGGAAGCCGATGTGGTGTTCGGTATGCGCGCACTGGATTTCGTCGAGAACGAGCTTGCCGATCACGTGATGTCGCGTTGGTCCGCCGGCCGGTCGTCGCTGGACTGAACCGGCCGCCTCTTGGCGCGATGACTGGTGTCGCACAGCGGATAATTCTTGCTGCGTCGACACGCGCACAGTGCCACCGCAAACCGATCCGAGCACACTCGCGTGCCGTCGTCCAGGACTATTTCGACAGGACCGTCGACGATGATCGGCCCGCCCTTGACGACACGCACAGTAGTTCGTCTCGTCACCGATCCGGCGGGCGCGTCAGCGGCTTCGACGCCCGTCACCTCACCGTCGGTCGGCACGAACGACCACCAGATCCTCGATGTCTCGCGACTCGTCCAGCACCCCGACATCGTGCAGCCAAGCGGCTCTCTCCGTCATGACGGGTCCGAACGAGATGGATCGGCGTGCTGCCACGGTGACGGTCAAACCTGCACTGCGCAGCATTTGTTCGGTCCGCTCCGGGTCGGAGTACTCCGACTGCACCACCATCAAGGTTCCACCGGGCGCCAGCAGGTCGTACGCGGCCTCACACAGCGGATCCAGCACCACTCGGCCATCGCGGCCGCCATCCCACGCTCGATGCGGACCCTCACCGACGGGCACCGCCTCCGAGGGCACGTACGGCGGATTGCACAGCACCACGTCGAAGGGCTCGAGTGCGGCCGCGTCCGCGAAAGATCCCTGCCGGACATCGACCTCGGCATCGAGAGCCGCCGCATTACGTCGAGCGCACGCCACTGCGAGCGGAGAGATGTCGAACGCGAATACCTCCCGCGCACCCAGCGTGACCGCTGCCAGCGCGACCGCCCCGCTCCCGGTACACATATCGAGCACACGGGCACCTTGCACCACTCCGGATTGCGCCGCCATTTCGCACAGCAACCATGAGTCGTCCTGCGGTGCATAGACTCCGGGATCGGCGTGAATCACATGGGTCGAGGTGAAGGTGTCGAACTCGGCTGTCGTCATCGAGGTGTCCTCTCGGAGATCGTCGTTGGGGACCGCACCATTCCGACCGAATGGCCATCCCGAACGAATGGTCCAGCTGGGCCGAGTGGCCCATCCGGACAGATTGCCGAGCGTGGACTCCACTCGAAGGTGCTCGTTATATGCCCGATTGCGCGTGCCGCAAACCACTGCTTGAAACTCGTCGATTCGGGTAGTCCGCACACAAGCCGCGGTGAAGCAAATGCCGCCTGTCACTGCCGCGTGGCCTGTCAGGTCTACGCCGGCATCGTTGCCCTTGTGGCTCATCGAGGAGATTCTGATGTCGGTTCTGCCGTCTATCGACCCTGTTCCCACCGTCGTCGTCCCGTCGCTCCGCCAGGTGTTTTCGGCACCCACTGCTGGCGTCGGCATCACCGTGACCGTCGTCGGCGGCGCGAGCGTCGTCCGCGTCGCCGGTGCACTAGATCGCCAGGATCTCGGTGTGCTGGCCGAAACTTTGGGCGAAGCGTCGGTCGAGGGATCTCGACTGGTCCTCGATCTGACCGCGGTGGACTCGGTACCCTCCGGCACCGCGTCGATTCTCGACGCCACGTCGATGCACCTGAGCCGGTGGGGCACTCGGCTGTCGGTGGTCGGATCGGTCGAGCTCACCCGAACTCTGGGTGCGGGCGCACCCAGCCGCACCGCATTTCACTCTTCTCTCGACGCCGCTCTCGCTTACGACGAGATGTCGGCTTGACGTCGAGAAGCGTCGACGCCCACCACGATGTCCTGATCCTGGGAGGCGGTAACGCCGGTGTCAGTGCGGCCGCCCGCGCACTTCGGCTGGGGATCAGCGATGTCGCGGTGATCGAACCCCAATCGGTGCACACCTATCAGCCGCTGTTGTCGTACGTCGGCGGCGGTCAGGCTCGACTCCGCGATGCCGAGCGGACTCAACGTTCGGTGATGCCCCGCAGCAGCACCTGGATCCACGACTCGGTCGTGGAGGTGGACCCCCGAGAGAAGGTGGCCACCACCGCGTCCGGACGACGGTACGGCTATCGAGACCTGATCATCGGCACCGGGCTGGTGCCCGACGACGAGGCACTACCCGGAATCGCCGAAGCCGCGAATTCGGATGCGGTGGCGAGCAACTACCTGGGTCTTGCCGAGAAGACCTGGCGGCTGATCTCCACTTTGTCATCGACCGGGGTGGGTGAGAACGCCTCCCGCGCAGCGGCGGTCTTCACCGTGCCGCGGCTACCCGTGGGCTGCACCGGCACCACCCTCAAACCACTGTTTCTGGCCGCCGCGCACTGGCGAGCAACCGGGCAACTCGCGGACATCGACATCACTCTGGTCATCGACCGCGAGGGGCTCCTCGGCGTCCCTGCGCTCGATTCGGTCCTGCGGAGGCATCTCGACGATCTCGGCGTCCGGATAATGGACCGTAGTGCGGTGACCGCGCTGTCCCCGGAGACCGAACAGATCACTGTCACCGATCACCGTGGTGCGCAACAGATCATCGACTACCGGATGCTGCACCTGGTTCCACCGTTCCGCGGGCAGCCGTGGGTGGAGTTGTCGGGCTTGTCCGGGGACGGCCGCCACGGATTGGTCGACATCGACCCCCGAACCCTGCAACACCGCGAGCATCACGAGATCTGGGCGGCCGGTGACGGTGCCGGCATCGACACCGATTCTTCCGGCGGCGGACTGCGGAAACAGATCGCGGTACTGGTCGACAACGTCCTGGCTGCCCGGGCAGGACGAGCGCTGTCGTCCTACGACGGGTACTCGGTGGCACCGGTGACGATCGATGCCCACCGCCTCGTCGCGGCCGAGTTCGACCGGACCGGGACACTGACGCCATCGCTACCGTCGTTTCTCGATCCGCTGAAGGCACGCCGATCCGCGTGGCTCTTCGACCGCTACGGCCTACCACTGAGCTACTGGAACATGATTCTTCGCGGGCGTCTCTAGAGCGGGTCGGCCGTCATTCGCTGTCGGGCACCGACATCAGTCCGTGCGGATCGTCGATGTCCACGTCGTGCCCGTCCTCGCGCAGACCGGCAGCGGCGTCGTCGAACATGCGGCGTGCAACGTCGTCCATGGCACGAACGTGACTCAGGTCAAGGATGATTCGGCCACGGGGGTCGACACCGTCCGCCAGGGTGGCCAGGAAGGATTCGGCTCCGGCAAACCGGAGATCACCTTGCAGTCGCACGATCGTGTCGTCCTCGCTCGTCACTTCTCGAATGGCCGACGCACCACTCGGTGCGACATGCATCATGTGCAGTTCGAGATCTCGGGAGAGACGCTCGAACACGGCAACTCCCCGCACACTGTTTCCGTGTTCGTTCAACCTGGGTGAGAGCACGGCTACCCCCACTTGACCCGGAAGTACGCCGATGATGGCACCGGCGACTCCGCTCTTGGCCGGGATGCCGACTGTGGCCGTCCAACTGCCGGACCCGTCGTACATCCCGCACGTCGACATCACCGACAGCACATGCCTGTTCACCGCGCCGTCGATCAACCGCTCCTCGGTGGCAGGATCGACTCCACCGTTGGCCATCACCGAGGCGATGGTGGCCAGATCGACGCAGTTGACGTCCATCGAGCACTGGCGGGCGTATCCGTCGACCACCTCGGCCGGTTCGACGGCGAGCACTCCTACCGATTTGAGGAGGTGTGCGATCGCCGTGTTGCGATCGTCCGATTCGATCTCGGCTTCGTACACCGCGTTGTTCGTACTCAATTGTCTGCCGGCACAACGGCTGTGCAAATCCCGCACGCGGTCGGCCCGCTCCTGGGCCGAGTTTCCCCGAATCATCGAGTGCACGGCGAGTGCACCGGCATTGATCAGCGGGTTGCGTGGGCGTCCGGTGCTGCGTTCGAGTGAGATCTCGTTGAAGGAATCGCCGGATGGCTCGACGTCGGTGGCCTCGAGCATTCGTTCGAGTCCGTTGTCCTCGAGGGCCACCGCGTACGCGAGGGCCTTCGAGATGGACTGAATGGAGACCTCGGTATCGCAATCGCCTGCCGCGTAGACCGATCCACCGACTGTCGCAAGGGCCACCGCGAAGGTGTCCGGGTCTGCTCGCGCGAGTTCGGCGTTGCCCCCCGCCATCTCCCCGCCGTCGAGTTCTCGGCAATCGTCGAGGACGGATTCGAGGTAGCGGGTGATCGGTGATTGCATTTGTCCACGCTAGCTCGGCGTGGCGGGTGTTCAGTGCTCGCGTTCCGATTTCGTGGTCGATGCGCTCTGAAACATTTCCAGGAAGGATCCGAAGCTCTCGCCATTGGGTGCAGTCTCGTCGCGCGAGCTCTGTGCGGGTCCGACCGCCGCGTCGTCTGGTTCCATGACCCGAATGTTGCCGCTCGAACATGTCAGCACGCCCGGGGGTGATGTCACGATAAAGCAACGATGTATAACGAATGGATAACGCACTCGGGAGACGCTTCGGTCGTGACGCGTAACAGTCGATCGCCGCACGTCTTGGGTTCACGACCTGCCGTATCTCCACGTGCACGATCGGATCGATCGGCAGCGGTACAGTCGGGCCCGACCGAAGGGACGACGTGACGCACGCGACACCCGGACGGCGCACCGTATCGCGTCGATCCTTTCTGACCTCTGTGGTGGCCGGCTCGACGTTGATGCTCGTGACCCGGACCACCGCTGCTGCTGAGCCGGCCGGCATCGACCCCGAACACGTGCTCACCGCGCTCCCCGCCGATTCGAATCTGGTGATTCTCGAGGTGCGAGGTGACGGCACCGTGCACTGCGCGCTACCACGCGCCGAGATCGGGCAGGGTTTGACGACCTCGGTGGCGATGCTGGTGGCAGAGGAGTTGAACCTGTCGCTCGACAAAACCGTCGTAACCCTCTCACCCGGCCGTCAGGAACTCATCGGCAATCACTACACGGGCGGTTCCAACTCCATCCGATCCCTCTGGGAACCGGTTCGATTCACCGCAGCGACGGCGCGGGCTCGGCTGCTCGCCGCAGCATCGAACCGATGGAGCGTAAACGTCGCTGCGCTGAGGATCGTGGACGGTGTCGTGGCAACGCCGGACGGACGGTCGGCGCACTTCGGGGAATTGGCTCCTGCTGCCGCGGCTCCCGAATTGCGCTTCGAAGCGTCGGACCCGAAGCTGGAGGACGATCTTGCCATCGTCGGCACACCCACCACACGACGCGATGCTCGCGCGATCGTCACCGGGCGGCTCACCTACACGCTCGATCTCGACGTGCCCGATGCCTTGCCTGTTGTCGTTCGGCGCCCACCGACGATCAACGGAACCGTCGCCTCGGTGGACGAGGCGGCGTTGCGAGCGATGCCAGGGGTCATCGACGTCGCTGTCGTGCCCACCGGGGTCGCCATCATGGCGCGCACCTTCGGGTATGCACTCGCCGCGAAGGACGCTGCCGTAGTCACTTGGAACGCAAGATCGATCGATGGCGAGTCCACTCGGTCCATCCAGGACAGGCTCCGGCGCAGTACCCCGGCGTTCACCGGTTTCGGTGGGGTGGGCAGACCCGAACTGCCGAGCGAGACGAAACTGAACGTCGACTTCGATTTCGCACCGGTCTCACACGCGGCGATGGAAACTAATTCGGCGGTCGCCGACGTGCGGGCCGATCGCGCGGAGGTCTGGGCATCGATGCAATTGCCCAACTACGCCGGTCAGAAAATCGCACTGGCACTGGGGCTTCCGTTGAATCGAGTCACCACCCACGTGATGAACGGGGGCGGATCGTTCGGCCGAAGGCTGTACTTGGACGGCCCGCTCGAGGCCGCCGTCATCTCCCGCGCACTGGGCAGACCGGTGCGGTTGATGTGGTCACGAGTGGACGACATGCGGCACGGCCGGGCCAGGCCCGCGGTGCACACCAAGTTCGATGCCGTTCTCGCCCGAGGCACGGTGATCTCCTGGGAACAGCGAGTGGCGGCGGTGTGCACCGATTTCGACGGTGGGTTCGGTGACCTCGTCACCGACGCACTGGCTCCGTCCCCGGTGATCTCCCAGACCCTGTTCCACAGCACCCGCGACCCGTACTCGTTCACCGACGCCGGCATCAGGACCCTCGTCGAGGTGCCGGTCGATATGCCCACCGGCAGTTGGCGATCGGTGTTCTCCGGAACGGTGCGTACTGCGGCAGAGAATGGTGGACCGCATTGCCGGCGCTCTCGATACCGATCCGATGGAGCTGCGTGTCGGCGCGGTGGCAAGCGACCGTCACCGTAACGTGCTGCGCACTCTGGCCGCAGAAGGAAACTGGGGTGCCGACCTCGGTCCGGGCCGAGCACAAGGACTGGGTTTTCACGACGAATTCGGCTCCTATGCAGGGTATCTCGTCGAGATCGATGCGCGGGACCCGCAAGCACCCCGCGTGACGAAGGCGGTCATCGTGGTCGACGTGGGACGTGTGATCAACCCGCGCAGCCTCGAGGCACAGATGATCGGCTGCCTGATGGACGGCATTTCGACCACACTCCGGGCCGGTCTGCACTACGAGCAGGGACTGCCCCTGGAGGGCAGCTATTCGCAGTTCCACTACGCCCGCCAGCGCGACTCCCCACCTGACGTCCGCGTGGTGATCATGCCTCCGACCACCGAGACTCCTGGTGGAGCAGGAGAACTGGGAGTACCCGCTGCGGCCGCGGCGGTGGCCAACGCGTACGCACGCGCCACCGACACCGCTCCCACCAGTTTCCCAATCCTGTTCGACGTCGACTTCGACCCGTTCCCGAAATGAGCATCCATGGCTGAACAGAAGTTCGTCGTCAACGGGGCCGCGGTGTCGGTCGACCTACCGGACGACATGCCGTTGCTCTGGGCTCTGCGCGACGAGCTCGGGGTGCGCGGCCCCAAGTACGGGTGCGGCATCGGCGTCTGTCACGCCTGCACGAGCCATCTCGACGGTGAGGAGATACTCCCCTGTGTCACACCGGTGTCCGATGCTGTCGACAAGGAAGTCACGACCATCGAGGGACTGGCGGACGGCGATGTTCTCCATCCGGTCCAACAGGCGTGGATCGATGAGGACGTGTCTCAGTGCGGCTACTGTCAGCCGGGCCAGATCATGGCTGCCGTCGCGCTGTTGAAGCGAATCCCGAACCCGACGGACGCCGATATCGACACCATCGAGAATGTATGTCGGTGCGGCACATACCCGCGAATCCGACGAGCCATCAAAGCAGCCGCGACAACGATGTCGAAGCGCTGATCACGCCAGATCGGTTGTGAACAGCACGACACCCCGCGAACCACAGGTTCGCGGGGTGTCGTGTTCGTGCGTTCTACCCGATTCAGCTCAGTTCGAAGCGATCGAGCATCATGACCTTGTCCCACGCCGCGACGAAGTCCCGGACGAACTTCTCCTTGGCGTCGTCGCAGGCGTACACCTCGGCGAGAGCGCGCAGTTCGGAGTTCGAGCCGAAGACCAGATCGTTGCGGGTTCCGGTCCACTTCTTCTCACCGGTTGCCGCGTCCTTGGCCTCATAAATGCCTTCCTCCGCCGCGGGAATCCACTCGGTACCCATGTCGAGGAGGTTGACGAAGAAGTCGTTGGTGAGCGTGCCGACCTTGTCGGTCAAGACGCCGTGCGTCGACCCCTTGTAGTTCGCTCCGAGCACACGCAGACCGCCGACCAGCACGGTCATTTCCGGTGCACTGAGCGAGAGCAGATTTGCCCGGTCGACCAGGTTGAACTCGGCCGGGAGCTTCTGACCCTTGCCCAGGAAGTTGCGGAAGCCGTCGACCTTGGGCTCCAGATCGGAGAACGAGTCCACGTCGGTCTTCTCCTGCGTCGCATCCATGCGGCCCGGGGTGAACGGGACCGTGATGTCGACCCCGGCGTTCTTGGCGGCCTGCTCGACGGCTGCAACGCCGCCGAGGACGACGAGATCGGCGAACGACACGGTGCCGGAGAACGACTGCTGAATGCCTTCGAGAACGCGAATCACCTGTGCGATCTCGTCGGGCTCGTTGACCTCCCAGCCGGCCTGGGGCTGCAGGCGCAGACGGCCACCGTTGGCACCGCCGCGCTTGTCACTGACGCGGAACGACGATGCAGCCGCCCATGCAGCCGAGATCAGTTGATCCTGGCTCAGTTCGGAACCGAGAATGGCCTGCTTGAGCTCGGCGATCTGCGCCTCACCGATCAGGTCGTGATCGACGGCAGGGATCGGGTCCTGCCAGAGCAGGGGTTCCGCCGGAACCTCGGGACCGAGGTAGCGCGTCACCGGTCCCATGTCGCGGTGGGTGAGCTTGAACCACGCCTTCTGGAATTCTTCCGCCAGCTCCTCGGGATGATCGAGCCAACGACGGGTGATCTGCTCGTAGATCGGATCGACGCGCATCGCGATGTCGGAGGTGAGCATCGACGGGTGGCGACGCTTGGAGGGATCGGCGGGGTCGGGGACGAGGTCCGCGCCTTCGCCGTTCTTCGGGCGCCACTGGTGCGCACCGCCGGGACTCTTGTAGAGCTCCCACTCGAATCCGTACAGCGTCTCGAGGAAGCTGTTGTCCCACTGCGTCGGTGTGGGGGTCCAGATGACTTCGAGGCCACTGGTGATCGCGTCCGCACCGGAGCCGCTCTGGAAGCTGTTCTTCCAGCCGAGGCCCATCTGTTCGATAGGAGCGCCTTCGGGCTCGGCACCGATGTGCGCGTCGGGGTCGGCAGCGCCGTGCGTCTTGCCGAACGTGTGTCCACCGACAGCCAGAGCCGCGGTCTCGATGTCGTTCATGGCCATCCGGCCGAAGGTCTCGCGGATGTCCAGTGCGGACTGCACCGGATCCGGGTTTCCGTTCGGGCCTTCGGGATTGACGTAGATCAGACCCATCTGAACTGCGGCCAGCGGGTTCTCCAGGGTGGTGCGATCACCGTCGTAACGCTCGTCGCCCAGCCAGGTCTGCTCGGGGCCCCAGTAGACGTCCTCGTCCGGCTCCCAGGCGTCGACGCGGCCGCCGGCGAAGCCGTAGGTCGGCAGACCCATGGACTCGATGGCGACGTTACCGGTGAGCACGATGAGGTCGGCCCAGGAGAGCTTGCGGCCGTACTTCTGCTTGACGGGCCAGACCAACCGGCGGGCCTTGTCGAGCGAGGCGTTGTCGGGCCAGCTGTTCAGCGGCGCGAAACGCTGCATACCGGCGCCGGCACCGCCACGGCCGTCCTGCTTGCGGTAGGTACCTGCGGCGTGCCACGCCATGCGAATGAAGAACGGGCCGTAGTGACCGAAGTCGGCAGGCCACCACGGCTGCGAGTTCGTCATCAGGGCTTCGATGTCACGCTTGACCTCGGCGAGGTCGAGAGAGTTGAACTCGGCCGCATAGTCGAAATCCGGACCCATGGGGTCGCCGACTGCCGGGTTCTTCTTGAGGATCTTGAGATTCAGCGACTTCGGCCACCACTCACGGTTGCTACCGCCCTCGACGGGCATCGGCATCGAGTCGTGCATGACCGGACACTTGCCGCCGCCACCCTCCTGCGGCTGATCCTCGTTCATCTCTTTTTCGCGTGTTACGTGGTCTTCAGACACGTGCTTCCTTCCAAGTTATGACGATCGGGCTGTGATCGGTGGTCACGAACTCTGCTGTGTTCGAGACCGGGGAGGGAACTGAACGGGAACCGCCGGCTGCTCACGAGCTGCCGAACACTGTGCGCAAAGGCCCCAGTAGATGACCTCTGCCTCGTCGATCGTGAAACCGACGGAGTCCGATGCCGTGAGACACGGCGTTTCACCGACTGCGCAATCCACATCGGCGATGACGCCGCAGGCGCGGCACACAGCATGGTGGTGATTGTCTCCGACGCGCGATTCGTACCGAGCGGGCGAACCCGCCGGCTCGATCCGCCGAACCAGCCGTGCCACCGTCAGTGCATTGAGGACGTCGTAGACCGTCTGCCGCGACACCTCGGGCAGCATGGATCTCACGAGCCCGAGAACGGTGTCGGTGTCGGCGTGCGGGTTGGACTCGACGACCTCGAGTACCGCGACCCGGGGACGGGTCACGCGCAGGTCGGCAGCGCGCAACTGCTCCACGTGCGGCGAGGTCGGCATCACGGGAGCCAGTATCGTCCAGCTTTCTGGACTAAGTCAAGTGTTCGTTCGAATCCGTCGGGTCACGCCAACGCCAGGAACAGCTTCTCCAGTTCCGCCTCGGTCATCGGCTCCTTCCCGTCCGCGCTCTCGCCCGTCATACATTCGCGCAAGCCGGTGGCCACGATCTTGAAGCCGGCCTTGTCCAGCGCCCTGGATACTGCGGCGAGCTGCGTGACGACGTCCTTGCAATCGCGTCCGTTCTCGATCATTCCGATGACGCCGGCAAGCTGACCGTGCGCTCGCTTGAGCCGGTTCAGTACCAATGCGATGCTGTCTTCGTCGCCGATCATGTCGATCCCCTCGATGGTGGTGGCAATGAAGCCGATGGTACCCCCGGGGGCATTGGGCGGGATTCGACCCGGTACTACCCAACCTTGCGGTCGCCGCCTGCAGTCAGCGCCGACCCTTCCACTGCTTCTCGATACCCCGAAGGACCTCGAGCGTCTGAGCAGAGTCTGCATCGACTGCCATCCGCGACCGAGCACGTTCGAGCGCACGCTCGGCCCGCGCCACCGCTCGATGCCCCGAGTCGGTGGCGTCGACCAGATACTGCTGCCGATTCCGCGGATTGACACTGCGTACCAGCAAGCCCGCATCGACGAGACTGGCGGTAGTCGCGGTGATGCTGGTCCTGTGCCGCACCAACTCTCGCGACAGCGTGCTGTACGACGTCGGTCCGCTTCGGCACACCAGTTCGAGCACCTCGTACCGCGCCCAGCTCAACCCTTGCGCGTCCAGAGCCTCCGCCAACCGCACCCGCGCGGCGGACGCCATCCGCAACACCGTCGACACGATCTCGAACTCGGTCGAATGCACCGGCGAGCCGGCACCGTCGAAGGATTCAGCGAGAGCAGTCATGAGCGTTACTCCCCTATTTGATTTCGGTGAGGACGGTGCCTTGGGTGATGGCGTCGCCTGCGGTGACGGTCAGGCCGGTGATGGTGCCGGCTTTGTGGGCGGTGACGGGGTTTTCCATTTTCATCGCTTCGAGCACCGCGATGAGGTCTCCGGCGGCGACTTCCTGGCCTTCGTCGACGGCGACTTTGACCACGGTGCCCTGCATCGGTGCGGTCACCGCGTCACCGGACGCGGCTCCGGCTCCGGCACCACCACGGGTGCGGGCTTTGGGTTTACGCCGCACCGCACCGGCAGACCCGCCACCGTTGCCGCCGAGGGACAGTTCCCCGGGCAGGGACACCTCGACGCGGCGGCCCCCGACCTCGACGACCACATTCTGCCGCGGCAGCAGCTCCTCGTCGTCGATCGGCTGGCCGGCGGTGAACGGCGGGACCTGGTTGTCCCATTCGGTTTCGATCCACCGGGTGTGCACCTCGAAGGACTCCCCGTCGCCGATGAACGCGGGATCGGAGACCACCGCAGCGTGGAACGGAATCACCGTCGCCAACCCTTCGACGGTGAATTCGGCCAACGCTCGACGGGACCGAGCGAGGGCTTGTTCGCGGGTGGCGCCGGTGACGATCAGCTTGGCGAGCATCGAATCGAACTGGCCCCCGATCACGCTGCCGGATTCGACACCGGAATCGACGCGCACTCCCGGACCCGACGGCGCGGTGAAGGTGGTGACCGGGCCGGGGGCGGGCAGGAACCCACGGCCGGCGTCTTCGCCGTTGATCCGGAACTCGAACGAATGCCCCCGCGGCTCGGGATCTTCGGTGATCGACAGTTCTTCGCCGTTGGCGATGCGGAACTGCTGCAGCACCAGGTCGATGCCGGAGGTTTCCTCGGTGACGGGGTGCTCGACCTGCAGGCGGGTGTTCACTTCCAGGAACGACACCAACCCGTCTTGGCCGACGAGGTATTCCACCGTGCCGGCGCCGTAGTAGCCGGCTTCGAGGCAGATGGCTTTGGCGGAGGAGTGGATTTCTTTGCGTTGGCCCTCGGTGAGGAACGGGGCGGGGGCTTCTTCGACGAGTTTCTGGAAGCGGCGCTGCAGGGAGCAGTCGCGGGTGCCGGCGACAATGACGTTGCCGTGCTGGTCGGCGATGACCTGGGCTTCGACGTGGCGGGGTTTGTCGAGGTAGCGTTCGACGAAGCATTCCCCCCGCCCGAACGCCGCGACCGCTTCGCGGGTGGCCGAATCGAACAGTTCGGGGATCTCCTCGCGGGTGCGGGCCACTTTCATGCCGCGGCCACCGCCACCGAACGCGGCTTTGATCGCGATCGGCAGGCCGTGTTCGTCGACGAACGCCAGGATTTCGTTCGCGTCTTTCACCGGTTCGGAGGTGCCCGGGACGGAGGGGGCTTTCGCGCGGGCGGCGATGTGGCGGGCGGTGACCTTGTCGCCGAGGTCGCGGATCGACTGCGGGGACGGGCCGATCCAGATCAGGCCGGCGTCGAGCACGGCTTGGGCGAAGTCGGCGTTCTCGGAGAGGAATCCGTAGCCGGGGTGGATGGCGTCGGCCCCGGACTTGGCGGCGGCGTCCAAGATTTTGTCGATCACCAGATACGACTCCGCCGAGGATTGCCCACCGAGGGCGAATGCTTCATCGGCCAGGCGGACGAACGGGGCATCGGCGTCGGGCTCGGCGTAGACAGCGACACTGCCCAACCCGGCATCAGCAGCCGCCCGGATCACCCGCACCGCGATCTCACCACGATTGGCAACAAGAACCTTGGTGATCTTCCGATGAGAATTGGAGGTGGTCATAGTTGTCGAGTTCCTTCACTGGCCGTATCGGGCATTGACGAAAAGGGCTGGGGCACTGGCAAGTCCGTAGCGATGCAGATCCTCGGGGCGACCCCACAGATCGATCGGTGCCGAGATGTCCTCGGCCACCGACGACTGCGCGGCAGTCAGAACCGCAACGACAGCGGCGATGTCGGTGTCGGTCGGAGATCCCCGAAACAGCCAATCACCAACGGCAGCAACATGATTCGCGTTGCTCACTGCAACATGATTCGCTTCGCCGCTCATAGGGGAATGTTTCCGTGTTTCTTGGGGGGCAGGGTCACTTGTTTGCGTTCGAGCAGACGCAGCGCGGTCACGATCTGCCCGCGGGTGTGACTGGGCGGGATCACCGCATCGAGATACCCGCGTTCGGCCGCGACATACGGGTTGACGAGGGTGTCCTCGTACTCCTGCTGCAACTCGAGGCGCAACGCATCGACGTCCTCACCGTTCTTCGCGGCGTCGAGAAGTTTCTTGCGGTACACGAACCCGACCGCACCCGAGGCGCCCATCACCGCGATCTGCGCCGTCGGCCACGCCAAATTCACATCCGCACCCATGTGCTTGGACCCCATCACGTCGTACGCCCCGCCATAGGCTTTGCGGGTGATGACGGTGATCTTCCCGACCGTCGCCTCCCCGTACGCGTACAACAGTTTCGCGCCGCGCCGGATGATGCCGTTGAACTCCTGCCCCGTCCCGGGCAGGAACCCCGGCACATCGACCAGGGTGATGATCGGAACGTTGAAACAATCACACGTGCGCACGAACCGCGCCGCCTTCTCCGAGGCATCGATATCCAATGTGCCCGCGAACTGGGTGGGCTGATTGGCCACGATCCCCACCGACCGGCCATCGACCCGCCCGAACCCGACGATGATGTTGCGGGCCCGCCCCTCCTGGACTTCGAGGAATTCGTCGTCGTCGAGGATCCGGCGGATCACCTCGTGCATGTCGTAGGGGGTGTTCGGTGAATCCGGGATCAACGTGTCGAGCTCGAGGTCCTCCGCGGTCAGATTGTCCTCGATCGCCCCGACGATCGGATCCGACGCCGCCGTCCGCGGGGCATCGGCCCGATTGTTCGACGGAAGATACGACAGCAGGTCCCGCACGTAGTCGAGGGCGTCGTGCTCACCGGAGGCGACGTAATGCGCCACCCCGGACTTCTCCATGTGGGTGTGCGC
>NZ_JBITUQ010000014.1:0-133202 GCF_044542515.1 Rhodococcus sp. NPDC078407 | reverse complement strand
CCACCCGCTACGACAAACTCGCGATCACCTACCGCGCCGCCGTCACCCTCTGCGCAATTCTCACCTGGCTACGCCGATTGGGAGACACGCCCTAGTCGGGAGCGGCTGGCGGGAGACGACCCGTGGTCCAATCGGGGTCTCCCAACCCCCTTACCCAACATAGTTAAAGCCCCTACATAATGTCGCTGAGCAATTCGTGGCAAACCGGTGCGCAGCAACTCGATTCTGCCACACGGCAGAACTTCGCGAACGATCCCCGTAATCTGCAGGCCGTCGACGGCCCCGCGAATCAACAGAAGAGTGACGGCGACGCCGCAACCTGGCTGCCGAGCAACAAGTCGTACCGGTGCACCTACGTGTCGAGGCAGGTCGAGGTCAAAGCCGCCTACGGGCTGTGGGTCACCCCGCCCGAACACGATGCCATCGTTCGGGTTCTCGGCGACTGCGGCGGCAATGCCGCCGCAGTCGCGGAAGCGGCCCCGTCCACTGAGCCGACACCGGTGGCTCCTGCGCCGGCTCCGGTCGAGGCACCGCCGGCACCCGCACCGTCGAACGTCACCTACAAGAACTGCGCTGCTGTTCGTGCCGCTGGAGCCGCACCGATTCGCGTCGGAGAACCCGGCTTCAGCACCAAGTTCGACGGTGACGGCGACGGTGTCGGCTGCGAATAGCGTCGGTGGCGACACCGTTCTTGACCGAACTCTCACCCAGAACCCGCACTCTGCCTCCACAGCAGGTGCGGGTCTTCTTTTTCGCCGGCTGCGCCAGCAGACGGCGCAGCCGCAATTTCGATGGCCGCAGACATCGCCGTTCGTCTGCCAGACGTCAGAGTCGGCGAAGCCGACCTCGAAGCAACATCGACGCGATCAGGCACCCCCGCCGTCGTCACAGAGCCGTCCGAGCAGGAGAAACGCCATGACTGTCACCCTCACCACGATCGACCCCGCAGCACTGACCTTGCTGGTCCTCCCCGCACGAACGCTTCCGGTCGACAACCTGTGGCAGGCCTACCCCATCGATCTCGGAGAATCCGCTGCAGAGATCGGCGACGCACTCCATGCCGTGGCCTGGCTCAACGACATCACGCCGGACCAGCTCGCCATCGTGGGGGTCGAATTCGCGGATCCGGAGCAGCACAACACCACCGTCACGTTGAGCGGCACCGACCTGGACGCCATGTCCTGGGTGCTCGGCGACGGCGGCATGGCGCTGGAAAGTACAGCCGGCGTGCTCACACAGCTCGAACGCCTCGTCTCGGTCGCCGTACCCGTGTACGCCTGAATGGGCGTGAACGAACTCGACCAGATCGCACACTGACGTTCACGGAGCACAACGAACCCGATCGAAGGACCACCCCCACCGCACGAACCCGCACTCTGCCCCCGGCAGAGTGCGGGTTCTGTTTTTTCCCACACAGACCGGATATCCGCCGAACGCAGTGGCCGCACTGGTGACAGCCGACAAGCACCGCCGTGTCGGCGACAAACTCGATCTGTGCCGCTGTATTTCCGTGCAACAGCCGGTACTACGGATATACAACGGATATCCACAGGCTCTCGCCCACGTGCGGCGGCGCTACGGACGCACTGTGGATGTAGAGCGGCGGGACTACGGATATACACCGGCTACAGAACGGTCACTCCGACTCAAGGCTGCCCACCGAAGCAAGGCATGGCCGATTCCCATGCCGTAAGCCGCTGACCTGGCCGTTCGTCACGTCCAGAATCGCCACCAACGCCCCGCATCACGCACAAAAATACTGTTCCAAGATAGTCGAGACCGACTTTTCAGCGGATAGAAGCGCTCGATTTCGGACAACTGCCGAATACCGAAAAGCAGTACATGTTCTCGCCCTGAATGTGAATGTTCGGACACCAATAAGAGCGGCTCAATTCGCCGATTATGACCCATAAAGAGGTTTCACTGACGTCTCTGATCCACGCGAGATAAACCGAGTCGAAGCGGACAGACGAGATACTCCGCGACACCGAAGAAACAGACTTCTCCGGCGCACGTGGGCACCAGATATTCGATGCGATACCGGTGATCTGGCCGGCGGCCCGGGGGCCGCCGTCGTCCGCAGAAAAGCGCTGCGGCCGCCACCCACGTGCGCCGGAGAAGCCCGCCTGTGACCGTTCCGTCCGCGGCCTGTGGCCGCAGCCGACCCCCGCAGCCCGATGGCTGCGACAGCCCCGAGAAGCGAGACCGACCCAACCTTGCTGTCGTGCGGCCGGCCGGTGAAGCTGGCAGGCCGCACGGGGTCTCGACGAGTCTGTGGAGCGGCCCTGCCGGGCCGTCAGATCCCACTCGCAGCGACCGTTCGCAGCCCTGATCACGCCACCCGCTGAGGCGGGCGGCCGAACCGTGGACGGCCGCCGACGTTGTGACGTCACCGGGCGGCCGGATCACCCCTCGAAGCCGCCTGCGGCGAGGCTTCGGAGCCCGTCGAGCGGGGCTGTGACACGTCTGGGAGATGCCTGCGGCCGGGCGGCTGCGCGCCCGTGACGGTCTGCCGCGAAGAGCTGCGGCAGGCCTGTGCCCGAGGCGGTTGCCGAGGGCGGCACCGCCGGCGCTCACGCGCGGTGAAGACCCTCCGCCACACCGGGGGAACGACAGGGACTTCACTGACCCGGCGAGGGTCGAAGTGGCCTTCGGCCACCGAGGCCTGTTCGCGCCGGGACCGCTCCGGTTCCGTGTTCTCGTGGGGCCCTCACCGATGCCATCTACTCTCTCGGGCGCGCTGACGCGCGGGCATCGGACCCACGAGACCACTGCACCTGCGCGGACGGTGGGGACGGCGGCCGAGGCCGCCTGCTGCTCTGAGATAGAGACCCACCGGGGGACCGCGGCTGACGCCGCGGGCACGGCGTCACCGTGCTGAGACGGACCGCTGGCGCGGCCCGTGTGACCCTGACGCCACCATGGGGTGCAGCCCCGCCAGTCGCTGCGCTCCCAGCGGCTCTGAGACCGCCACAAACCCAAAAACGGGGTTTGCGCCGTCTGCGTCAGGCTCCTGGCTCACAGGGCGCAAGGCGTCACCGCTCCATGCTGGGGAAACGCGACATCGATACCGTCCTTGCGACCACGCGTTCCGGGCGGCTGTCGCCGGTCTGCGACCGGTCGCAAGGACGGAGATTCTGCTATGTTTCCCCAGATCGCCACGGCCGCAACCTCCCGCCGCTAACGCTCTGGGTCGGTTGCTGTGGCTCCACACTAAAAGGGCATAAGGAGTCGTGACGCACGGCGGGTTCCGTTCGCTTCGCTCACTACACCCTTGTTTGCCCGGCAGAGCCGGGACGACCTCCTCGGCTGGTGCCTCGTCGCCACTCGCTGCGCTCGGGTCCTCATCGCCTTCGGCTCTCTCCTCCGGCCGCTGGCGCGCCCTCCCTCGTTCACCTACGTCGACCCCCTGCGGGGTGCCCTGGGGACGCTGCTGCTTCCGTAGCTGGCGGTGCTCGGCGCTAGCGCGCCTGCGACCCGTTCCGGGGCGGTCACTCGCTCGCTCGTGCCCTGTAGCTGATGCTGCGTCCTGCCGGCCCGTATCGCGCCCCTGGCGCGCGTTGCTGTGATGAGCAGGGCCGGAGTCGGGACCGCTGTGGCCGCCCGCAGCACGAGCGGAGTGACCCGGTCCGCGGCGGCCCGACGCTCCCTGGTCGTCGGATGTTCAGGCACTTCACGGTTTCGATCTCGGTGTCCGAGGCGAACCGAGTGAGCCGCCGTGAGGCTTCACTCCAAGCCCAGCCGGCCCCGTGGACCGGTCCGACGAGTCCCCCGGTCTCGCACTGTGGGGTCGGTTCGACGCGGCGGCGGAGGTCTGTCCCGAGACTGGTCCTTGTGACGTCACGGCGCCGCTCGGACGTCGTTCGGCAGCCCTGAGGAGGGCAGGAAGGTCGCCCTTGATGTCCGGTGTCAGTTCGGTTGCCGGACGAGGATCCGCATCCCCGCTTGGCGCGTCAGCGGGGATGCGAGACAGCCCGGAGATTGGCACTCGGAGGGTGCTGCGGGGAGCCCCTCCCACACCTCGGTACCGTCCCGATGCGGGGTGTCGGCATCAGCCGAACTCACGGTGAGCGTGTCGATATTCCGATGCGCTGGGTCGGATCGGGCGGCCGTTTCTGTCGTCCTTCGGACCCCTGGCAGTTGTAGGCCCTTCATGCCCGCACCAAGGGGGGCGGACGCAGTCGATCGAGGCCGATTATCGGGATTGGCGGCGGGACTCGCCAGCTCCCAGTGCGGTCGCCCCGGACCCGACTCTGGACTGTGGCGGACTCGTGCCTGAAGTTACTCCGAATTATTTATCCGCGACTTGATCTAGCGGTTTGCCAATAGATAGTCGGCGTCTTTATTCGGAATATCGTCACGGGGTTGATAATCGTTGGAAGGAAGAGTAGGCGTGTCCACCTTTGAGGGTGGAGCTTCGGCCCGTAAAGAGGCGCGGTGTCTACCTAGCCAAGAATGGTCCAGAGAGCTCGTCACGATATCGCCAGGTCAGCTGAGAAATAACAAGTCGTTGCTATTCTGCCATGGGCCGGGCTCAGCCGACTTTTTCGTTTCGTTTCGTTACATGTAACGAAACGAAACGTAACGTAACTCCGATTTTTGCCAAGACCGCTGTCGAGCCACCCCGCATTCACGCCAGCCCGTCTGGCGAGGTCCGGGCGCACCGTGCCAGAGCGGCCGAGACGCCGGCAAGCCGAACGCGCGGCCGACGCATACTGTCAATGTGGGCTTTACCGAATGAGTTGCTTTCGACGGTTCCGACCAAGCGGGTCCTGTCGGATGCTTTTGAGGTACATGTCGTCGTCCTCGACAGTCTGTGCCGAGGGCATCTGGGAACCGCATGTCACGTCGAGACGTAGGAAGCCAGGAAAGTCATAATCCTGGGCTGGGCACATCATGGCCGCGGCCAAGAAGCGGCGCTTATCATGCGCGGCAGGTTGTTACGTCGATCAGTGGGCACCGCTCTGGGATGCTGAAGCGCGCGGCTACTGGGTGGGTTGTCTGCGAATGAAGTCGGCCATGCCGGGGACTGTGAAGGCGATGCGGCCGTGTTCTGGGGCCCAGATCAAGCCTTTGCGGAGGGCGGAGTCTCTGACGTCGCTGACCCCGGATGGGGTGGAGCCCATGTGGGCGGCGACCGTTCCCGATCGGGGGGTGTCCTCGCCGGTGTCGGCGATGGCGCGCATGTAGCGGCGTTCTCGTTCGGTGGCGCGATTCCATCGCGAGGGAAAGAACCCGTCGTCGAGGTGCCGGCGACCGACGTCGACGGCGAGTTCGGCATCCTCGAGATCGAATGGGGTGGTTCCGGCGACCGTCCAGATGGCTTTACCGTATTCCTGCAGGAAGTAGGGGTAACCACCGCTGGCGTGAACGAGCAAGTCGAGGGCGTCCTCGGTGAACGCACCGCCGTGGCGCTCGACGGGAATCCGAAGGGCATCCGCTGCAGCGCGTGGGTCCAGAGGGCCGATAGTGCTGTAAAGGAACTGCCGTTCGGCATAGGAGCGGGTGTCGGCCAGAACCGCGGACAGGTTCGGCAGACCTGCGCCGATGATGAAGAACGGCCATTCACGTTGGTTGGCGCGATGCTGGACAGCCAATAGCGCGGAGAGCAGGTCGCGGTCCAGGTCTTGCATTTCATCGATGAAGAGCCCGAAAGCACTGCCTCTGGTGTGGAGGGTGGTGGCGATCGTTTCGACGAGTTCTTCGATGTCGAGTTCGATGTCGCCGCTGGCTGCGGCCCGGCCGCCAGCGCTGATATCGACGTGTGCCGGCCCGATCCCCATTCCGAGGGAAAATCCGCGTGCGATGTCGATGAGGGGATCGATCAGTGCTGCGAGCTTGTGCTTTCGACTGTATCGGCGAAGCCCCACGGTCAACTCCTGGGAGAGCTTGGCCCGCACTGCCGCGACACCGGCGTCGTTGGGTCTGGCTTCGATCCCGATGGTCAACCACCCTTGGCGATCGCCGTGCTCGGCGAGTGTATTGAGCAGGGTTGTCTTTCCCACTCCCCGTAGTCCGGTGAGGATCAGTCCGCGGTCGTAGTTGCGTCGTTTGCTGCGGGCGACGAGAAGGTCGAACGCGTCGATCTGAGGGGCACGGCCTTCGAGGGCAGGAGGGCGGAGCCCCGAGCCAGGCTTGAACGGGTTCAGCTCCAATTCCATATCGAGCACTATAGCTGTATATGGAGTAAGTTCCATATACGCCGATACTATGCGATATGCGGTCAAGCTCGTATGCGAGTGCTGCCACAGCCGCGAGCCGAAGGGGAGACGATGGCACGGTCTACCGAGATCGAGCTCGACAAGCGTTACCTCGATTACTTGATTGCCTTCGTGCTGCGGGCACGTCGGGTGAAGGCGCACTCGATGTATCGCGATCTCGAGATGGTGCAGCGGGTTGGACGGGTGGAGCTTCGAGTGGAGAAGGACCCGGACGGTGTGTGGCTGGTGCAGGACCTCCCGCCGGAGGAAGTGGTCGAGTCGGCGGCGGCTCGGTTGCGGCCACTGATTCTTCAAGACGAAGATGCCCACCACGGCAAGATGCTCAATGCCCTGAAACGTTTCCTCAGGGGAGTGACCCTGCCGGACGTTCCTGGCGGTCCACCCACCGATTCCTCGGCATTCTTGGACGGACTCAAGTCGGAGTGGTCAGAGTTCGATTCGAACGGGCGCACGGCCCAGGCGTATTCGGTCCAGTCCGGTCGCTTTTCGGACGGTCGGACGAGTGACGTGCTAGCCGACAATGTCCTGGCCTTTGCCTGGATCTACGGCGACGTGGTGCACTGTGATGCCGAACGACTGCGGGAAACTGAACAGCACGGGGTGAAGGAACGCTTTCGGGCTGCCGCACCACTGGTGTGTCGCCTCATGGAGATGACCGTCTCCACTCTCCACGTCATCGAGTGGCTGCACCGTCATGGTTTGTTGCCGATGCTGCCCGGTGCTGTCTTCGAGCAGGAAGTCGTCGTGGCCGAGACCCGCTTTAGTCAGAAAGCAGAGGTGTACATGGCTCCGGTCGGCACCACTATGCCGGACTCCCTGATATCTGACGATGGCTTCGCGGATCCTGGACCGCAGTGGCAACGGCTCGACTAGCGGCGGAAGGGCAGTGTCGGTCCGATCAGTGTTGTGAGATGTACAAGGTGTGAGTCGGATGAACAACTGGTTCTTTCGGATCTCCGCCCGACCAGCGCCGTCGGTCGTATCGCACCTTGTCGTATATCTGTGGGTCCTCTCGTTTCGGTAGCCCGTCGTGCGCGTCCGCGGAGCTCCACCACCCGCAATAGCGCCAACGGCCATCTCTGAGGTCTGCAACCACAGGGTGCGCGCTACCCATCGGCGGCACCAGATCCCGGGCATTCCAGAGCTCGACTGAGGTCTGGGCCACCAAATCAGGAATCGATCCAGGTTCGGAATAGTGCCATCTCGATCGCCACAAACCGAACATGCCATTCGCCCTTCTTCTATGCGGGCACCGATCTGCCCAGTGGCACAACCAATACCCGGTAGTCAAAGCGGCCAATGCATCAGGAATCAGCCTGAAGTCTGGGTGACGAGCTCTGCATCGCGCAACCGCTCATGGCAAACACCATGATCGCGGTTGGTGGTAGGCGAGATCAGGTGGGCTCACCTTCGGTCTGGCCTTCTCAGACGGACTTTCGCCGCATTTGGCGCTCGTCGGCATCCCGGTGGCGAGATGACTGCTTGTTGCCGCGCTTTCCGCCGCCGCCGATCGATTGCCAATTCGTCGAAGAAGCATAGCGGCTCGAGCTCACCCGTTCCTTGATCTCTGCAGCCGACGATCGTCGGTAAGTAGTTCGTACACCGTCGCTGTCGCATCCGTCACCGTTGCGAGTATCGACAACGTCGACCAGGGGGAAGGTCTTGGCTTCTGTCACAGCGGTCGGCGATTCGCCGGTCTGGAGCCGAACAGGCACGCCGATGTGCGCAGCTAACTCAAGCAGATTGTCGATAGTCAAGCTTTCGAGGCGCTGTGATATCGCGGCGATCAGCGGGGATTTCAAGTCCGCCACGGTCTTGATCTGCGAGTTGGTTCGATTCACATCGCCATCTACATCTGTGTGGTTCTCACTCATCGAGTTGTCGTCCTCAGTTGGAAGGAGCAGCAGGGATCGTTGACATTTGTACCTGTCTCATCGTGCTGGTGAAGGCCTATTCAGCGGATTCGCGTCACGCTGGTGCCTCTTGCTGCACGGGGCAGATGCGTAAGTCTCCACGGTGTACGCCAAGCGGCAGTCCAATGTCGGATACTGCCATGTCAAGCCTGCACTGGCTCCCTGGAGGACGGCCGTCTAGGCAGCTCCTGCTTATTTGAGATAAAACTAGCGCAAAAATATCCGTATTTTGTACGACACCTGCTAAAGTTGAGGAACTTGCTCGCACAAACTCGGAGAAGAGCCGTCATGACGTCGTACGAAGATCTCAGAAACCACGTTGTCGCAACTCAGGGGCTATACCTGACCACCATGGACGAGCTCAAGCTCGCCCATGGCGCGGCGAAGCTCGGCGTCAATATCCGCGCTGGTATCTCTGACCAGCTCAAAAGCTACGGCTTGGGGCATCTGCCGGCCGAACTACCCTCATATCAGTGGGAAGAGGTTCGCCTGTACCAGCTCGGCACTCCTCTCGGAAATGTCATCCGAGCTGTCATCGAACCGAGCGAACCTGGCGACCAAATTCTCATGCAGGTTGTCGACAGCGACGCTCAGCAGGTACTTGCGCAGATCCGCGAACTCGTCTGCGGATAGTCGTCGCAACCGACCCATCTCGACGCCCGCAGTGCGCAGTCCCGAGCATCGATGAACATCGCTCGAGTCGGGGGGGGGGGGGGCTGGTTGCAACAAAGGCCTGATCGGCGCGAAACCTGCGTTGGACACTGCGCGAGCGGGTGGACCCTGCACTTCCGGCGATGCGCAGCACTGAGTAGGCCTGTCAGGCTGGTTCGCCGACTAACTGCTTTACGTTTTGTTTATCATCTTGACGACAGCATCTCGCAAAAGATTTCCGACGCTGTCGTCTTCAAATGGGAGCTGAAGAGGGGAGATTCTCCATTTTTGCTTCTGATTCTCCGTTGAATAAATTTCCCCATCGGTGGATACGACCATGTGATACGTGCGATCCTTGTTGGTGTCGACGTCCGTCTGGTACGAAAGCCCCTGGTAGCTCCTTATAGACCATCCGGTGATTGACTTGTGTGTGCTTTCATTGCGACGGTCGGGACCGCCCTTCCATACCCATGTATACGTCTTGTAAGAACTGGGCCGAACATTCAGACGCTGAGCTGCCTCGATGAACTCTTTGATCTCCGTCTTTTGTTTACGCGTCAATGCGTCTAGCCGCTTTGTCTCAACCGAGTCGTGGTGACTTCTCGCGGCATCCAGCTTGGCCTTTTCCATGGCCTGCACGTGCCTCAGTTTCTGCGCGTCTTCGAAGATGCCCATTTCAAAGCCTCCATCTTAAATAACATATTTTCTGGGATTGTGGCACGTGACGTCACCGGTCGGGTAGTCCCCCGAACGGTGTAACGAGTTCGTCTTAGGTGTCATGGCCTGCGGCTGCGTCGCCGATAAGGAGCCCTTATGTCAAGTTCGGAAGGGCGGCGCGGGGGCCGAATGCGCGATCGCCACTCGTATGGTTTCGACGTCGCGCGTCGTACTCGACAAGTACGAAAATCGAGCTGGCCGGGTTGGAAGTCCAGGCTATTGGGTTCTTCACATGGGGGACAGGTGAATTGCCGCCTCTACGGTTGAATGCTGCGGCCGGTGGCTCATTGTGAGGCGCGGAAGACCTGCCGTTGCAGAAGCTGATCGACGTGTCCGGCGAGTCGGCGGGGTATGTCCCCTCCCCGCACGAGCAATCCCGTCTCGAGGTTGTCACCTGCTGCGCGCCGGGTGATGTTGGCGCTGGTGATCAGGGCGATGGTTCGGTCGATGACAACCACCTTCGCGTGCAGGGCCGCCCCCGATGCGGGTCGCTGGTCCGCAGGCCAGCGCAACCGGTTGACTACGAGACCGGACAGGGCGGTAGCTGGTGCGCCCGAAAAGCTGTGATTGTCGCCGGGGTCCTCGGCCAGGACGGTCAAGGTAACCCCCCGTGCACTCGCCGTGGCCAGCGCAGTTCTCAGTTGGTCGTGCATATGCAGGGCATAGGTGATGAGCAGGATTTCCTGCGTCGCTTCGCCGATCAGTTGAAGCAGTATCTGCTCGGTGCGGCGCGCGTGGATCGCGGTGGTTGTGGGGCCACTGACGACGAGTTCGAGATGAGGGTTGCGCCGGGCATCCTGGTGGGCGTGGGACGCGGCGGCGACGGCTGCTCCGACGGTGATGCCGGCTGGTCCGGGCTGCTGCGACCATGTTTGGAGTAGACGTTGCACGCTCTGCCCGAACGCGGGCGTCGGTATCAGGCTGGGCAGGTGCTGGGCCTGGCTGGCGTGCTCGAGAGGGGCGAGGGCAGCGGCGAGCCGTTCGGCATGTGCTGGTTGCAGGCCGCGTCCGACACTGGCGGCGGTTTCGAGGAGACGCCGAGAAGGAAGTTCCGCATTCACGAGGTCAGGGAGTTCCGATAGTGAAGTACCCGTCGAGGGCCAGTTGCTGCTCGTTCGGGTCGACGGGCACGATCAACCGGCGGTCGAGGAATCGGTTGCCTCGCTCGCAGGTGGTCTCGGACGCGAACAAACATGCGTGGCAGGCTGCTCCGTGCAGGGTGTCCTCGGTGATCAGCGGTGCGTGCTCGGCGCACAGGGGGTCGGACGAACAGCGGCGGGCGTTGGCGAACGCGGCCCGCAGCAGTCGGTCCATTTGAGTGGGGTCTGCGAGGCGGACGAGACCGCCCAGGGTTCCTTCGCTGTCGCTGGCGGCTGTGTAGAGCAGGATGCCTGTCTCGCCGCGTTCGGTGTTGGCGTAGATCCGCTCGGTGATGCTGGCCGAGGAGTATCCGCACTCCAGCGCGATTTCACGGACCAGCAGATGAGACAGGGTATGTAGTAGTAGGTAACGATCTCCTGGCCAGTGATCCTCGGGAACGCCGTCCAGCTGCCGATTGTTGCGCCACCGAGTATGCGCCGTGCGCAGCCGGTTCAGATGTGAGCTGCTTTCCGCTGCCTTCTCCCACGCCTCGATCACCGTGCGCTGTAGTACCAGGAAGATGCCTTCACCGTGAGTGGTGGATGCTGGTACCCAATCCAATTCGGCTCGGCTCAACGGCGCGCGTTGACTGCTGTCGGGCTCACCCCAGTCCGGGGCGTCGACCCGGGTGAACCCGACCATGGCTTTGGTCTCTCGGAGTCGACTCATCTGCACGACCTTCGACACCAGCCCCGTCCACGCATGCGGCGTGGGCACCACATCGGCGGTGAAGTCGGAATCGCGTCGGGCTTTGGTGGGGTCGGTGAGCGCTTCGTATTCCCGGGCGGTCAGATCGACGGGTTCGGCCGGCACGTCCGCCTCACGTTGTTGGCGTGCCTGAATTTCTGCCCAGATCGCCGCGGGGTCGTGTATTCGCAGCGGTGAGAGCTCGGGGATCGTAGTCAAAGCAAAGGTCAAGATTTCGAGTCCGGTGACCTTGGACAAAGGCGCCCAGTGCTTTTCGATCAGGGCAGCCAGTTCGGTGCCCAGCGCCGGAATGTAGAGCGCTTTCGCCAGAAGACTGAACCATTGATTGCTGGCCCCTAGGACCATGGCGCGGACCGGAGCGATACATCCTTTGGGGTCGAACCAACCGAGGTGGGGGTGGCGGGCGCGGCATCCGGGCAGGGCGATGCTGCCCTCCGTCCGGTGGTGTTTCAGGGCGTCACGCATGGTGCGTTTCGCGCCGCACGAGCATCGAATACTGATCTGTGAACCGTAGTTCCCGCCTGGGTCGAGCATCGTCAGTCGACCCTCGCGGCCTTTGCTGCACGCGCCGGCGTAATGGACGTATTCGACGTACGGGAATTCGTCGAGGTGTCCGCCGGTGCAGGCGGTGACGAATCGCGCCGGAACAACGGTCGGTTGTAGGGACTTCTTGCTGCCGGGTGCTGTCGAACGGCAGTCGTGGACGAAGCGAGCTTCGTCGGGGCGGAATTTGTTCTTGTTTTCGAACCGGAACGGGCCGGTGCCTTCGGCGTTGATGCCGGCCAGTAATCGGCAGCTGGTGCAGCGCATCCAGCGCGGGAACGGGCTGACGGGAACCCCCACCCGGTTCGCCTCGGTGTCGTCCTGGTCGGTGCTGTCTTCTCGGTGCGGGGTGGCGCGTAGTTGGCGTACGTGCGGGCCGAGGATTTGCCGGACACGTTGGAGCAGGCGTGGTTCGGTGAGCTCGAAGTCGGTGGCTTGGCGGTAGTCCCAGTAGTCCAAGCCTTGGACCACGACCGACAGATGCGGTAGGTCGACGACGGAGCCGACACCGTCGGAATACAACAGGGCGTTGGGGCGTTGGCTACCCACTCGGCGGAGGTACTTGTCGGTGGGGGGATTGGCGGGCGCGGCGTTCATCGGTCGGGTTCTCCCTCTGTCGCCGGAACCGGCTCCGCGGAGATCAATCCCGCTTCGTCGGCCTCTTCTGTGTCGTCTTCGTCTTCGTCGTTGCTAGGGCCGGGTGCGTTGCCGAATATCCAACCGGGTCGTTCTGCAATCTCGGGTGCGGCCAGGGTGATCAGCATGTTCGTCTCGGGTTCGACCTCGCGCAGCGACCATCCTGCCGACCAGGTACCCCAGCGGCCGACCCCGGAATCGAGAAGCGGGTCGAGGCCCTTCTTATCGCTTGTGTAGGACAGGGCACCGACTTCGAGGCCTTTGCGTCGACGATCCCAGTCGTCCAGCAAGGCGCGACACATCGATTCGACCTCTGCCACTTTGGTGGCATCGCCGAGCACGTCGCCAGCTCGTTCCGCGATCCATTCGACGGCGGCGTCGACGTCGGTGTCGGTGACCGGCACTGCCTGGGCTCCCGGTTCGCTCTCCCAGTCGTCGCGGGCGTGGCGCAGTGCGGCGACGAGTACCGCGGCCAGCCCACGGTCGAGGGCTCGGTCGGCGAAAGGCGTGACCGAGAGCGGTTCCACACGGGCATAGAAGGTTTCGTGGAAGTGGGTGAAGGTTTCCAGGTGCCCTAGGTCTCGGGGCCGGGCCCAGTTGAACAGTGTCACCACCAGGCCTGGTCTTGTGGCGTCTCGCCCGACTCGTGAGGATGCCTGAATGTACTCGGCACTGTTCTTCGGTTGCCCGGTCACGACCATCAACCCGAGCCTCGATACATCCACTCCGACTTGCAACATGCTGGTGGCGAGCAGCATGTCGATGGGTTTGTCCTCCCAGTCGTGCAGCGGAAGGGCATCGAGCGCAGCGCGGGCGGCCCTTGCGGCGGCCGTCTTTCCACCGCCATCGCGCGAGTCCTTTCGGAGCTTCGATACGGTGGCTTTTGCTGCGCTGGAATCGATATCGGGATCGAACGGATTAGCCAGTGCACTGAGCGCTTTGCCGATGTCTTGGCTGTTGATGCGTGCGGTGAGTTCGCGTATTTCCATGTTTCGGCGATCCCGCAGACCGCGCCGAGCCTGTTGCTGCAGCCGGGTGGCGATGTCATCGTCGACCAATCGGCGCATTCCGGCTAGTTCCGTGGTGGAGGAGAAGTAATCGACCAGGGTCATGTAGGGGTCGGCGGCGCGGCCGTGCTCGTCGAACAGCAGCTGGGCGGCCGCCAGTAGCAGTTGCGCGACTCTGATTTGGACTTGCTTGAGGCGTTGACCGTGTGCGCAGACTCCGAGGTATCGGCGGCCGGGATGATCCTCATCAACCGGAATCTGGGTAGAGAAGAAGGTTTCCCCGGCATCGAGGACCGGGGCCGGGAAGATCGCCAGATCCCGATTGAACAGTCCGTGCACCTGTTCCTTGGCTCGACGTACCGTCGCGGTCGAGGCCACGACCTTGGGGCGGATAGTGGTCCCATTGACCGACCATGCGCCGAGGCGGTCCACTGCGGTCTCGTACAGCCCGACCATGGTGCCCAGTGCTCCTGAAATCAGGTGCAGCTCATCTTGAATGATTAGGTCCGGGGGCCGCAATGGCCCGCAGGCCTGCGGTTTGGTCCCGGGACGGGTGCCGCGCTTGGGGTGGCCCCCGTCTTTGCAGTCCGTTTTCGGAGTCAGATCCGGGTGCCGGTACCCGTGGCGTTCACACCAGGACGACGTCCGACCGAACAGCAAACCGGTCTGTCCGCGCAACGGGAGCTGCGCGAATTTGTCGACGGTTCCGATCACCAAACTTGGTGCGAGCCGAAAGACCTCTTCGTCGACCGTCACGACGGGCAGCCCCTCGCCCCAGGAATGCGATTGCTTGCGGGAGAACGCGCACAGTCCGTCGGGGTCACCGCACCACACCAACACCCGGCGGCGGGAGTCGTCGCACTCTGCGTCCTGCCCAGGCTCGATGGCTCGCCCGCACCATGGGCAGGCCAGAACCTGGATTGGATTCGAGGCCCCGGCACCGGCATATCGGTTGCGCATGGCTTCGAGCGCTGATTTCGCCTGGTCGTACCAGTTAGGGGTGACCTTGGATCCGACCCAGAGCCCGATCCGGAACGGTTCTTCTCCCCACGGGTTGACCGGCCCGCCGACGCGTTGCACCTCGACGGCGGTGCGGCGCAGGTGCTCGGCGGCGCAGATGAGGGTCGCGGCGCGCTGGAACTGTTGGGCGGTGAGAAGCCGCAGCGTGTAGCGCATGAGGACTGCCACGCCTGCTCGTCCATCGCGCGCGTCGTCGCCGTCGCCAATAACACCCTGGAGCCGGCGTATCGCGAGTGTGAACGCAGTGAGACCGAGATAGGCTTCGGTTTTTCCGCCGCCTGTGGGGAAGAACAGCAGATCCGCCAAACCAGGCCCGTTCGCTGCGCCGGCCAAGGCGCGGTCCAGATGCTCTGGATCGGTCAACGACGGGAGATTGAGCAGTACGAATGCCAGCTGGAACGGTCGCCACGACCGCCTCCGGGGCTCGTCGACCAGAGCTGATGCGGCGGCGAGCGTAAGGGCGGAGTTCTTGGCGCGTTCGGTAGCAATTTCGGTGTGCTCACGCTGCATGGCCATCGTCAAGTTCGTGAATTGCCATGCCTGCCAGGCGATGTCGTTGTCTTCGAGCAGGTCGATCCCAGCCGCGATCCGTCGTGCCGCGGTCCGTGCCGCGGTGAGATGACTGCGAGCTGCAACGTCATGCCCGGCCAACGTTTGGTCCGTCGTCAGGCGCGCGTCCTGCTGGTCCAACCAATTCAGATATCCGTCGGCCAGCGGGCGCAGAGCCGCTAGAACCTGTGCGCGGGGCGCGGTCGCCAAGGTCCGCATGTCGACCTCGAGACCTGCGAGCTGCGGTACCTGAGCGGGGATCGGGGCGACGGTCTGCTCTACCTCATACGCGGGCATGTTGGTGGTGGCAACTTGCCATGCGCAGTGCTCGTCGGCGCGCCGAGCCACGTCGACTCCGGCGTTGCGGCCGACCGCGAATTGCCGGGCGTGGCGATACAGCATCGTCAAGCCCTGCAGCTCCAGATCCGCTACCGGCGCGGTGTCGTCGGCGACGACGTGTGAAGGATCGTTGTGTGGCAGGAACACCGCCCCTGCTCCGTCGAGAGCAGTCACCTGTACGCGGACCTGGAAAATTTTCGCAGCGTCCTTACGGTCTGGTAACTCCGGTTGAGCGTTGACGATCGCCACATCAACGACCCGGCACGCAGTTTGTAGCCGGCAATGGGCACGCACCAGCACTCCAGGCTGATTCCGATCAGGGATCTCGGTCGATTCGGCTGCAGTGACGTCCAGATCGAATGCGCCCCCTGCGGCCTCGCGTCGCCACACGAGCCGGGGTACCCCGCCGTCGGTGACGTCGCCGGCGGACTCACCTTGTACGTATCGCCCCCACGAGGCGGTGATACGCACCGATGTGGCGTCCACCGGCAGGCTGAAAGACAGACCCAGTGAGGCCGGGGCCATTGACCCCGCTGCTGCGGCCGCGGTGACTTCGGCTGCTCCCTCTCCGGAGCCGTCGTCGCTGGCCGTGTCATCGGTGGTCTCCGCGTCCAGCGACACACGCGCCGGCGACAGGACTCCGAGGATGTACCGCTCTGACGGGATGGTGCCGGCGGGTAGCTCCTCCATCTCGCCTGCCCACGGGCCGAGCAGATCCCGTACCAGAAACCGTTCGAGTTCGGCGCGGACCTGACGCGAGGTCCATTCATCCGACTCAGATGATTCCAGTGTCGTCTTGTCGGTGTGAGCCTGCCCAGTGGGCGTGGCCTCGATGTTCATACGTCCTCATCAGTGTCGAACAATGCGTTCTCCGCGGGTTTCGGTGTGGCTTTGATACGGCCCTTGCTGCGGAGGGGCGACATGGTCAAAGCAGCTCTCTCTTCGGCATAGCGGGTTTGGTTGAGTTCCAATAACCGATCAACCAGCTCCAGCCGCGCCGCCGGTGACGCGGACCAACGGACGCCTTGGCGGGTGTCGTAATGGTCGTGGTCCAAGGGCAGATCATCCCACCCGTAAGCAGTGAGCACAGCTTCGTCAATGTTCACATGCAGTGCACGTAGGTGGGTAACCTCGATATCAGCAACGGCAGGGTCGTGAATGAGGTTGTAGGTGTCAGTCAACCCGAGCTGGCGTTCTGACATGAACTTACGACGGTCACGATCAAACGCTTCGCCAACAGCGCGCATTCGATCGGTAGAGGTGGGACGCGGCAGAGTCTCGAAGACATCGGACGGGGTGTAATTGATTCGGGATTCGAGTGTTGATGAATACTTGATTGCCCACCAGTAGTGCGGTGCACTCGACAGCAGCGCGAGGTCTGCCATGTCTTCCGTCGCAAAGATTGCTAGTCTGTGCGCGAATACTTGGCCAGTCGGTATCCGTACGGGCATGACGACTTTGCTCACCAGCGTAATTGCGAGAACGTGCGACATGCCCTCGATCGCTTTGTAAAGACCCGGGGCGTGTTCGGCATAACGCCACCAATAACGCTTGCGGCTTTCTCGATTGTTTTGGTCCCGAACTGGTTTCACCAATTCGCGAACAATCTCGTAACAGTCGGGATATTGTCTGGCTTGTTCCTCTGTCCAACCAAAAAAGTTTATGGCCCAGCGGCTTCCGCTTGTATCTGGTCTTGTATTCAAGTCTTCGCCGTTTATATAGGGAAAGAGCACATCCGTACTGCGTTGATCGCTTCGGATCAGTTCTTGTGCCGCGTCATGGCTCATGGTGAACCCTAAGCCGTCGACCTTAGAACCGGAGAACGCAAGTCCACGGTTCGCGGTCAAACGGAAAGGATTGCCAGTAGCGCGGCCGAGGGGATCGAGGCTTGGTGTAATCCCCTGTGTAAGTAAACCATCCGCGTTCGCGCGAACGCCACTGGTTCGACCGCGACGGGACGCCCAGACGACACTATATTGAAGATTTGCACCCTTGGTCGGCCACTTCTCGCTCTTGACCGCGGCATACACATCCCAATCGTCAGCAGCGATCTGGTCGAGGCCGATCTCGCGAGTGTCGCCCTGCGCGACAGTATTGGTGGCGATGAGGCCGAAGCTTCCCGAAGCATTGCATAAATAGGTCGCCGTCAAGAACATATACGCAATCAGATCGGCGTTCCCTCGGACGCCACGTCCGACGGCGCGGACCAAATGTTCTCTGTATGGCGCACCAAAGGCACCCGTCAGCTTTGATCCGCCGAGAAAAGGTGGATTGCCGACGACGGCGTCGAACCCTGTCTGCGGTGAGGTGAACACTTCGGGAAAAAGCAGCGGAAAATGCGCTGGACGACGGACTTGACCGCCCTCCTCCGTCAGGGAAAATCGAGCTTCTTCCTCGAATCTTGTCCATGCTGTGCCACTGCCAGAGCTGCTTGTGGCGAGCCCAAAACCAGCGGCGACCGAGCCGTAATTTCCCGGTGCCCCACCGGATAAGCTTGCACCGGACAGTGCGTCCGCCAGCACGGCAAACCGCCGTGTCAACTCCCCAGATTCAACGAGAAGACGGGTTTTGTGCTCAGCGGAATGGCTGTCGATGAGTTCGACGTCGGAAATTCTTTGCCTCAGCACGGCTGCTTCCTTAAGCAGACCAGGCACATCGGCGGTGTAGGCAGCGATCTGCTCGTGACTGCGCGCAGCGCGGCCCCCACGAGGGTCGAGATGCATCTCCAAAAGTTGATCAGGGCTCGTCAACCCGAGGAGGCTGTCTCCGACAGCGAGGCGGTCGTCGAGGAACCCGAACGGGCGGTTGCGATCAAGAGTCACTAACCAGAGGGAGAGCTTCGCCATCTCCAGGGCCATCGGGTTGATGTCGACGCCGTAGATGCAATGGTCGAGAATCTGACGGCGGGCATCAATGATCGCCTGCTCGTCGTCCACCTCGACACCTGTCTGTATTGGTTCGTGGATACGTCGGGCGTCGAGGAGTCGGTCGGCGAGATACCGGGTGGCTGCGACGAGGAATGCGCCGCTGCCGGCGGCAATGTCGACGACCTTGACTGCGAGGATCTGCTCCGGTGTTCGAATCTTCCATACGGCCTCGTCCTCGGTGTCGAGCGGTCCTGGTGATTTCACGAGTGGTTCGAGGGTGCGGGCGACGACCTGTTCCGCGAGGGCTCTGGGGGTGTAGACGGCACCAGTGTGTGCACGTAGGTCACTGTCGGTGAGGTAGAGGCTGCCCGGTGAATAGATGACGGGGAGGTCGCGGGGGTCACGGCGTAGCAGACCCGCGAACGGCAAGATAGCGTTGGCTGTGAGCTCGTCCCCACCACACGCTTCCAACACTGCTGTCCATGCGGTGACGGACGCGGCACCGCTAGGTGTGGCAAGAGATTTTTTGATTGCCGCGGAGCTGCGGCTTCCACCTACCTCTTTGATCTCACCCGACAGCCACGCTGCAAAGGTTTCGATGCCCTTCTCGAAATGACCGATCACGGCGGTCAGTGCGATCTCCGGGCCGTCCTTTTCGCCCTTGCTGTCACCGGCGATGCCCAGAATCCAGTCGGGGGCGCGGCGGGCATCCTGATCGAGCAAACCTTCGTAGACGTAGCCGATCTGTTCGACATCGAGCACCCGGAAGGAGACGCGGCGGCGCTCACCGGCGAACCTCAACCATTGCAATGCTTCGAGGGCACGTAGCAGGGTGCGATCGTCGATAGGGAGCGGGTCGCAGTCGTCGAGGCTTGTGTCGGCGTCGCGCCGGCCTTCGAGCCACGGAAACCGGTCGGGGTCGAAGAGACTGCCGCCGTAGCCCGGCAGTGCGAGTTGCTCGTGGCGGGCACCGCGGTGGACCGCCCGGAATGCGCCGAGGAGGCGGTGCCAGGCGGCGCTGGAGCGCTCCAAGGTGTCTTCGCCAACGTCGCTGGCATGCTCTCTCAGCTGCCCCGCGAGGGTGCTGATGGCGTAGCCGTCCGCGTAGGTGTTGTCGTCGACGGGGAGCAGTCCGCGTTCTTCGGCGTAGAGCAGGAATACCAAGCGCATCAAGACGGTGACTGCGCCCTGGTACACCTCGGCCGGTTCGACCGCAGCAGGTAACAGGGTCTCGCCGTGCTGTGTCTTGTGGTTGGCATCGAGTCGTCCAATGCACGCCACCAGCATCTCTACGACCGCCCGGGACTGCTCGGAGAGCCGGGTGGTGATCTCCTCTTGGCGGTCCATGCTGGCGGCGAGCAACGCGGGCAAGGTGTGCTCGTCGGGGACGCCGAAGAATCGAAGCCGGCCTAGAAGCGCTGCGAAGGCCTTGAGAGTGTCCGGTTCGTCGAACCAGGTGTGCCGGGTCCAGGTGGCGGTCGTGGTGGCTCCGCCTTCGGGTGCGCAGACGAGTGTCCATTCGGTGCCGTCGGTGACCAGACCGAGAGGGACCTTGTGTGCTCGCAGCACGTGCGCGAGCCGATCGACCGGGCTCGCCGGCCATTTTTCAGTACCGGTGATGGAGCGAGCGCTCGCACGTACGCCAGGATCGACGACCATTCCCAACAGCAGCGGCTGCAAGGCTGGGTTTTCAGGGTTGCTCACCAAAGCAAGGTCGGGGCGAACTTCGATTCCGAACTCGGCGACTCGGGTATTCAAAGTGGAAGGCACATGGCCGGCACCGAGGTGATTTGCCTTCCATCCTAAGAAGGTGACCAGCACGTGGCGGATGAAGGCGTCGCGGGTACCGGGGCTGGCGTCGAGGGCGCTGCTGGCGTCCCGTAGTGCGGAGACGGCGTCCTTGTCCACTGCCGGTAGCCCACCCGGCCAGACATCCATAGCTACCGGTGCGGCCAGGAATGGGCCGTCGACGGCGAGAAGCTCCAGCCATTCGGTGGGATTCGAGTTGGTTCTGGTGCGTGGGGGGCGACGGCGGGTGGGGGTCATCTGGCCTTCCTCGCGGGAACGAGGTGCACGACAGCTGCAGGGAACCACAGCATTTGCACGGAGGTGTACCGGCGGGCGATCGAGGCGAGTTCGGCGTCTCGTTCAGCGGGTAGAGAGTCCAGGCGTTGGCGCCAGGCTGCACGGTCCGCGGTGAGTTGATTGCGTTCGTCCGGGTCGAGGTCGGCGAAGGACAACTGCTGGCTCTCGTGTTGCTCTGCGAGGGCATTTCGCAACGACTTTTCGAACCCCGAAAGCAATGCGGCCGTGCGGTCGTGCTCGTCCATTTGCCTCTTCGCGAGAGACTTTCCCAGTGACGTTTCTCGTTCCTTGGCGCGGGCTGTGATCGCCGCTTCGAGGTTGCCGGACACTTTCGGCCAACTCTGCGTGAGGTCGTTCTTATTGACGGCGCTGCTGTCGCGTGGGGAGGAGGCCGGGCCGAGGGCTGCATCAAGAAGGTCGGCGAGGGCGGTGACTCCAAGGCGGGAGAATGAGCTCCCGCGGACCCAGCCGCCGGCCGCAAACAATTCCTCGTGCAGTCGTTTTCCATCTGCTCCGACGAGAACGAGACGCGAATACGCCGCCAACATCGGGTCGGTGAGTCGGGGGTCGTCGACAATGAGGCTCGCTGCCCGTTCGAGGTGGCCTGCCCCCCATACTTCGGCGCGAAGCAGCCGGGTGGCCATTGCGACAAGGGGGTGATTGAGATGGGTGAGGACAATATCGTCGCGTTTAGCGGCGATCGATGCGTCGAAGCTGATCGGTCGGGCGCCGTAGTCGCGGTCGACGAGGTCGGCGGTGGTTCGGGCCCACGATCCGGTCAGCGGCGGTACTCGCCACACTGTCCGGCCGGCCTGTTCGTCGAGGTGTGGTTGTAGTGCGGATTGGCGGCCCAGTTCGAGACCGACTCGGACGACGCGTTCGACATCGGCAGGGGTGCTGTGCAATTCGTGCGCCGATTCGGCCAAGGTGGCACGCAGCCGGTCGGCCTCGGCGCGCAGGGTTCGCTCCACCTTCAGGGCGTCGCGGGTGGCAGACTTCGGTTGGACCGCCTCGATATTGAAGGCACGGTCGGAGCCTCCGAGCATGCGTCGCTCTACAGCTGCGGCCAACACCGGATTGACGCTGCCGAGGTCTTCGCGCATGGTTGCGACCTTTACCGCGACTCGGGTAAGGAAGTCGAGGTCTGCCTCTGCGCTTTCGGGTGGTGCGCTCTTCCAGTGCGATCCGACGAAGTGGCGGATCTCGGGTCGGTGGGTTTGTCCGTACCTGTCGATGCGGCCGGCGCGTTGTTCCAGCCGGTTGGGATTGAACGGGATGTCGTAATTGATCAATCGGTGGCAGTGAGCCTGGAGGTCGATGCCCTCGCTTGCTGTGTCGGTTGCCAACACGATACGTACCGGATGCATGCGTGGTGGCTTTTGGAAGTCGCCCTTGATGCGTTCGCGTTCGTCTTCGTCCATGCCGCCGTGAAGCAGCTCAAGGCGTCCTGCGGCGGCGAGGTCGTAGGTTGCGAGCAGATCAGCGAGCCAGCGTTGGGTGTCGCGGTACTCGGTGAAGATGACGACGCGTTCGTCGTTCCATTGCCCGTCTGTTTTGCATACTTGGTCGAGGTACGTAAGCAACGCCTTCGCCTTTGCGTCGCTGTCGAGTCCGTGTTCGCCCACCCATGCTTCGAGCTTGCCGAGCAACTCACGCTCAGCGGGGCCTGGTTTGCCGGCGGCGGTGGTCGCGGCATCGGCCGCGGCGTCCTCCGCCTCGTTCAGCGCGTCGTCGTTGGACCATTCGCCGTACACCAACTCCGCTTGCCGATCGCCGACCCACTCGGTGTCGATGTCCGCTGCCTCAGATGTACGTGTGACTGAGTTCAGGTGGAGCGTCATTGTGCGGGTGAACGCTGCGGGACTGGAGAACAACCGCTTCTTCAGTAGTAACGTCACTAAATCGGCTGCTTGACCTGCACCTTGCAATTGTTGCTTCGCGAGTCGTGTACGGCGAGCTGTGGTGTACTCCCGCAGCACGGAGTGGACGTCCCGTTCATGTGGCGGGTAGTCGACTGTTATTTCCTCCACCAACCGCTCTGGGTACAATGCGGTTCCGTCGGGTTTGGTCAGTTCGGATTTCAAGCGTCTGATGAGAACTTGTTTAAGGGCCGCCGGGTCCGGCGGCACACCTCGGGCGAACCGCTGCGGGTCCAGCATAGCCAGGAGAGCGGTCCACGACTCGGCGTATCCGTTGTGCGGGGTCGCGGTCAGGAACAATCGGTTCTCGCTGTGCGTCGAGAGACGCGATATTGCTCGTGTCTGCTGGCTGTCGACGGCGTACTTCCCTTTGCCAGGAGGCGCGCAGTGGTGCGCTTCGTCAACTACGAGCAAGTCGATTGCTCGCGGACGGGCGGGGCCGTCATCACCCAAAACTTCTTCGAGAAGACGCTGACACCGAGCACCGCGCAGCCACGACAGGCTGACGATCGTCAAAGGGTGTACCCGAAAAGGGTTGGCGTGCAGACCACGTTCGCGGCGGACCCTACGCACCTCAGCCGTGTCCACGATGTGAAAGCCCAACCCAAAACGGGCCGCCATCTCCTCATGCCACTTCACCGTCAACGGTGCCGGACAGACGATCATCACACGGCGGGCGCGCTGACGCAGCAGTAATTCCTGAACTACCAACCCAGCTTCGATCGTCTTACCGAGGCCAACGTCATCGGCGACAAGTAGATTTACCCGAGGCATCGTCAACGCGCGTGTCACGGGTTCGAGCTGGTAGTCCTCGATCGCAATGCCAGCACGAAAGGGTGCTTGCAGCACCGTCGTTTCCGCATTCGTCACTGCGCCCCAACGAAGTGCATCCAGAAACGCACCCAACGTCGCCGGGTCGTCGAACTTCCCGCGCGTGAGATCGGGGAGAGTGGCGGCGTCGAGAACTTTACGTCCAGCCTCTAGTTCCCACAGCACCCGAAGTTCGTCTCCCAGCCCGTCGTCTTCCACGCTGGACAGGGTGACGAGGGTTTGCCCCTCGCCGACGGTGGTCGACTTGACGTCGAAAGGTAGCGCCGTAGGAGCTACGTCGGTGACCACCCAATGACGGCTCCGCACCCGCACTAGTTGACCAAGGACGGGTAGCTTGTTCGAGCTCAGCATGGTGCTCACGACGCCACTCGCCTTCGGTTGTTCTATTACTTAGTCCGTTGAAACATATATGAAGCCGTGGCCCGCGCCGTGGCTCTTTGCTATGTGAGTCACTCTTGTCTTCAACGACGTCTTCCACTGGTTCTTCGAATCTCTTCCAGACCAGCGTCAACGGTCGTAACGCACCAGTGGTAGATCTGCGGGTCACCCGTTTCGGTAACTCACCGGTGCATCTCCGAAATTTTCTCAGCCGCCGCAATAGTTGCGACGACCCACCCTGAGCTCCGCGACCCTAGGGTGTGTGGCAACCCATCGAAGACGCTAGATTCCGGGTATGTATTAGCCTGAGCGAAGTCTCAGCCGCCAGATCGGGATTGAGCCGAGCTAGCGGTAGCGCCCTACCGAACGCCACAGTGCGCGCCGCGTCAGAAAGCAGGCCGGGATCCTGCACCAGCGTGTATTCGCTGGGATAGGGGTGGCCGAGCTCCGGTTCCTGGATTGTGGCTGCACAGCTCAATTTTGACCCCCGGCGCGCCAATAACGACCACCAGGCTTGCCCAGGTCGTGCTGCTGGGATCACCTCGGTGCGTTGGGTGCTTCCGATCCTGTCCTGTGAACATGATGACCAACCCTCAGTGGGCCGACTTGATACAAGATATGAACCGGCGTCGGCACAAGCGTTTGTAACAGCGAAGATCGACCGCTAGGAGAGCACAAAGCGCACCGGATTGTGTCGGTGCCTGGCCCTACCATGGGTATATGGATGTAATTCCGGAAGGTTCGACCGGACCTGAACCCGAGATGCAGTCCGAAGTTGTCTCGGAACCTTGTTGGCGCGACCATGGATCCGCGACCGGCGAGGTGAATGTTTCTGCCCGGCAACGATTCCAGATTCTTGCTCTTGACGGCGGGGGAGCGAAGGCACTGTTCACAGCTCACGTGCTCGCGCGGTTGGAACAGGACCTCGGTGAAAGCATTACGGACTCCTTCGACCTGATAGCCGGGACGTCCGCCGGCGGGATCGTCGCGCTCGCGCTGGGGTCAGGCCTGACTCCGAGGGAAATCGTGGGGCATTACGAAGAACTGGTCGAGGCGGTCTTCCCGGCCGCGCGCCGGCGTTTCTGGCGACGGCCACGCCAACTTACTGCACCCATCTACGACGGAGACGCGCTGCGCACCGCCCTGACGAGAGTGCTTGGCGAACGGTTGCTCGGGGACAGTGTGAAACCCCTGGTTATCCCGGCTTGGGACGTGCAAAGCGGCACCGTGCACATCTTCAAGACGCCGCATCACACGCGGCTCGTCCGGGACTGGCGCGTTTCGATGGTGGACATCGCGATGGCGACATCAGCGGCACCGCTCTACTTTCCCGCCGCACGGGTTGATGGACACCGCCTCATCGACGGCGGGGTATGGGCGAACAACCCTTCCGTTGTCGCGATTGCCGAGGCCGTCAGCATGCTCGAAGTACCACTGGCCTCGATCAGGGTGCTCAACGTCGGCACCGTCGACCAGATCACGAACCACCCCAAACGCCTTGACCGCGGCGGACTGGTGAACTGGGCGAAACCGATCGCACCCCTGATTCTCAATGCTGGAAGCCGCGGAAGTCAGGGCGTCGCTGAACATCTGATCGGCAAGGATGCTTACACCCGATTCGACGCGCGAGTTCCCGGCAACTTGTACGCACTGGACTCGGCAGATGCAGACGACCTCGCTGGCCTCGCGGCGTCGGTGAGCCGCGACCTCAGCCCGATCTATACAGCGCTGTTCGCCGGCCATCGCGCAGCCAAATACACACCGCTGATCGATGGCCGCCGACACCGTTGCGACCCGATCAGCACGTCGACCACGGAGGTCTCCGATGAAGCTCACTGACTACTTCAACGTCCTACTCAAGGACACTGTCAACCTAGGCCAGGTGAAGCTCGACTCGCTCAACTCGCGCGTCGAAGCGGTCTACAAAGCTTTGAAAGCTGACGAGCAGGTCGGCCCGCTCATCCTGGGCAAGACAGCCCAGGGGTCCTGGGCGCACAAAACCATCATCAACCCGGTTGGTAGCAACGAGTTCGACGCAGACTTCATGCTCGATATGACCGAAAACCCGGACTGGTCCGACAGCCCCAAGAAGTACATCGACGAGGTGTACGCGGTCTTGCACCGCCACAGCACGTACGCCACCATGCCCCATTCACGCAAGTGCCGCTGCGTCCGACTCGTCTACGCCAACTCCATGCACCTCGACATAGTGCCGCACCTGAACCTCGCTGACGGACGGGAAGTCATCGTGAACCGGGACGACAACGACTGGGAGCTGACCAACCCTCAAGGCTTCACCACTTGGATGAAAACCAAGGACGCGCTCGCGAACGGCAACCTACGCAAGGTTATCCGACTCATGAAGTACCTGCGTGACCACAAAAACTCATTCACCGGCACACGGTCCATCCTCTTGACCACACTGCTCGGAGAGCAGATAACCGAGCTGCGCACGTTCGTCGACCCTAGCTACTACAGCGACGTCCCCACGACTCTCCTGCACCTAGTCAAAGACCTCGACGTCTGGCTTCAAGACCGCCCGACCAAGCCGTCCATTCCAGACCCTTCCGGGTCCGGGGTCACCTTCGACCATCGATGGGAGCAGTCCACCTACAACTACTTTCGGGACCGCATCCACGTCCACGCCGCCGAGATCGAGGAAGCGTTCGAGGAGAGGAACAAAGACCGCAGCGTCGAGCTGTGGCAGGGCGTTTTCGGTGACGGCTTCCGGGCCCCGGCCGCCGCGTCCAGCAGCGCGAGATTCCCGGCAGCGACACCCGCAGTCGTGTCCACCGTGGGGCGGTCTGGTCGCGCGGGATGAGCCGTCGCCGCGCGGTCGCGTTGACGACCTGGCAAAAATATCTCGTCGATGAATTGAGGTCACTAGTCAGGGCGTATTCCCAAGACCTGCGGATAGTCCAGCAACCGCATCTCGACACTGACGGTTACGCCACCCTACGACTGCAGTTGCACACCACGGACATCCTTCACCGGCCCGGTGGGCTGGTACTCGCCGACGACGAGGAGTTCGTCGTCAAGATTCGCCCTTCGATGTTCCTGCCTCCGAGCGTCGAAGTCGATCACACGCGCTTTCTCGGTTTCCCGCACGTGCTCCAAGGGCAGCGGCTTTGCATGTATCTCGATCCGTCCCGCGAGTGGCGTCCATCTTCAGGAATGGCTGGTTTTCTCAGCCGCCTGTGGGACTGGCTCACTGATGCCGCTGGCGGCGTGTTCGATCCCTCGACCGCGATGTACCACGCCGTCGGAGGAGTGCTTCACCACGCCGCCAGCACGCCCACCATCGTTGCCCGCGAGACCGGCCCACTCAAGCGGCAGCAGATCGCTCGCCTCATCCCTCGCTCACCCCACCGCTACGACCTCACCTACTCCACTGATCGTGACGGGCAACGCGTGCCAGTCTTGGTCCTAACGAGCGATCTCCCGTTCGGCGCAACATCCACATTCGCCCTGTTGCTGAGGCTCCTGGACGACCCGCACCTCGACCGCGCCGAGGGGCGGTCACCACAGGTTTCACCACAGTCACCAGCTTTCCTCACCTCGCTCCTCGCCAGCGCTCTGCGAAACCCCAACGGCACCGAGCAATACTTCGTGCTTGCCGTGCCTCACCCAGCAGGCGGACCGCATCTTCTCCTTTGTGGACGCCTACCCGCCGGTACCGCCGACACCCTCCGGCGCATCGCCGAGAAGCACGGCCCCGCGGTCAACCTCGATCTCGCCACCATCAATGCCGATATCCCCATCGAATGGTGCAACATGTCCGACGAAAGAGAAGAAGTCACAACACGACGCGACGACAACCGTCCCGTCAACGGTTTTCGAGGGACAACCGTTCACATCTGGGGGTGCGGCGGGCTCGGATCATGGATCGCCGAGTTCATCGCGCGCGCCGGAGTCAGAAGCGTCACGGTCTGCGACCCCAGTGCCATCACCGGAGGACTTCTCGTCCGACAGAACTACACCGAAGCCGACATCGGCGAGACAAAGGCCAACGCCCTCGCAACACGTCTCCGCGCAATCCGTGATGACCTGGAAGTCACCGTCGCAGACGGATACATCTCCGATCCAACCGTCTCGCGTACCGCGGACGTCATCATCGACGCAACCGTCAGTCACAGCATCACCGCTTACCTTGACACCCTTGCCGGCGAATACCGGGACGCACTCATCGCCCAGGTGGCAACCGACGCCAAGACAGGAACATTAGGTATCGCCACGATCTCTGCGTCCGGTGCCATCTCGACGCCGTCCGAGCTGGACGATCAAGCAGGACGCTTGGTATTGGCAGATGGCGAGCTGGAGCTCTACCACCAGCTTTGGGGAGAAGCAGCCGAAGGCGACGAATTGATCCCGACGAGAGGCTGCTCTGTGCCCACGTTCCATGGGTCTGCAGCCGATCTCGCTGCTGTCGCCGCGACAGTCACCAACCTGATCGGCTTGCATCTCACACAGAAAGAGGCAGTCACGTCAGGAACCCACCTCATCGCTCTACCGCACGCGCCAGCTGGTCCCCGGCACATATTTCTCCAGGCCGGTGTTGCGGGATCATCCCGCCCAATTTGAGTCTATAGATCCGACAATCAGCGCCGGAAATATCCTGCCGATAACAGATATTATGGCATTTTTGCTGCTTAGCGCATCAAATGTGACGATATGTCGCTAGCTCATCGCTCGCCACCCACTGGAACCTAAGAGCGCTTACCCGGCTTGCCGGCCTCGCGAACCTTCGAGACGCGGCTCGCCGCCACCGGTGCCTCGGTGCCGAGCTCTTTCCTCGCTTTGGCATGCAGTCGCTGTATCTGCTCCGGCGTCTTCTTGACTCGCCGAAGGTCCAGACGATCGTTCGTCAACGCCGACACGTCATTCACCATCCTCGCTGGTCAGGAGGCCTTGTAAGACCCAGAGCTCGTTCTCCGTGTCCCAACTTACGCCGGTCACGAACACTTCGCGAGCGTCCACGATAAGCATCTCCCGCTCGTAGTCGGACGCCATGGTGAGCGCCTCAGACAAGTAGAGAGCCGGGACACCTGCCGTGACGTATAGATCAAGCCACACCGGAACCTTGCGCTCGACTATCCGAGGAGGGCGGCGCAGCCCGCTCACCGATAGAAATCCAAGCTCCTGTACGACCTCTCCCACCAGACTCGCGGGTGTCTGACCAGGCTCAAGGCCGAAGTCGGCAAGCTCAGTCTCGCGTGAAACTCGCCACGTGCTCTCAAGTGGAAACTTCGACACCGCCGACCTCATAAGGTCGACTTTCGCTTGGGTCTCATCCGTCATAGCGCGCCGCCCGCGCAGCGCCTCGTTTATTTCTAGGTACGACCCAAGGGTGTAGTCAGCCACGACGTCGCGCTCGGCGTCGGTCAACAAACCAAAATCCTGAACCAGCGTGTACTCGCTCGGGAAAGGATGGTCGTTCTTCTGTTCAGGACTTGATGGCTGCACAACTCGAATCTTGACGACTGACTCCGAGTACGGCCACCAGGCGCGCCCGGCTGTGCGTTGCAATCGGGATCACAGCAAAGGACACCTCTGCGGCGCGTTCTTCTGTGGACGCGAATCTCGACGCCACCGGCTGGGCGGACGGCCTCAACGACTCGTCTACCATTCGTCGATGATCGGACGTAGCGGAAGCTCAGACAGCGAGCGAAGTCTGCCCGAAGAGCAAACGTTTCGAGCGGTCCTTCTCGGCGTCTGCTTAAGCGTTCTTCTATTTGCTGTTGCCTTTGGAGTTGTCACCATTGTCAAAGCCATGTACGACGCGAATGACATCACCTCGAACTGGTTTATCGCGTGGGGCACCTGGGCCGGAGGCCTCGGGACGGCGGCGGCCTTCCTCATCGCTGCCGCTAGCATCTCCGTTTCCAGTGCACACACCCGATTCGACCGCCGCGAAGCGGGCCGGCTCCGTCAGGACGACGAGATGGCGCAAGCGCGGCTTCTGACGATCTACAAAGTGGAGGGCGAGCTCTCGCTTGAGTCTCTACCCACCTACCGGATCGAGAACCGCAGTAAGGACACGTTCTTCGATGTTTCCGTGCCATTCGTTGAGGCACCCAACGGAGCAGACGGCGAGGTCGAACACCGGACGGCCGAGCTCGTCGCCAAAGACAACCGCCTGCACGAGTTCATCCCAAGCGGCGAAGAGCTCACCCCGTACCGCGATCACACCGAGGACCACCTTTGGTTCACCCTCGTGACAGTCCACACCACCGGCGCTGACGGCGTTCAGTTCGTAGTCGAGTACACCGACGCCAGTGGGAGGCGCTGGCGTCAAAAGCTGGGCGGGGCCATTGAGCGCATCACTACCAGCGAGGCCGTCAAAATCCGTACACCTGACAGGTTTCAGCCCCCACAGCAGGTTCGACGAATGACGAACCTTGAGGCGCAACGTCATGGCTTCACCAGAGGCCTCAAGCCTCTGCAGACCGACGCCGAATTCCTCGAAGTCCTTGAGGCCCGCACCGTCAGGACCTGGAAGCGAATTGAGCGCGTAAGCGACGTAAGGGTCGTGCCGAATGACTTCGATGTCTCCTCAGAAGGGCTGATCGCCGAAGTGACATATCGACCAGCACCTCCACCGTTCTGGACGGACCATTTCCACGCGAAACTTGCTGAATCAGACCTCCATATGGGGTCCAGCAACTCGCAGTACGACCGCACCGACAAGTTCCGGTTGTCGCCCGGCACCGATATCGACGCTGCGTTTATCGCCGAGATAGTCGACGTTGCACTCGAATACGCCAACGACTCCTTCGAGCAACACGAACTTGCAGCCGCTCGGCGCGCCCTGGAAGCGCGTTCAAGATGAAGCAGGCCTGCGGCCGACCCACTCGCATGCTCGCTCAGACCCGGCCCTTGGCTCGCCGATCCCCTCAGCGAGCCGTTAACTAACACACGTACGAAGGGTAGAAGATGAACAACCTGGGCCCCTACCAAGCCTTCTCGATCGCAGCCAAGTCTGCGGGGGGCGTACCGCAACTGATCGAGAACATCGAGCGCGGGGCTGTATCTAAGGCCTTGCCCGGCATCGTCGCGAAGAGCGTCGGAGCGGGTGCAGCACTCATGGGCATCGGTCTTGTTGCGGGCAAGATGTTTTTGGACCAGCGGAAGGTTGACCAGGTGGCGGCCGAGGAGGCGAAGAAGCGGTTGGTATCCGAGTTTAGCGATGACGGCTTGCAGTCGGGGGAACCGACGACCCCGCCGGCTACCGCGTGACGTGACAGTCGACGACGCAGCCGCCCGAGGAGGACTCCTCCCTCTTCCGCGACTCGGTCGGCTCATTCTTGATGCTGTGCCTCGCCGCATCGCTCCTGGTGGTACTGCTTTTCGTCGTGTTCCGCAAAAGCCGCCCGGCCGACCGGCGCGGCGAAACGGCAGGCATAATTCATAACAATAATCATTGCCGATATTACGATCCTGTCAGCCGAAGCAGTGACCCTTCCCGTGCAGAGGGCCGACGTCGCTGCGCTCGGTCGGCGGTGTCGTCGCCGCGATACTGTCACAGGATGCATCTACCCGCGGTCATGGCTCGCTGCTTCAGCAACCACTACGGCCGGCGGTACCCGCTGTGACCGACCTCAACTCGGCAATGGAGGCGTCGCCTGTTCCCGCATGGCCCACTTTCGCTCGCCCGGTGCTCAACGTGCTCGGTGACGGGTCCATTTGGAGGACGTCCGCGCTCAAGTCCACTGTGATGGACAGCGTCGGCCTTACCGAGGCGCAGCGTGCGGAAACGCTGAATTCCGGCCAGGGACGAGCAGACAACAGAATCGGTTGGGCGTTATCGTTCCTACGGCGAGCCGCCGCCGTCGAGAAAGTGGCGAACGGGCGGTCACGCATCACAGATTTCGGATACCAGATGCTGCGCGATCACCCGGTCGAGATCACCGAGGCGGACTTGCACGCTGTCCCCGCGTTTCAGAACTATCAGCCCACGCGCCGTCCCGCGCCGGCGGCGACCGATTCCGATGATCTCGCCACCTTCTGGTTCGTCGGAGCGATGTTCGGCATCGACGGCGGCGCGCCGTCGGACCGAACACCGGAGTTCGTGGCCAACGGGCTCTGGCGGGCGCAGCAGCCCCACAAGTACGCCGCGGCGATCAAATCGATGAAAGCGGGTGAACGCATCGCCATCAAAGCAGCGTTCACGCGAAAGAACGACCTTCCCTTCGATATCGACGGGCAGACCTCGGCGGTCATGGCGATCCGCGCCACCGGCACCATCACCGCCAACCCCGGTGACGGCGACCAAGTCGTCGTCGACTGGGACGAACCGTCCGCCGTCCCGGACGAGGACTGGTACTTCTGGACCTCACGCAACACCGTGTGGGGCATCAAACCCGACTCCTGGCAGGCGCAGGCTCTGATCGGCTTCGCTTTTGACGATGAGGAGCAGGACTACGCGTCATTTCTCTCAGCCCCCTACTGGGCGGACAAGTACTTCGGCGGCCGACGCCGTTCGGAGCCGGCACCGAACAACGACGCAACGATCGAGGAACTGCCGGGCGAGGACGACTACACGGTCGCCGACATCATCGACGAAGGTTGCTTCGTGTCGCCGCAGGACCTCACCGGCTATCTCGAAGCGCTGCGGCGCAAGAAGAATCTCATTCTTCAAGGTCCACCAGGGACAGGGAAGACCTGGCTCGCGAAACGCCTCGGATACGCGTTGATGGGCACTAAGGACCGGGAGTTGATACACGCAGTCCAGTTTCATCCCACCGTCTCCTACGAAGATTTTGTCCGCGGATGGCGTCCAGGTGACGACGGGCGACTGACACTCACCGACGGCTACTTCTTAGAGGTGATCGAGGAAGCCCGTAATCGCCCTGATGCCGAGCACGTCCTCGTCGTCGAAGAAATCAACCGGGCGAACCTCGCACAGGTCATGGGAGAGCTGCTGACGTTGCTCGAAGCGGACAAGAGAAAAGCGTCCGAGGCGCTCAAGCTGGCTTACTCCAAACCAGGAGACGACCTGGTCTACATCCCCGACAACCTATATCTCATCGGCACCATGAACGTCGCCGACCGGTCCCTGGCCATCGTCGACTTCGCACTCCGACGGCGATTCGCCTTCGCGGACCTGCAGCCGCAGTTCAACGACGCCTGGCGCGACTGGCTCGTTGCCCGCGGGGTCGATGTCGCATTCGTCGACGCACTACGAACTCGGCTCACAGCACTCAACCAGCGCATCGCCGACGCGCCGGACCTCGGCGAGCAGTACCGCATCGGCCACAGCTTCTTCACCCCCTCACCGGACGGCCCCGCGATCGACGACCCGCACCTCTGGCTGCGCGGCATCATCGATCAGGAGATCCGACCATTGCTGGCCGAGTACTGGTTCGACGATCCCGCCGCGATCGAACGCGAAGCTGCCCTGCTCGACGTGCCGAGGTGACGGAAGCCCGCACTATCACCAGCGGTGCGTACCGCATCCCTGTACGCAACCTGTGGCTGCTCATGCTGTACGCCTCGACGCTGTACCAGCAGCACGACACACGCCTGTTGGCCGCCGTGGAGGACAACCCCGAGGATCTCGTGGACCTGGTCGGGGAGATTCTCGTGACGGCCGTCGAGCGACGATTGGCGCGTCCACTCGGCCACGCCTACCGGGACCGTCGCGCTGTGCTCACGCGTGTTCGCGGCCGCATCGACGCGCTGGCGACCGAATCGAGAAAGCTGCTCGACCAAGGACGGGTGGCGTGCACGTTCGACGAACTGACCGTCGACACCGCCCGCAACCGCCTTCTCCTCACCGCTCTCCACCGCGCCAGCCGCGTCGTCGATGACGCGACCACAGCACGCCGAGCCCGCGCTCTCGCCCGCACACTGATCCAGTACGGCGTGACAGCCGACCCCACGACCTGGCGCACCGCGGCGGCCGCGCGGCTCGGACGCAACGACCGCGACGATGCGGAAGCCGTCGCCGCAGCAGCGCTGCTGTTAAACATGCTCATTCCCACCGAAGATGCGGGTGGACGCGCCGGCCGCGACCCCGACCGCGACGCAGCCACGATCCGAGCACTCTACGAGCGCGCCGTCCGCGGCTTCTACCGCGCAGAACTGCCACCGACATGGCGGGTGGCGGCGGGAGAGACACAACGCCACTGGCTCACCACCGCGACGTCACCGGGAATGCTCGCCATGCTGCCCACCATGCGCACCGACATTGAACTCGAACAGCACGGCCGACGCATCATCGTCGAAACCAAGTTCGCCGACGCCCTTAAACCCGGGTTTCATGGTGTCCGCCGCCTCGACCGCAACCATGTCTTTCAGCTCTACGCCTATGTCCGCTCACAGAGCTCGCGAGATGAGCTGGGAAGGACGGCGGACGGTGTTCTGCTCTATCCGACAGTCGACAGCCATTTCGACGAATCGGCCGTCATCGACGGACACCGCTTCCGCTTCGTCACTGTCGATCTGGCGGCGTCTGCACACGACATCAGAGCGCGCCTCCTGAGCGCTATCGACTTGTAGGCCACCGACTCACGCTGCACCGACCCTGTCGTGGTGGGCGTCGACGGTGGATCGATTACCGATTTTCCGTAACTGCTGTCCCGCAGTCCCTCGTCCGCGGGGACAACTCCCGCCACTCGTCGGACCAGTCGGACAGGAAGGTAGGCAACTGCTGCGGCGACGGCAGCAAGTTGGAAGGCCGATCATCCATCAGTTGATTTCGGCCGGTGCACCTTCCGGGCGAACTCCACATACCGGATAGTCTTCGAAGCATGGCGGAAGAATCGCAGGACAAGCTGTACGCAACCACTATGCGCACGATCGGAGTCGTTGCGAAACTTCCCGTTGTACATGTCGACCGAGACTCCTTCTTGCGTGCGCAGTTCAAGGGTTCGCCGCACCTCGACATCATCCTCGCTGAGGGCCCTCAGGCTGTGTTCACGGTCGAGTCGCTCCGCAAGAAGTGCGATGCCCTGATCAAGAACAGCGCGACGAAAACTTCGGCCGTATCGTTCGCCAGCGGCCTGCCCGGTAACCCCGTGATCATGGTGGCGGCGGGTGGAGCTGACGTGGCGCAGTACTTCGGCTTCGCCATCAACCTCGCCCAGCAGATCGCGTTTATGTTCGGTGAGGACGATCTCTTCGACGGACCGGATCTGTCGGAGACTGCGCAGATTCGTGTCATCGGTTACCTGGGAGCGATGTTCGGAGCTGCCGGGGCATCGGCGCTGGTAATGAACACCTCGAAGGTTGCGGGTGCGAACCTCGGTAAGAAGGTCGCGGCACAGGCACTCACGAAGACCGCCTGGTATCCGCTTGTGAAAAAGGTCGGCGCTGTCGTCGGGCAAAAGATCACGAAGAAGACCGTGGAAAAGACGATCACCAAAGCCGTTCCGTTGGTCGGCGGGGTGGTGTCCGGCGGCCTGACGTACGTGACGTTCCGCCCGATGGGTCACCGACTGGCGGACACTTTCGTAAAGAATCTTGGAGGCGAGTTCGACGATGACCTCGACCTCAATCCGAATTTCATGGCACGAGCGCAGACGAAGCCCGTCGTTATCGATCAATTGAACTGACAGGTTTGCTCGATCGGCCGGTGGGCGGCGGGTACGCCTCGTCGACGTCGAGGGGATAACGCGCTCGACAAAGTCTAATCGGCAACGACATTCAGTACCGATCGCAGATGTTCCGTCAGCTCGTGGAGATCTCACCTAATCGTGATCCCCGCCCTGAACACCGTCTTCTCCAACGGTGCCGGGCCGATGCTGCCAGTCTTGGCGAAGGCTCGAGAGGCTCGTCGACGTGCCCTGTCATCGGAGCTGCTGCGCAATATGCGTTCCACGCCCTCGAAGCCTTCCGGCTGCCGACGCGTCTCGCGTCTCCGCGCCCACGTGTCAGCACCAGGAATATCGACGAGGTCAGGCCCACGACACCTCGTGCTCTAGTCACTCCGCATTTATGCGCGATTACCCACGAGAACTCTCTTTCCCGCAGCGTCTCCGACAAGAGGCCACGTAGACGAGCTTTTCGGATTCGTGTGAAATCCGTCAGCACCATTCCCCGCACAACTAGCGATTGGTATGTCAGCACTATCGGAGCTGAATCCCATCTTTTCAAGGGGAAGGCGCAAACCGTCGTAGCGCTGCATCTCCCCCGAGGTGCCCTCAGCAACAGTGCGGCCAATCCCCATGGTTCGCATGGTCGAGGGCGACGAGATCTATTGGACGGTCGCACAGCAATCTGGCCATATTCGAATGCGAACGACCGGGCCAGTCGGGTTTCTTTGCCACGATCTGATCGCCGCCCCGTGCCATCTGCAGTGACTTCTCGAGACCGGGTCGTCGTGCCAGAACTCCGGACGCATGATCGGTGAACACTTTGTGACAGCGGCCTATCCGAGAATCACCGATCGAGCGGTGCTCCCTGCACTGTCGTGACAGGGAGCACCTCGGTCAGAGTTCAAAAACCGGTCGAGTAGGTGTTTGACTCGGAGTCGTAGTTCCAGACGTTGCCGTCGGAATCGACGTAGGTCTCCTCGAAGCAGTAGCCCGAGTGCGTGGTGTAGTCCCACCGGCCGTTGCCAACACCGTCCTGCCGCCACTGGAACTGGAGGCATCCGCCGTAGTGGACGGCGTCATTGACGCTGCTCTCGAAACCGTCTTGACCCACCTGGTCTTTGTGAGCGACTGCTGCAGAGAGTGCGCTGAGATCGGACAGGGTTCGCATGACGGACCAGCCCCACGACTGCGTTCCCTCGAACAACTCCACTGACTTCTCAACGCTGTAGTACCGGGTGCAGTGCACAGGACCGCAATCGTCCCAGAAGTGTTGCTCACGCGTCGATGCCGACGCTTCCGCGGGCGCACCTGCCACGATGGCAGCGACGGCGGCGAGGCAAACGGCAGCTTTCCCAGCCTGCTCGGTGAAACTCGGGTACATAAATCCTCCTGTGGAGTACAACGGGCTCATTGCGCCCTGATTGACGAAGCACGAAATTGTCTCGACCACACCCAGATTTGACCCCGGTCCCGCCACTCTCCCGTTCAATCCGCACAGGGCCTGTTGATGGTTCTTAGGTCGCGGCTCGGGAGTGTGTCGGTGCTTGAAGTCTGCGCACAAAATGTCGCGTCGTCAAGGCGAAAAGACAAAATAATTTCGACATATGTGCAGGTGAAACGCTTATGAGATAGATCAGAGACTGACGCGAGTCAAGCCTACAAATTCTTGAGACAACGGCGCGACATGTCTCGCGAAAGTTGCTGTGTACGGTAAGACGGTCGCCTCAGCGAAGGGAGGTTCCGTGGATAAGATTTTCGACGCGGTCAGCTGGAACGTGAGCCGAAAGTCGTATAAGTGGCCGAAGACGGTGACGATGGGGACCATCGAGGCAATGATCGAGGCGTACAACGCAGAGTTGGACAGGCAAGTAAAGCGGAGCGGTCAGGAACCGGATCGCGCATCGCGGGTGCCGCAGAGTAGAGCATCCATCTACCGCCAGGTCGGTTCTGCCAACACTGTCCTCATCGAGACTGCTCGATACCTACGCGCGCACGATCGAACCGTCCCGGCACGGCTGGACCAGTTCGTTGCATCGCTTCCCGGCGGCGAGGACTCTGTCGCTCTACCACCGACGCTGAACCCAGACACACCCACAGAACTGCTGCGCCGTATGTACCATTCTGCGGTCGGGCAAGCGCGGACGCCAGACATTGTGAAGATCAGCGCCTTCTACTCAGTCCGCCTTTTACAGGAGTCTCGACGTAGCAGTGAGAACTTGGCCAAGGCGTTCGATGTGGCGCAGGTGGGTTACGACGCAGCTCGTGTTTCCCAGAATTCGACGTTGAGACCAGCCCTAGAGGAGTGCGCACGGTCAGCAGCGTGGTCGTGGGTCCTCCGGTCCCGCCTCGCAGTCGCTTTAGGGGAAGATGAACCGAACCGCGAAGCTCTGAAGGCGGTGCACCTATGGAAAGCGCGAGAGGCTGACGCAGCGGAGTCCTTAAACCGCCCGATAACGGCAGCGGTGGCGCGCTTCCACGCCGAACGCGCACAGGGCTTGTTGCTCAATGACATCGTGGGTGAGTTGAGGGCACTCCGAGCGGTGTCCACAGCGCTGATCGACGGGCATAGGCGGCAACATGACGTGGAGAATCCCGAGAATGTCCGCTACCACGACCTGACAATGATCATCAAACGGTTGTGCGCCAACGATTGGGCTTACACGGGCTCGAGGGACTTCGGTGATGCAGTGTCCGAAATCTTCCCCGAAGGGATTGCAGCCCTCGTAGAAAGCTTGATGGGCATTTATTCCGTCGATGATCGTGGGGTCCAAGCAAAAAACGACGCGCAGGCGTTGCTGCGGCTCAAACAAACCAACGACGGGCTACTCGCCTCGTACTTGACTGGAGAACCGAACATCGAGCAGTTGTCGGGTGAGGTCGAGAAGGTCGATGTACTTGACTTCCTGCGCGCCTTCGATATTCAGATACTTCAAGCGATAGCTCTCACCAACTACTCGGTAGCTTTGCATGATCTGAAAGAGGCTCAAGTCGAACTTTCCGTGCCGGTCGATCCGGCTGAGTTGCTAGTCACTGCGCACGACTACTGCAGATTCGCTCGATTGGCAACGCGCGATCGAGGTTCGGGGCAGGCGCTGTTGAGACTTCTAGGCGAGTCGCTCGAAAGGCTCGAAGGGCGGGTGCCCCGAGATCTCCGCGTAAAGATTCGGAGCGAACGCCGCGACTCGTTTCCGAAGCTCGGTCGAAAGAAGGTCGACGAACTGGTGCTGCTAGCTCTGACGAGTCGACGCATGCGCCAGAAGGACTTGCAGTCGGTAACCATCTCTGCTGACGCGATCCATCGCTACCTCGTTGTGAATCGAAACGGGCCGGAGTTGAACGAGGACTAACGTATTGCTCACATTCAGTGCTATGCGTCATCTACTGGCGGTTGGACTGGTCGCCTCGATCGATATCCGATCGGTGTTGCGACCATAGTCAAGGCATCGAGTCGCCGACACGATCCGGCGCGTCCGTGATCGACAACGCCGGCCGCGCGCATAACGACAGTGACCTTGTTGATGTCGCCTCTGCCGAAGAATCGGTCGATCAGCTCGAACGCAACTACCTTCCGCCTCGCAGTCGCCGTAGCCAGCCACGATGCCGCGGCCATGGTTCAGTCTCGTTGGTGGGGCGTCGAGGTCCACATTTTTGACCTTCGACCTACTCCAAGGTCAACTTCCTCCCTGGCCGCTGTGCCTCGTTCTGCGGGTGGCGGTGTGCATTTGACCATGGCAATACCGGACGTGACGGCAAGTTTGCCGATGACGATCGGTCGGGCGTGTGGACCGTTACGTAAATCCCCCGGGGCTTGGTCAGAAGGTGCCCACAAACTGCATGTAGCCACCAGCATTCGGAGTGCCGGCTCAATCCACGGCATGGACGGGTCCGTCGATGCCGCTGCTGCGTCGCGCACAGCAAGTGCTCAGAGGACGGCCCAACTCCGACTGGAAAACTCCGCAGCCTGGACCGGGACACCCGCATCGCGGTCGGAGCCGAGCCGGACGTATCCGGCTAGGCCGCCAGACAATCAGGAGAAGCGAGCCGTGAATGCGAACTCTGGCGAACCAGGTCGCCGGTCATCTATTCCGGCCGAGTGGATCCTGCTTGAAATTCTGGAAGTAGGTGTCGTCGTCTTCGACGGGCTGCGCTGGGGACGCCGGCATGACAGCAGTGGTGCTCTGTACGAACGAGGCGATCGCGTGGGCGTCGGGATCGCTGAGAACATCTCGCATCGCTTTGTCCAATTGCGGTTGCTTGTCGAGTAGCGCTGCCTGATAGGCAGCCATGATGATGTCGGCATCTGGATGATGCAGTGCGACGAGTCGGTTCTCGGCGTCGACCTCGACAACGATGCCGCCGGCCCTGCCGACACCGCGGATCTCGGAGACAACTACATGTGCACGTTGCACTTTGACGCCCAGCTCGTCGAATGCACTGTTGGACATCGCCACCGGGGTCCTTTCGAGGGCGGAGAGGAGGTCGACTGAGCGTCCCGGCGAACGGGTTATCCGCCGGCCATTTTCGCCTGCGGCAGTCTGCATCCCGTACTGCTGGTGATCACTGCGTTTCCCATGCTGGCCACTGTGATGAATGTGGACTCCGGGCTGTAGAACCGAACATCGTGATTGCCCGGACTGTCGTGGAATGTTTCGTACTCGGTTGCGCCCACTGCCGCGGCAAGAGTACGAGCCTGCTCGAAAACGGCCGGCCACACCGCATCCGGAATCGGTCCCTTCGACAGGTAGTTCTTCGAGTAGACGAGTTTCCCGTCCGTGTCCCCGTACCGTCCCAAGCATCCGCCGCCTGATCGGTCTCGTGTCCAGGTCCATTCCCTGCCCGGTACAAGAGTTTCGACGAAAGCTCCGATTTGCTCGACGGCGCTCGTGATCTGCACCTCGGTGTCTTCCAGCGACGGAAGAGTTGCCAGGACCGCTGCTGCGTCCGCCGTGACGGCCGGGCTGGGTTTTTCGTACGGGTTGTCGAGCACGTCTGATCCACATCCTGTCAACGTGAGGACCGCGGCGACGGGCAGTGCCGTCATCCACCGTCGTGATCGGGTATCGGCCGGTTGGCTCTCGCGCATCATCGGGTCAGATCCATCAGTCCGTCGAGAATGTCGATTCCTCCGGTTTGCAGTGCCGAGTCACCGGTGACGAGCAGGCCGGGCACATCGGCCAGACCGGCGATGACAACGGCCGTGTTGTAACCCGACGTACGCAATTCGTTGTTGTCCCCCAACCTCGGGTAGTCGCTGTGTCCGGTCGCGCCTTGGCGCGCCACACCGTCGGCGGTGGTCGTCGCATCGGTGTCGAGGTGGGTGAATTCGGACATGTATCCGGGACTCCAGCCGAAGCGGTTCATGTGCGCGACGGGGTCGTCGTGCGCGGTCATCTCGTACGCGTGCCCTGGTGCGATGTTGAGCGTGTCGAGGCTGCTGTCGACGAGGTCGTGGCCGGTGCCCAAGCCGGGTGACCCGTAGACCATCACATCGTCGACGATTCCGTCGGGAGTCTCTTGCAGCGCAAGCCCGGTGGTGAACGAGCCGTACGAATGCCCGACCGCGGTCAGGTGCGGGTCGCCGTCGTGGTTCGACGCGTCGATACCCTCGTAGAACTGCGACAAGTTGGGCGCAGCGGCCTGCGCATTCCACGGTTGCGCCACCTGAATCGCCCCCGCAATGCTCTCCTCGGAGAAGTAGTCGTCTTTGTCGAGTTGTGGTGCGTCGTAACCGATCCACGCAATGGTCGACACCGTCTCACTCTCGCGCCCGGGAACGAGCTCGAGCAGCCCCTCGGTGGTTTCTTTCATCATCGTGCCCTCCTCGGTCATCGCTCCGATGGCGCCACCGACGGTGGTGTTCAAACCCGGCGTGGTGACGGACACGTGATCTGCGGTGTCCGGGTTGCCGACCGCTACCGCCGCGTGGGTCTGCGCACCCGACTGGGTGTCGAGGAGCATCAGCATCCGGTTGGGATCTTTCTCGATGGTGTCTCGGACGGCCTGTAGGTCGGTGAGCCGATTCGACACGGTCGGGTCGCAGGCCTCGGCTCGGGACAACTCGTCGTCGAGTTTGATGCGGTTGTAGTGATCGCGATCGACGACGGGGAGGCCGTCGCGGTTGCCGATGTAGTTGTCGTGGGCGAACAGTGCGTCCTTGTCGGCCGGGGACAGTGTGGACCACATCTCGTGCAACTGTGCCGGGTCGGCCGGCAGCGAGGTCTTGCCGCTGACGATGTCCGATACGACCGGGCTGATGGCCCCGGCCTGAGGCGAGTTGGAGGCGACGTCGAGTTGTTGCTGCGCGGCTCGAATAGCCTGCGCTGCACGCAGTTCCCCGTCACCGAATTGTGCGAGGAGGGCTTTGATGCGCACCTCGATGTCGTCGGCCTGCCTGTCGAGTCGACTCTGCAGGAGCGCCGCGATGACTACAGCGCCGCCGATCGGAACTGTCGGGGCCGTCACTGCGCCGTCGTCGGACACCGTCATACCGGCGCCGGGCACCTCGAGGTCCACGATGGCCAGCAGCGAGGTACGTATGCCGTCGAGTATTGCCCCGTGGGAGGCGTGCGCTTCGGCGATGGCGATGACGGCCGTGTCGATATGGGAGGCGGCGAGGCTTTCCGACAGACTGCGCGCCGACGCGGCGGCTGCCGCCTCTCCCTGCCACGTGTCCATCGTCGCGTCGACGGCGCGATCCATCCGGTGCATCTGGTCGGTAAAAGTGGTGTTGGACGCCAGTAGGGATGTGGCGTAATCGACCATCGAATTCGGGAGACAACCCCGTGCGTGGGAGATGGTGGTCACTTCGGGACGCCGGCGTCGTAGCGCTGCAGCTGGTTACGCAGCGTCTCGTCGACGTCCTCGTAGCTCGTAGCGTTCCACTCGCACGTTGCCGCCATCTCGTTGATGTTGCTGGCGATGCGGGTGTAGGCGTCGGCCGTGGTTGTGGTGCTCTGCCCCGAGGCCGGGGTGATGGGCGAGCCCGGCATCGTGAGAGTCGCCGTGACGTTGATTGCGTTGATCGTGCTCGCCGTATCGGCGAGTGTCCTACCGAGCGCTCGAAGCCCTTCGAGATCGACTAACAGCAGTTCGCCCACTTCTCGCCCCCCAGCGGATCAATGACGTCGACCTGACCGCAGCGGCGTCAATTCGGCAGAAGGGTAACACGCAGCTTTGAGGCCGCAACCATGATCGCGCAGTCCAGCAGGTCAGCCCAATGGAAAATCGATGTCGGGTCCCGTAAAACTGTCGCACCTAGTTGGTAACTTCGCCGCGCCTGCTTTCGCAGGGCTGAGGACCAGCCTCAGTCGCTAGTCGTAGAGAGGTTCAAGGAGAATTATATGTTGTTCGAGGAATTCTGTGGCACAGCCCAGGTCCGTGGCCTCACGTTCACCGCAGTGAGCGAACTGACCAAGCTTGACTGGTTCCAAGCGGCATCCGTCGACGAGCTGCCGATCGAACGCGGTGTCTACGCCTGGGTGAACCCCGCAACTGACATCGTCCACTATCACGGCAGCGGAAGCGGGGCGAGCGGCCTGCAAGGTCGACTGCGCGGACAATTGCTATGGCGGGTGAACCAGCTCAAGCGCATCAACTTTGCCGAAGCGTCCGGCGACATCGATGACTGGTTCCGCGTGATGAGTGAGTCGCCCGCTATTCGTCTTACAGCGGAATCGAGTATGGAACTGTGGGTTGCCGTTGCCGACGAGCCTAACTGGACTCTCGGGACAGAAGAAGACGCATATCGGCCTTCCACCGCGCTAAGTTGGGAGAGCTTCATTTACGAATGCAGCCATTTGGTCACCGGTCGACGATCGCTTCTCGGGGGCGGGGCCTGGGAGTCCAAACCCGGAACCCTCGGCTTCGTCATGGAAAGAGTCGCATGGAGTCGACTGCGGCAAGTCAGTGGCATGTAGCAGGCTGCTGTGACCCGGCGCGAGAGCTTCGGCGACGCACTCGGTCACGTAGCGCGCCGCGTCGAAGCAAGCACCTGATCTGGAGTGGACTCCGCGTGGCCCTGCTCGCCGACTTCGCGGTCTGAAAGCAGGCCCTCGGGGATGACGTCGCCGTGGTTTCGACGCAGGTAGTCTCTGGCGTCGTCGAGCGACGGGTCATGCTGAAGGCTCTTTTGGAAGTAGTCGAGCCGGTGCCTGGCAGCGTCAATGATCTGTCCCCAGTCCCTAACCCACACTCGAACTTTGGCACCGGGAGCCTCAGGGAGGTCTGGCTCGAACACGAGGCCACGCTCACGGCCTCGTTGAGCTGCTTCTTGCCGAACATCATCGTCGATCTCGCTGGTGACAAGCCAGAAGTCCCACTGCGTCGTACTGCTGGCGAAACGTGGGTCCTTTGCTACGGCCTTGGCGTACGACTTGATCTGGGTCAGCTCTGTCAGTGTCGCAAGAACTCTTGGGGCCTTTAGCTCCACAACGAGGTGACGGTTGCGGTCGTGCTCGGTCGATGCGGCGGACAGGAGTAGGTCAAGGCGTCCGATGGTGTTGTCGAGTCGTTTGACCGGCACTTTGTCCTTGCGGTCCTTCCCGAGAAGTTCGCGGTGGCGATGCAGGGCTGCCGTAAGACCTCGCTCGCTAACCATGAAGTTGTACTGCTCGCCGAAAACCCACAGCTCCCGTTCCAAGATTCGGTGCAGATGCTCGCGCTCGCCCACCATCTTGTTCGCCTCGGGGTCGAAGACCATTAGCTCGAGGGCGCGCAGAAATTCTAGGCGGTTCGTAACGTCGGTTGTGCCCGGATCACCCGCGATAACCCAGTGTTACGAAGGAGTCGGTCGAGCTGCTCACGTTCGTCTTGCGGTAGGCCGACGTATTCGTCGAGCAGCGCCGCTACGTCGCCCGGTCGCTGTTGGATCGAGTCCTTGAGTAGGCCGAGGGTGAGACGTTTCTTGCTCTTGTCCTTAGGGATGTGCCTACGAATCGTCGTCGCGACGACGTCAAACGTGGCGCGTTCGACCTTCTCTTCCTCGGAGGACGGGTCGCCGTCGTACGGATAGACGTGGCCGGATTTCCACTCCTCCACAAGCTCGCGTCGCCGCTCGGCTCGTCGAGTGTCGAGGTAGTCGTCCAGTACTTGGTCGAGTTCTTTGAGCAGGACACCGAGCACAGTCGGTGTCGTCTCCATCCGAGCGAGGGGCCACTGGTCGTGGTGCTGGGGCATGTCGTCCCAAAGCATGTATGCCGAGTATGTGAAGTCCGGACCGGGTGCCGAGTCAAGCGTGTCGACGACGACGGCATCAGCGTCGCAGAGGTGGATTTCGCGTTCCTTGGACTGGGTCCATTCGATGATCCGCAGCTTGCCGTGGCATACGGTGCCGTTGTGCTCCCACTCGACAGGAAGTGTCGTGTCGCGGTGGATGTTGTCGCTTGGCTGAATGCGATTGCCGTCATAGGTAACGGTGATGGTGGGGCGAGCAATGAGGTATGGCGCCAAGGTCCTACCAACCCGCTCGGCGGCGGTGTCGCGAGCGAGCGGGTCGAGCGATTCTTTACCCACGCCGGTGAACTTTGTTCCCTTCGCGTCGCTGGTCTCAAGGGGATCGGAGACCTCGACGTCGTTGCGGCTGGTGGCACGAGCGCGGATGACGGTACGCAGTCGCTTCCCGTCGATGCTGTCGCCCACTGTGTCCCAAGTGACGTGTGTGCCGAGGGCGAAGGCGCGTAACCGCCCCTGCCCGAGGCGTCCGTGCAGCGGGCGCCCCTCTTGCTTGCTGCGCAGGGCAGTTCGCTTCCACGAGTTTCCTACCCACTTGAACTCCGTGGCGATGTCTTCCGGTGCCATCCCGTGACCGTCGTCGGCGACATCGACACCGACCACGACGTCAGTTTCGCTTCGATGGAGTGCTACATCGACGTGGTGGGAATCAGCGTCGAGGCTGTTCCAAACGAGTTCGATCACGGCCCTTACCGGATCGTTCTCGTGCGCGAGCTTCTGGACGTGGTCGTCGCCCGCCTCGAGTCGATACGTCTTCACGCGGTCATCTTGTCAGTTGGCGCGGACACACGAAGCCCGTTGTCACGGATAAGCCATCCCGTCGGAGACGAAGATGGTCTCGATCAAGTTTCTGGTTGGTCGCTTCGGCGATGCGATCGTCGATTCCGGGCGTCGTCAGGTCGAGTGCCCGGAGCGATCGGTCCACATTGAAAACGAGGACATCCTCGCCTATGCAGCTTGCAGTTCGTTGACCGAAAGCAACTTGCTTAGAGCGGTGAAATCGCACGGGTGCAAATTGCGATCGCCGAGTATGCAATCGGCACTATCGCGGCGGCGGCGTTCGGTGCCGTGCTCTACACGGTGGTGACCGGCGACAGCATTCTGTCTGCGTTGACCGGCATCATCGATCGAGCGCTGAACACCGCCGTGTGAGCTTCGGCGATGATGACGGTGCTGTGACGGTGGAAGCGGCGTTCGCGATTGCTTCCATCGTCGCGGTGATCGTGGTGTGCATCGGTGCCATCGTGTCGGTGACGATGCACATCGGCTGCGTCGACGCCGCGCGGGAGGCGGCTCGGCTGGCGGCCAGAGGTGATGGAGCCCGGGCTGTGTCGGTGGGGGAGCGTGTTGCGCCGGAGGGTGCTCGGATCACGGTGACGGAGGATGGCGAGTTCTTCGTCGCGCGGGTGGAGGTGGAGAGTCCGCTACCGGGGTTGACGTTGTCGGCGGAGGCGGTTGCTGCCGCGGAACCGGTTGCTGCGGAATGAGAGTGCGCCTGCGTGATGACGAGGGTGGGGCGACGGTGTTGGCGGCGCTGGCGATGTCGGCGTTGATCGCGGTGGTGGTGATGGTGATTCACGTCGGTGCGGCAGTGGGTGCGCGTCATCAGGCGCAGTCGGCGGCCGATCTAGCGGCGCTCGCCGGTGCCGGGGCCCTTGATCGTGGGGTGGCCGATGCGTGCGAGACGGCTCGGGGGTTGGCGGGTCGAATGGGGACTCAGTTGCAGGAGTGCACGATCGACGACTGGGACGTGATCGTCACCGTGGGCCAACCGGTGTTTCTCGGCCGCTTCGGAATGTCCGACGCGGTCGCCTCGGCGCGGGCGGGTCCGGGATGAGGGTCAGCCCCACCCGCCCAGTTCCTTCTCCCGCCCGCCCGCCCCCATCCGTCCGCGCCGACTCCGCAAACGCGCGCGCGTTCGCCAGGTGCGAGTGGAATGGCCCCGCTCGAGCCGACGATTTCGGGAGCGTTCAGCAAACGCGCGTGCGTTTGCGGAGTACCCGAGCCGCCCCGGGAGCCAGAGCGCCCCGGAACCGCCCCCCTGGCCCGTCTGAGTGCGTGTACGCCAGGCCGCCCGCCCGAGTCCGCGCACGCGCGCGCGTTCGCAAGGTGCGAGCGGAATGGCCCCGCTCGAGCCGACGATTTCGGGAGCGTTCAGCAAACGCGCGTGCGTTTGCGGCGAACCAGTGGGCGGCGAAACCAGTGGGCGGCGAAACCAGTGGGCGGCGAAACCAGTGGGCGGCGAAATCTGTGGGCGGCGAACCCGGGCCGCGTCGTAGCAGACCCGGGGCAAAACCCGGCCAGGCTCAAGCCTCTCGGGTGATGGCTGCCAGCACAGCCGTCAACACGCGAACGGCACCGTCTTTGTCCAGTGGATCGTTGCCGTTTCCGCATTTGGGTGACTGCACACAGGACGGGCAGCCGGTCTGGCATTCGCAGGACACGATGGCGTCCTTCGTGGCGGCGAGCCAATCGGCGATGGCCACGTGACCGCGGTCGGCGAATCCTGCTCCGCCGTCGTATCCGTCGTAGACGAAGACCGTCGGCAGGCCGGTGTCGGGATGCAGAGCCGTCGACACTCCGCCGATGTCCCAGCGATCGCAGGTCGCCACCAGTGGCAGCAATCCGATGGCGGCGTGTTCGGCAGCGTGCAGCGAACCGGGGAATCGTTCGTACGGAACGCCGCTGTGCTCCAACAACTCCGGGGTGATGGTGTACATGACGGCTCGGGTGTCGAGGGTCTGTGCTGGCATGTCGAGTTCGATGGAATCGAGTACCTCGCCCGAGAGGAGGCGTCGAAGATATCCGACGACCTGGTGGGTGACGTTCACCTGTACCAGCGCGACGCGCACCTCGCCGTAGTCGACGGATTCGTGCACCGCCGTGATCGAGATGTCGGTGATCTCGCGGGCCGAGGTGTTCCACTCGGGTTGTTCGGCGTGTACCAGCGCCAGACCGGCGTCGAGGTCGAGTTCGTCGACGACGAACGACTCGCCCTGGTGGATGTGCACGGCACCCGGGTGTGCGGTGGCAGGTGCTCGGCCGCCGTCGACGGTACCGAGCATGCGGCCCGACTCGCCGTCGACGATGGCCACCTGCACCCCGGTGCCGCCGCGAATGTTCACCGCACCGTGCGGCGACAGTTGCTGGCCCTCGGGGGTGATGAACCACCCGTGGGGACGCTTGCGCACATAGCCTTTCAGCTCGAGCTCCTCGAGTACCGCTTCCGCGCTCAACGCTTCGGCCTCGGCCAACGTGATCGGGAGTTCGACAGCAGCACAGAGCAATTGGGGAGCAAGAATGTACGGATTGGTGGGGTCGGTGACGGTGGCCTCGACCGGCTTGTCCAAGAGGGCCGCTGGGTGATGCACAAGGTAGGTGTCGAGGGGATCGTCCCGCGCGACCAGAATCAGAAGCGAGCCCTCCCCGCGTCGTCCGGCTCGTCCGCCCTGTTGCCAGAACGACGCGACGGTGCCGGGAAAGCCTGCGACGACCACCGCGTCCAAACCGGCGATGTCGACGCCGAGTTCCAGTGCATTGGTGGTCGCGACCCCCAACAATGTGCCGTCGGACAGATCGGATTCCAGCTTTCGCCGGTCCTCCGCCAAATACCCTGCGCGATAGGCGGCGACGCGTCGTACCAATTGCGGATCGACGTCGGCCAGAATCCGCTGTGCGCCCAGTGCGGTCACCTCGGCACCGCGCCGCGAGCGTACGAACGCCAGCGTTCGAGCACCCTCGACCAGCAGGTCCGCCATGATGCGCGACGCCTCCGCGCCGGCCGATTTCCTTACCGGAGCGCCGTTCTCGCCGGTGATCTCCTTCAGGAGCGGTGGTTCCCACAGTGCGACGGTGCGCGCTCCGTGCGGGGATCCGTCCTCGGTGACCTCCTCGCACGGCGCTCCGATGAGCCGGCTCGCCGCTCGTCCGGGTTCGGACGTGGTGGCACTGGCGAGAACGAACACCGGGGACGCACCGTAGCGAGCGCAGAGCCGTCGTAATCGTCGCAGCACCAGCGCGACATTGGACCCGAAAACCCCGCGGTAGTAATGACACTCGTCGACCACCACGTAGCGAAGGTTGCGTAGAAATCGCGACCATCGCTCGTGGGCACCCAGAATGCCGAGGTGCAACATGTCGGGGTTGGTGAAGATCCAGCGCGCGTTGGCGCGGGCCCACTGGCGTATCTCGATCGGTGTGTCTCCGTCGTATGCACTGGGAAACACTTCCGCGAGTTCGTCTGACACCGAGCGCAATTCGTCGGTGATCGAAATAGTGGTGCGCAGTTGATCGGCGCCGAGGGCCTTGGTGGGAGCCAGATACAACGCGGTGGCCCGGGCGTCGGCGGACAGGGTCGTCAGAATGGGGAGTTGATAGGCCAGGGACTTACCCGACGCGGTACTCGTCGACAGCACCACGTGATGGCCCTCGGCGGCCAGCGTTGCTGCCCGGCTCTGATGGGTCCACGGCTGCGCAATTCCACGAGAGGTGATCACCTGCACCACTTCCGGGCCTACCCATGACGGCCAGGATGCGAACCGGGATGCGCGTGCCGGCAACTCGGCGACGTGGGTCAACGGGCTCTCGCCCGCAGGTGAACCGGCCATTACGCGATCCAGCAGTCGCTGTCCGTAGCTGACGACATCCGCACCGACGTGCGGATGTATCTCGCTCACTGCCGGTCTCCAAGCATTCGTTCGATCTACTGGCCACCCATTCGACCCGGGCTCTCCATGCTATCCCGAGCCCGAAACGAGCTGCTCGAGCCCTGGTGAGGGCAGCAATTCACCCATCCCGTGTTGTGTCTTCGCACAACACGCGCAAATTGTTCGAAAAGGGTCGGTTTTCGACTGTTGCGAACGCGGAGTTCATGGTTCACTTGACGCGGTCGCAGCTTCTGTGTTCGTTCTACGCTTCGCAGGATCTCATGTTGCGGGCGCGGTACTGGAGGAGCTCGTCCATCAGGGGGAATCCTGAGGGGGATTCAGACAAGTGCAGCGGTCGGAACCGGCCCGGTGGATCGAAAGTGCGCTCCATCGAATCCGGTGTTAGAAAGAGAAGGAAAAGCATGGCACAGGGAACTGTGAAGTGGTTCAACGCCGAAAAGGGCTTTGGATTCATCGCACCAGAAGACGGCTCGGCTGACGTCTTCGTCCACTACTCCGAGATCCAGGGCAGCGGTTTCCGCACCCTCGAGGAGAACCAGCGCGTCGAGTTCGAGGTCGGCCAGGGCACCAAGGGTCCTCAGGCAACGGGCGTTCGCGCAGTCTGATTCTCTTCTTTTCGGAGTCGAGATCCAACATCCCCCTTTTTCGCCGGTCCTATGGGCCGATGGAGAAGGGGGATGTTCCGTTTCCACGAACCACCGGGGAGCGCCGAAAGCCGTGAGCGCGCGCGTCGATGTCCTAATGTCCATGCTGTGAACCAGCTGTCCTTCTTCTCTGCAGAATCGTCGCCTCCCGCGGTGACCGATCTCAGTGGGCTGCTGGCTGCCACCGGCCATGTCGTCACCTCCGCCGGCTCGGCCCGAATTTCTGTCGTCGTCGACGCGCAGTGGCGCGCGGATGCCATCGCCGAACTCATCGAGCAATGTGCTCTGACCGCAGAACTGGGTCGGTCCGAAGAAGACCGTCCCCTCGTCCGCACCGCGTCGGTTCCGGAACTCTCGGCGCTGGCGTCGTTGTGGACCAAGGGCGCGGTGAAGGCCGTGCCTCCCGGGTGGATCCCGGGTTCTCGCGAACTTCGCGCCTGGGTGCTCGCGTCCGGCCGTCCGGAGGCGGAAGGCGAGCGGTACGTGCTCGGGCTCGATCCGCACGCACCGGACACCCATTCCGTCCTCGCTCAGTCGTTGATGCGGGCGGGCATCGCGCCGACTCTGATCGGCACTCGCGGCTCCAATCCGGGACTGAGAATCACCGGCCGACGTCGGCTGTTGCGTTTGACGGAGAACGTCGGTGATGCTCCCCGGAGCGTGGACGCACGTACGATGTGGCCGCACGCGCAGTAGGCCGATAAATGACTGATCTGCGAGTATTTGGTCGACGTATGTCAGTCTGTTAGTAGTGGGACAGGCAAATCTGCCTGTGAAAACGCACTAGGGAAGGTTCGGCAGCAAGGTGGCAGCACGTAAGAACGGCACGGGGGACAGCTCCGCCGAGCCGCGTCGTCTGGTCATCGTCGAGTCCCCGACCAAGGCAAAGAAGATCGCCCCGTACCTCGGGAGCAACTACGTCGTCGAGGCCTCCGTCGGCCATATCCGTGACCTTCCTCGTGGTGCAGCCGACGTTCCCGCCAAGTACAAGGGTGAGCCGTGGGCGCGGCTCGGCGTGGACGTCGACCACGATTTCGAGGCCCTCTACGTCGTCTCGCCCGAGAAGAAGGGCAAGGTCGCAGAGCTCAAGAGCCTGCTCAAAGACGCCGACGAGCTCTATCTCGCCACTGACCCCGACCGCGAGGGTGAGGCCATCGCCTGGCATCTCCTCGAAACCCTGAACCCCAAGATCCCCGTTCGACGCATGGTGTTCCACGAGATCACCAAGCCGGCCATCCTCGCTGCAGCGGCCGATACCCGCGACCTGGATCAAGACCTCGTCGACGCCCAGGAGACCCGTCGTATCCTCGACCGTCTCTACGGCTACGAGGTCAGCCCGGTGCTGTGGAAGAAGGTCATGCCGAAGCTCTCGGCCGGCCGAGTGCAGTCCGTGGCCACCCGCATCATCGTCCAGCGTGAGCGCGAGCGGATGGCGTTCCGCAGCGCCGAGTACTGGGACATCTCCGCCACTCTCGACGCCGGTGCGGAAGCAAGCCCCCGTAGTTTCGGAGCTCGTCTGGTCAATGTCGACGGCAATCGCGTCGCGGCGGGCCGCGACTTCGGGGCCGACGGCAAGCTCAAGACCGAGTCGGTCACCGTTCTCGACGAACCGCGTGCTCGACGCCTCGCCGACGCGCTGGAAGGCGTCGATCTCACCGTCGCGTCCGCCGAGGACAAGCCGTACACACGTAAGCCGTACCCGCCGTTCATGACGTCGACGCTGCAGCAGGAAGCCGGCCGCAAGCTGCGCTTCAGTTCCGAGCGGACCATGCGCGTGGCGCAGCGTCTGTACGAGAACGGCTACATCACCTACATGCGTACCGACTCGACGTCACTGTCCGCGTCGGCAGTCTCCGCGGCACGCGCACAGGCGACCGAGCTCTACGGTCCCGAGTACGTGCACCCGACTCCGCGGCAGTACACCCGCAAGGTCAAGAACGCGCAGGAGGCGCACGAGGCCATCCGCCCCGCGGGTGACGTGTTCCAGACGCCCGGTCAGTTGCACTCTGCGCTGCAGACCGACGAATTCCGGCTCTACGAGCTGATCTGGCAGCGCACGGTGGCGTCACAGATGGCAGATCTGCGCGGCACCACGTTGACGCTGCGTATCACCGGGACCGCAGGCACCGGCGAGGAGTGCACGTTCTCCGCGTCGGGTCGCACCATCACGTTCGCGGGCTTCCTCAAGGCGTACGTCGAGAGTGTCGACGACGAGGCGGGCGGTCAGACCGACGACGCCGAGTCGCGTCTGCCCGCGCTGAAGGCCGGCCAGGCGGTGACGGCCACCAAGCTCGATCCCGACGGTCACACCACCAACCCGCCCGCTCGGTTCACCGAGGCGTCGCTGATCAAGACGCTCGAAGAGCTGGGAATCGGTCGGCCGTCGACGTATTCGTCGATCATCAAGACCATCCTCGACCGCGGTTACGTCTACAAACGCGGTAGTGCGCTGGTGCCGTCGTGGGTGGCGTTCTCGGTGGTTGCGTTGCTGGAGGCGCACTTCGGGCGTCTGGTGGACTTCGACTTCACTGCGGGTATGGAGGACGACCTCGACGCGATCGCGGGAGGCCGTGAGCGACGGGGCAATTGGCTGCAGAACTTCTACTTCGGCGGCGAGACCGGTGCCGAGGGTTCGGTGGCACGCTCCGGCGGACTGAAGAAGATGGTCGGCCAGAATCTCGAAGAGATCGACGCGCGCACCATCAACTCCATTCGTCTGTTCGACGACTCCGAGGGCCGCGAAATCCATGTGCGCGTAGGTCGTTACGGCCCGTACCTCGAGCGCATGGTCAAGAACGACGATGATCCGGACGGCGATCCGATCAGCCAGCGGGCGAACTTGCCCGACGACCTTCCGCCGGACGAGTTGACCCTGGACTTCGCCGAAAAGCTCTTCGCCACACCGCAAGAGGGACGCAAGCTCGGTGTCGATCCGCTGACCGGTCACGACATCGTCGCCAAGGAAGGCCGTTTCGGGCCGTACGTCACCGAGATTCTGCCCGAGCCGGAACCCGAGCCGACGCCGCCTCAACCCGACATCGTGCCGATCTCGACCGGCAGCGACGGCGATGGTGGCGGTGGCGTCAAGACTGCGGTGAAGAAGGCACCGGCCAAGAAGGCACCGGCCAAGAAGGCGGCGGCGAAGAAGGCCACCGGCCCCAAGCCGCGCACCGGTTCTCTGCTCAAGTCCATGGACCTGGCGACCATCACGCTCGACGATGCGCTCAAGCTGCTGTCGCTGCCCCGCGTCGTCGGAGTGGATCCGGAGTCCAAGGAAGAGATCCTTGCGCAAAACGGTCGCTATGGCCCATACCTGAAGAAGGGCACCGACTCTCGCTCGCTCGCGGACGAGGATCAGATGTTCACCGTCACGCTCGAAGAGGCTCTGAAGATCTACGCCGAGCCCAAGCGTCGCGGCCGTCAGGGTGAGGCCAAGCCGCCGCTGCGGGAATTGGGCGTCGACCCGATCAGTGAGAAGCCGATGGTGATCAAGGACGGCCGCTTCGGGCCGTACGTCACCGATGGCGAGACCAATGCGAGCCTGCGTAAGGACGACGAGGTCGAGTCGATCACCGACGACCGCGCGTCGGAGTTGTTGGCGGACAGACGTGCTCGCGGACCGGTGAAGAAGAAGGCACCGGCGAAGAAGGCTGCGGCGAAAAAGGCTCCGGCCAAGAAGGCCGCAGCCAAGAAAGCTCCGGCGAAGAAAGCCGCAGCCAAGAAGACCGCCGTGAAGAAGACGACCGCGACCAAGACCGCTGCTGCGAAGAAGGCCCCGGCCAAGAAGACCGACAGCGAATAGCCCGTCGAGCTCGAAGCTATGGACGCATTTCAGGCCGAATGCGTCCATAGCTTCGAGTTCGCGGGTTCGGGTTGTCGGCGCAAACCACTATGGTTGCCAGCATGGCGGGTGTGTTCGATCGTTTGGTCGGTCAGGAAGATGTCGAGGCGGACCTGACGGCCGCCGCGGTGGCTGCTCGCAGCGGCGTCGACTCGTCGGCGATGACGCATTCGTGGCTATTCACCGGCCCTCCCGGATCAGGTCGCTCCATCGCTGCTCTCTGCTTCGCTGCGGCACTGCAGTGCACCACCGAGGGTGTTCCCGGGTGCGGTCATTGCCAAGCGTGTTCGACGACGATGGCCGGAACTCACGGCGATGTGCGACGCGTCGTGCCCGAGGGATTGAGCATCAGTACCAAAGAGATGCGAGACATCGTCTCCATCGCCTCGCGCCGGCCGAGCACCGGTCTGTGGCAGGTGGTCGTGGTCGAGGACGCCGATCGGCTCACCGAAGGTGCCGGAAACGTGCTGCTGAAGGTCGTCGAGGAGCCACCGGCCAAGACGGTGTTCCTGTTGTGCGCCCCGTCGGTCGATCCCCAAGACATCTCGGTGACCTTGCGCTCACGCTGTCGTCACGTCTCGTTGGTTACGCCGACGGTGCCGGCGATCGCGCAGGTGCTGCAGACCCGCGACAATCTCGACGCCGAAACGGCGGAGTGGGCCGCCTCGATCAGCGGCGGTCACGTGGGTAGAGCCCGGCGTCTCGCCACGGACGAGGACGCGCGAGCACGGCGTAAACGGGCGCTGGCCCTGGCGTCGGCTGCGGCCCGGCCCAATCAGGCCTATCTCGCGGCCGAGGAACTGGTCAAGGCCGCCGAGGACGAGGCCAAGGAGATGAGTGCGTCCCGCGATGAGGCCGAGACCGAAGAGTTGCGCACAGCCCTCGGCGCAGGCGGTACCGGCAAGGGCGCGGCGGGGGCATTGCGCGGGTCTGCCGGGGTACTCAAAGACCTCGAGAAGCGGCAGAAGTCTCGGGCCACCAGAACTGGTCGTGATTCGCTGGACCGGGCGCTGATGGACTTGGTCGGCCTGTATCGGGATGCCCTCGCGCGCTCGTATGGATCGACGGCGACGGCCACCCACCCCGATATGGCCGAGCAGGTCGAGCGGATGGCGAAGGCCGTCTCGCCCGAGGCGTTACTGAAGAGCATCGAGGCGATCCTCGAATGCCGAGAGTCGTTGGCTGTCAACGCAAAACCGAAGTTCGCGATCTACGCGATGGTGGCGACCCTGGGCGACGTACTGCGCTAGGAGCGGGCCCGCATCGAGCTTCGGAGGAGGGCGATTTTAGTTTCGACGGGCTCCTCCGTTAGACTCACCAACGCCGAAAGGCACGCCGCCTTAGCTCAGTCGGTAGAGCATTTCACTCGTAATGAAAAGGTCAAGAGTTCGATTCTCTTAGGCGGCTCAGAGAACGAAAGCCCCTCACCAGCAGGAACCGGTGAGGGGCTTTTCGGTGTCCAGTGCCGGTGGTTGCCGCCCACCAGAAGGTACCACTTGTGGTACCTGTACCGAAAGTGGTACCTTTTCCGCGCTGAAGGCGACTTCCCGCACACCGCGGGGCCGATCAGAAAAAATTTGCCCGCGCAATGCGGGTTGCACACGTCCGACGGCGACCGCCAGCGCCACGGACCGGAGGAGCCGAAATCGACATGTCAGCCATCACTCGCACCGAAGCCCGCAAGAGTCTGTTCCCGCTCGTCGAACAGGTCGTAGAGGATCACACCGCCGTGGAGATCGTCTCCAAGGGAGGCAATGCAATTCTCATGTCGAAGGCCGACTACGACGCGATGGTCGAGACCGCGTATCTCTTGCGTAGTCCCGCCAACGCAACCCACCTACTGAAGAGCATGGAGCAGGCCCGCCGCGGGGAGGTGAAACCCAGAAAGCTGGTCGAATGACCGAAGTCCGATTCACCGAAGAGGGATGGGACAGCTACACGTCCTGGACCGTCGTCGACAAGAAGATGCTTGCCCGCATCAACAAATTGATCGACGCGGCTGTGCGCGACCCATACTCCGGGATCGGCAAGCCCGAGCCCTTGAAATATGCTCTGGCCGGGGCATGGTCACGACGAATCGACGCCGAACACCGACTCGTCTATGTGCCTCCCAGCGACGACAATCCAGACCTCGTCATCGTGTCGGCGCGATACCACTACTGACGGATCCGAGCACCCGGGCCTCGATCGTCGATCAGAGCGACAGCGCTGGGTCGACCTCATCGCCCTGCTCCTGCAAGATCGGTCCATGACAACCGACAGCGCCCATGGTGCATCGATGACGGCCATCGTCACCATCGGCAACGGTGGCTACGACAAGCTCGTCGTATCCGAGGTGCCCAAACCCGTCCCGGGGCCGGGCGAGGTGCTTGTTCAGGTCTTGGCGGCCGGGATGAACAACACCGAGATCAACACACGCGTGGGTTGGTACGCCGACGGCGGGTGGAACGACGCGACGCCGTTTCCGCTGATTCAGGGCACGGACTGCTGCGGGGTCGTGTGTGCCAGTCCCGGTATCGATGATTCCATCATCGGCCGCCGTGTCCTGGTTCGATCGTGCATGCGCGTCGACGGATTCTCGTCGGGCGAGACGCGCTGGTTGGGTTCGGACATGGCCGGCGCGTTCGCCCAGTTCGTCGTCGTCCCGGCGAGCGACGTCTTCGTGGTCGAGTGCGACTGGACCGACGCCGAGCTGGCGACGATTCCGTGTGCTTACGGCACGGCAGAGAACATGATCGAGCGCGCCGAAGTACGTTCCGGCTCGACGGTGCTGATCACCGGCGCATCGGGTGGAGTCGGTTCTGCCGCAATCCAACTCGCCGTCCGACGTGGCGCGCGGGTGATCGGCGTCGCGAGCCGCGCCAAGCACGACCAGCTCCGTGAACTCGGCGTCGACGAGATCTACGGTCGCGACGCAGATCTGGTGAGCACCCTGGGCAAGCGCTGCGTCGATGTGGTGATCGACAACGTTGCCGGCGACGGTTTCGGTCCACTGCTCGACCTTCTCGTTCGCGGGGGAACCTACGTGTCCTCGGGTGCAATCGCGGGACCCGTCGTCGAGCTGGATCTTCGGACGATGTACCTCAACGATCTGACGCTCCTCGGGTGCACGGCATGGAGCGAGGACGTGTTCCCGAACCTCGTGTCGTACATCGAAGCCGGCGAGATTCGTCCTCTGCTGGCCGAATCGTTTCCGCTCGAGCAGATCGCGGCGGCGCAGCAGCGCTTTCTGGAGAAGGGGCACGTCGGCAAGTTCGTGCTCGTTCCGCCGGTAATCCGCGATCAGGCCTGACGCGCAGGCACACTGGATGGAGTGTTCGCATCCCTCGCCCCGGCTCGCCGTCGACTCGTGTTCGTCCAGCTCGCTCTCGTCCTGGTCGGAGTTCTCGCGGCGGTGGCCGCGTTCGTCGCATCGCGCCTCACCGATGACCCCGTCGCGAGCGTCGACCAATCGGTGCCCGGCCCGGTTCTGCTGGTGCCCGGGTTCGGCGGATCCACCGAGTCGCTGGACGTGCTCGCAGCCGAACTACGGGAGAACGGCCGAGACGCCACCGTGGTGGCTCTGCCCGACGGTGGCGTCGGTGATCTCGCCGCCCAGGCCGGCACCTTGCAAGACGCCGTCGACGAGGCTCTGACTCGGACCGCAGCAACCTCGGTCGACGTCGTCGGCTATTCCGCCGGCGGAGTGGTGGCCCGGATCTGGGCGGCCGATCTGGGCGGCGACTCGCAGGCTCGACGCATCGTGACCCTCGGCTCCCCGCATCACGGCACCCAGGTCGCGGGTTTGGCGGCGCAGGTCCTACCCGACCGGTGCCCGACGGCCTGCCAGCAGCTCGCCCCGGACAGCTCCGTTCTCGCCGCCCTGAACTCCGGCGACGAGACGCCGGACGGGCCGCAGTGGGTGTCGATCTGGACCGAACTGGATCAAGTGGTGACCCCGCCGAACTCCGCCGAACTCGACGGGGCAATCAACATTCCGGTGCAGAGTGTGTGTGCGGACTCCACCGTCGATCACGGGAGCCTGCCCCGCGATCCACTCGTCGGCGCGATGGTCTCCGCTCAGTTGGGCGCCGATTCCACTGTGGAGCTCGGCACCGCCGACTGCAGCCGTCTCAGCTCGTGATGTCCTTGGTCGTGAAGTTCGCCCACGCGGCCCCGAGGAGTACGACGACGTAGACGCCCTGTAGACCGACGCCGCGCACCAGGTCTCGCGTCGGCACCGGGTCGCGGAACAGGTCGACGAAGGCCAACCAGTACCGCGTCGGCAGGTACGGCGCGATGGCGTCGGCGGCGTCCAGCGTCAGCAGCAGGGAGCTGGCGATGAGAAACGCCAACGCGCCCAGCGTTGCTGCGAGCGGGGAGTCGGTCAGGGTCGAGAGGAACAGCCCCATGGCGGCGACTCCGAGCATGGACAGCGTCACGTAGAGGACAGCGATGACGGTGCGCACGGCGACCTGCTCGTCGGTCAGCACCGTTCCGGACACGCTGGAGACCCCGGCCAACGACGTCGTGTCGAACAGCGTCGTGCCGACGAAGTACGCGACGGCGGCCACGATGACGACGGCCAGCAGCACGAAGGCGGCCACCGAGATCAGCTTGGCCACCAGGAGTTTGGTGCGTCCCACCGGGCGAGCCAGCAAGTAGCGCAGGGTGCCGGCCTGGGCCTCCCCGGCGATGGAGTCGCCGGCGATGACCGAGACGGCGACTGGCAGGAACAACGGAAGCACGATGGCGAGCGCGGCGAGCGGGAACAGCTGCCCGTTGGTGGTCACCGCGGACAGGAAGGCAGGGCCTTCGCCGGGGCGCGGACCGACGTCGGTGAGGGCCAGCAGGCCCGCGACGATGGTGGGCAGCAGATTGAGCAGGAGGATCACGACCCACGTGCGGGGTCGGCGCAGCATCGCGCGCAGCTCGACGCCGATCACGCGGCCACCTCGGCCTTGTCGGAGCGAACGGGACCGTCGACGCGATCTGCACTCGAGCCGGTCACGGCCAGCACGGATTGCTCCAAACTCATCTGTTGCGTTGTCAGCTCGCTCACCCGCACCCCGCCTTCCACGAGCAGCCGGTTGAGCAGGGCCGAGTCCGGGTGTTCGATCACGAGCTGCTGCCCGTCACGCTCGAGCACGGTGGCGTTCTCCACGCTGGACAGCACCGTCACCGCGTCGGCCGGGTCGGGGGTGCGCACGAGCACCCGGCCGGTGGGCTGTCGAAACGCGGAAAGTTGATCCTGCAGGAGAAGTCGACCCCGATCGAGCACACCGACTCGGTCGCACAGTTGCTCCACCTCCGCGAGCAGGTGGCTGGACAGAAAGATGGTCGTGCCCTGGGCATGCAGGCCCAGCAACAACTCTCGAATTTCGAGGATTCCCTGCGGATCGAGTCCGTTGGTCGGCTCGTCGAGGATCAGCAGCTCGGGGGTGCGCATCAGCGCCGCGGCCAAGCCGAGACGTTGCCGCATGCCGAGCGAGTACTGCTTCACCGGTCTGCGTCCGACTCCGCCGAGGCCCACCTGCTCGAGGGCCTCGCCGACACGGGCGGTCCGGGTGCGCCGGGACCCGCCCGGGCCGGCCGCGTCGAGCAGCGTGAGGTTCCGGCGTCCGGAGAGATTGGGATACGCGGCCGGGTTCTCGATCAGCGCGCCCACCCGCGGCAGCACGCTCCTGCGCCGGCGCGGCATCTCCTCGCCGAGTACCTGCATCTGCCCGGAGGTCGACAGAACCAGCCCCAGCAGCATCCGCACGGTCGTCGTCTTGCCGGAGCCGTTGGCACCGACGAAGCCGTAGATGTCGCCGGCACGCACGTCGAGGTCGACGCCGTCGACGGCCCGCACCGCTCCGTAGCGCTTGGTGAGGCCGGTCGTGCGAATCATGTGGCTGCTCCTTCGAGCTGCTGGGCGGCGGTGGCCAGGGTCTCCGCGGTGACGGTGCCGGAGAGCAGGTATCGGCGGCGATCCCCGGTGGGTTCGGTGATCAGAACGTTGAGCGGTCCGATAGTCAGCGCGACGCTGCTGCCGGTCACCCGGGCTCCGGGGGCCTCCCGCAATTGTTCGAGGAGCCCGCGCGCGGCGCGGCGCGGTAGGGGAGCGGCAATCAACTCCGTCACTCCACGGCCGTAGATTCCGACGGCACCGGGTCCGTCGCGGTCTCTCAGTGCGAGTCCGGACAGCGTCGACGGAAGTGGGGCTGAGTCGATCCCGTCGGCGAACGAGGCGATGTCGAGACCGTCCTGCTGCTGCACATCGGTACCGGGCGGTGGGACGAAACGGACGGTGTCGGCATCGGGTGCCGCGGAGGAGAAGTCGAGGAAAGCGGTGCTGACGATGGGGCGCGTGGCCCCGTCGCCGAATACGTCGACCTGCAGCGGGAGGCCGCTGTCGGGGTCGGACCACACGTCGACCTCGGTGATGGTGCTCTGCGGCTCGGCGGGAATCAGCCGCAGGCCGGGGGCATCTCGGCCGGCGATTCGACGGGCCGGCAGCCGGGTGACCTCGTCGGCGCTCGCCTCACTGAGCAACCGCTGCCCCAGCTCCGGGGGCAGCAGGTCGGCTTGGCGCGGCAGGCGCAGGCTCGGCTCGGGCACCGGGGTCACGACGGCCGTGTTCTGCTCGTAGTCCCAGCTCCACAGTCGCGACGGGCTCCGATAGAGACCGCGCTCACCGGCGAGGCGCACGGTGTCGACGCGCCAGCTGTCCGGGCTTCGATACCAGGCGCGCAGGGTCGTGGTGTCGCCCAATAGATCCGGCAGGCCGCCGAGTCCGTCGGTGACCGGCAGGATGACGCCGCCGACAGCCTGGGCATAGCCCGAGTACGGCGTCGCGGTGGAGGACTGGACCCGAGAGAGCAGTTCGGCCGCACCGATGTCCGACGCGTCGACGGGCAGCCGGTCGATCACCGACGGGGTGGCCACGAGCACGGCGATGCCGAGCACCACCGCCAGCCACCGCCACTTCTTGCGCACCTCATCGACCGTACGGACGTACCCGATGTGCTGCATGTGAGCTGCGCGACGCTCGCAGCTAACCCCCGAGCACGAACTCCGCGAGACCGTGACTCACACCGTTGATCTGGAGCTCGATCGCGTGCGGGCCGGGGTAGTACCTCCGCGTCGTCAACGGCCGGAACGAATGTTGCCGCCGAACGTCGATGCTCGTCCCGGGGGCAATCGTCTTGGTCGTCAGCTTGAATGTCTTGCCCGTCATCCCGCCGTTGGCCTTCGTGTGGTGAACGACGTAGTCGATGGCGATCTTGGCGGGTTCGACGCCGACGTTGCGGATCGAAGCGGTGAATTCCAGACTGCCACCGATCTGCAGTTCCGCACGGTCGAGCACGGGGCCGGTCACGTCCAGTTCGGCCGGCGCGAACCCCAGTAACGCGAGCGCGTCCGTGTTTCCTTTCTTGATCACCGTCCGAAGGGCATGTCGCACAAGCTGATCGGTGTTCGAGTTCGGGTGTTCGAGCCACCGCGCTGCGGTGGCAACGACCAGGTTCGGCACGTCGCGGCTGAAGTCGTTCAGGTGATTGGCGACCGAGCGTCGAACGTAATCGTTGTCGTCCGTGTAGAGCGCGTCCAGAATGGGAACCGTCACCCCTGGCTGCTCGAGAATTCCGGGGACTCGGACCGACCACGGGAGATACGGACGCGTCCCTTCCGACGCGAGACGACGCACGTGTGTGTCCGACGACCGCGTCCAGTCCAGCGCGATGGCGAGAGACCGATCGAGATCGGCTCGCAGAAAAGTGCGGATGGCGAACTCAGAGGTGAGTCGGCCGGTGAGCTCGGCGAGCAAGAACATGCCGTCGTCGAATGCGTGCGAGTTCTGCTCCTCGACAGCCTTCGTTGCAATCGCGCCGGTGACGGGCCAGATCAGCCAACCCTCGAAGACAGGGTCCTCGGCGGCCCGTCGGATGGTGCGAGCGAACGTCGAATAGTCGCCGGGCAGCCCCGCCAGAAGTGCGTCACGGAGTAGATCGGCGCGGGCCCGAAGCGCGAGCGGACCCAACTGATCGATCGACGCCTCGAGCAGCGACAGATCAGCGCTCGGAGCGGCGGCGCGGATGGTCCGAAACAGTGTGTGAGCCGGCTCCGAGCCGAGGAGTTCGTCTGCGAAAGGCATGAGAGCTTCTTACCCGACGGGCCACGCGTCGGTGAATCTTCGGGCCGAGGAGAATCCGCAACCGGAATGCTGGCGGTTTGCCGACGAGTTCCGCAGATCGACACCTACTTTCGACTGTGCGCCGACAGAGGCGTCCGCAATCGAATTGGGATAACCTTCGCAAATCAACAAGCGTTGGGATTTCGGTCTGCCGACGTTCACCGGCGTACCGACCCTGGCGCACATCGGCCATAGTCCTGGGGGTCGCGTCGTGCCCGTCGTCTGGATGAAGTTGCACCGCGATCCGTGTTGCCCGTGCCGCGCCGGTGAGCGATCACTGTGAGCGGGTGGGTCTCGGTCGTGATCCTCAACGGGATCACCGCTGCGGCGTATCTCGGGATCGTGGCGTTCATCGTCCGGGGGCTGCTCCGAACGGGACAGTTCCGAACCAATCGCCTGGCGGTCGCCACCGCAGCGATCTTTCTGACCTGCGCCGCACACCACCTCCTTCACGCGGTGCATTTGTTGCCCGGGCTCGACAGCCATGCCGCACATCTGGGCAGCGAGTCCGATACGGGGATGCTCGACGCGATGCGCCAGTCGATGGGCGGAAGCGTCGACATTGCGGTGACGGCGTCGACCGCACTTGCCGGTGTCGTCTACCTGGGTATGCGTCGCCTTTACGGTCCGTTGCTCCGCTCGCCCGCGATGTTCGACGATGCGAGCGAGGCCCGCTATCGACAGTTGGCGGCAAACCTGCCGCACACGTCGGTCTTCGTCATGGACCGCGACTTGCGATTCGTTCTCGTCGAAGGTGCCGGACTGATGGCGGAAGGATACGACCCACGGCGAATGGAGGGACAGCTGCTACAAGACACCGTGCCCCCGGAGGCCTACGCCAGACTCGAGCCCCATTACAGAGCGGCCCTGGACGGTAAGGAATCGTCGTTCGACACCGAGAGTTCCCGGACGGGTGCGATCTTCGAGGTCGAAGCCAGACCGCTGCGCGATGTCGCGGGGCGCATCGTCGGCGCGCTGGTGCTCTCCGAGGACGTCACCGCCGAGCGGAAAGCGAGAGAAGAGCTCGAGCAGGCGCGGGCCTTCCGTGATGCGGTGTTGACGGCATCGCCGGACGTCACCGTCGTCACCGCCGTGGAATCCGGCCGGGTGACGTGGGCTTCTCGTAGCCTGCAGTCGTTGTCGACCGGCCCCGGCGCGACCGGCCCCGGTGCGAACGGATCGGTCGACGACGGTCGGCCGCGGTGGAGTGGATTCGGTCGATCCGACGATGCCACTGCCGGGGAGGATGGACTGGACGGCGTCGTCGCAGAGGATGTCGAGGTCGTTCGGGCAGCAGATCGAGAAGCGGCCTCACTGCCGGAAGGCGAGAGTGTCAGCGTCCGATACCGGGTACGCGGGGACGACGGCACCCTGCGGTGGTTCTCACGACGTACGACCCCCTTTCGGCACGGGCCGTCCGATGCGGCGGTGGAGGTGCTCTCGGTGGTGCGAGAGGTGACCGATGTCGTGGAGTCGGAGCGTGCGCTCGAGCAGGCAGCCCTGCAGGATCCGTTGACCGGCCTCCCCAACAGGATGATGTTGCTGGAACGAATCGGATCGGCCATCGAGCGCGGCGCGAGGACGGGGGCTGCTGCGGCGGTGCTGTTCTGTGACCTGGATGGGTTCAAACGCGTCAACGACACCGGTGGACACGCAGCCGGTGATGCGGTTCTGGTGGAGGTTGCTCGACGTTTGCGCTCGGTTCTGCGAGCGAACGACTCCATCGCCCGGGTGGGAGGTGACGAGTTCGTTCTCGTCATCGATGCGTTGCCCGCAGCGGGTGGATCCGACACGCGGGCGGGCGGGTTGGCCGAGCGCGTCGCCGAGCGCATTCGTACGGTGCTCGCTGCACCGATCGTGCACGGTGGCCGTCAGTACGTGGTGTCGGTCAGCGTGGGGATGGTGCTGGTCCGAAAGGGCACGAGCGCGCAGGAGGTGCTGCGGGATGCGGACTCCGCGATGTACCGAGCGAAACAACTCGGGAGAGACCGGATCGAAACCTTCGACGACGCGCTGCGTGCGAACGCACTCGAGCGCGCGTACGTGGAGCAGACCCTGCGAGATGCGCTCGATTCCGGTCGGCCGGGTGCCGCGAACCTGAGCGTGGCGTATCAGCCGGTCTACGACCTCGAGAGCAGACAGCTCGTGAGTTTCGAGGCACTGGCCCGCTTGCGCGACGACAACGGTGCCGAGATCACACCCGATAGATTCATTCCGGTGGCGGAGGACACGGGGCTCATCTCGGAGCTGGGTGTGCGGGTGCTCGACGACGCGCTGAGCACTCTCGTGCACTGGCGTTCGGCGAATGCATCCGCCTCGGCATCGAACCCCCGTGTCACGATGGCCGTGAACTTCAGTGCTCGGCAGGCTCAACACGTCGACCTGTCGGCAACAGTCGGTGCTGCCCTCGGTCGGCATCGGATGGAACCGGTCGACCTCGTGTTGGAACTGACCGAGTCGGTGCTTCTGGAGTCCGGTTCTTCGATGCTGCGTCAGCTGGGCGATCTACGCGCATCGGGTGTCGGCATTGCCATCGACGACTTCGGAACCGGGTTCGCGAGCTTGCGATACCTCGCCACCCTGCCGGTCAGCGCGGTGAAGATCGACCGTTCCTTCACCGCGACGATGACCAGTGATCCGACGAGCCGCAGCATCGTCGGGGCGATCATCAACCTCGCCCGCGATCTGAACCTGAGATGCGTGGTCGAAGGGATCGAAACCATCGATCAGCTCGAGGCGCTCCCCGGTTCGGTTCAGGGACAGGGCTTCCTGATGGGTCGGCCCGCCGAGGTCCCGTCGGACACGTGGAGCGGCTGATCACGCTCCGAGCGGCGGCAACCGGGAAGCTATGCGCTCTCCCGTGCGTTGAACACGAGTAATGGATGATCTTCTGGTTGCCCCCACCCGACTCTGGACGCCCTCTCGTGTCCTGGTCACCAAATCCGCGTCCGAGCTACCGCACACCGCGGAGATTCTTCGTCGGTGCGAAGCAGCCGGCGTCGCCGACATCGACATTCTTCCCGGCGATCGCCTCACCGGGTTGCGCGGTGAGACCGAGCGCCAAACCTATGCGCGAGCCAAGACGACGATGGCGGTGGTCGTTGCACCGCCCAGTGTGTTGAAGCCGCAACCGATTCCGCCGAGCGCGGACTGGCGGATCGACCTGGCCAAGGGCTGCCCGGCGCACTGCCAGTACTGCTATCTGGCGGGGTCGTTGTCCGGGCCGCCCATCACCCGGGTGTTCGCCAACATCGACGACGTATTGGCGGGTATCGGCACTCACGCAGGCCGCGGTTCCATCACCTCCGGTACCGAGGAACGCGGCCACGAGGGCACCACCTTCGAGTTGTCCTGCTACACCGATCCGTTGGGGATCGAACACGTGACGGGATCGCTCGCCGAGGCCGTGCGCAGAGTGGGTGCGGGCGTCTACGGCGACGACGTGTCGCTGCGATTCACCACCAAGTTCGACGACGTTCGCGAGTTGGTGACGCTCGATCACGGCCGAAAGGCCCGAGTTCGCTTGTCGGTCAACGCAGATGACATCGCGCATCGATTCGAAGGCGGCACGGCACGTATGCCGGCTCGGATCGAGGCATTGCGGCAACTGGCGATGGCCGGGTACCGAGTGGGGTTGACGATCGCGCCGATCATGCCCATTCCGCAGTGGCGCGAGCAGTACGGTCGGCTGCTCGCCGATGTCGCCGACGCGGTTCGTGATGTGCCCGATCTGGACCTGACTGCAGAAATCATCACCCATCGGTTCACGCCGTCGAGCAAGGACGTGCTGCTGAGCTGGTATCCGGGTACGAAACTGGAGATGGACGAGAGCACACGCACGGCCAAGCGCAACAAATTCGGCGGAGTGAAGTACGTCTACCCCAAGGACACGATGGCGGAGATGCGCAGCTGGTTCACCGACGAGCTCTCCAGCGTTCTACCCGACGCGCAGCTGCTCTACTGGACGTGAACCGTCATAGGGCATCGAATCGGTCTCGTGCTCGTTTGATGTCGCCCATGTGTGTATCTGCCCACGCCAGCAGTACGTCGACGGGAGCTCGGAGCGTTTTGCCCAAGGGCGTGATGTGATACTCCACCGCCACCGGTCGGGTGCTCAGAACCGTACGCTCGATGATCCCGTTGCGTTCGAGCTTTCGCAGAGTTGCTGTGAGTGACTTCTGAGTCACCTCGGGAATCGCGCGGCGCAAATCGTTGAATCGGCAGCGGCGCTCGCACAATTCGTTGAGTACTTGCAGCGACCATTTGTCGAGCACTTGGTCGAGCAGTTCGCGGTGCGGGGCACCGATCGTCAGTTCTGCGTTGCGCTCGGCGGTATCGGTCATGAAACCAGGTTCCCTTGAAGTGTCTTTCGTGTACCAGGTATCAATCTTATACCTGGATTTCGACGACGAAGGGAACGCTATGAGCGTCACTCGATTCACCCCGCCCGGAATGATGCAACCGACTCCGTATCACCACGTGGCGGTGGGTCAGGGTTCTCGACACATCCACGTCAGTGGTCAGATCGGCCGGCGCGAGGACGGGTCGGCTGTTGCCGAAAACGACCTCGCCGGTCAGGTTGCGCAGGCGCTGCGCAATACCGCGATCGGATTGGCCGGTGCAGGAGCAACTTTCGACGACGTGCTTCGGTTGACGTTCTACGTCACACACTGGGCTCCCGAGCTGATCGGCGAGTTCATGGACGGCGTCACCCGCGTCGCCGACGAGATCGGACTCCCGACCCCGATGCCGCCGGCGTCATTGATCGGAGTGGACTATCTCTTCGAGCCCGATGTCCTCGTCGAGGTCGAGGCAACGGCCATCCTGGACTGATCCGCGGATCGGCCGGTGACTTGTCGGCGGTGCAGAGGTCGATACTGGCAAACCCACCCGACCTCTGGAGCGACATGGCCATCCTGACCTACAACCTGCATGTTTCCCTCGACGGTTACATCGAGGACCCCGACGGCAGCCTCGACTACTCGATGCCCGACGAGGAATCGCATCGTTTCTCCAATCAGCAGACCGTGGACACGAGCGTCTTTCTGTTCGGACGGCGACTGTACGAGGCCATGGAGGACTACTGGACCGACCCGGAACGGGCGGCCGGTGACCCCGTCGAAGCCGAGTTCGCGGAACTGTACAAGGCGACTCCGCGGGTGGTCTTCTCCGACACCCTCACCTCCGTGCCCGACGGTTGCCGGCTGGTCCGCAGTGCCGACGCCGTCGCCGAAGTGGAGCGACTCAAGCGGGAGACCGAGGGCACGTTGGCTGTCGCCGGGGCAAGCCTGGCCGCGTCGTTGTTCGACCAGATCGACCAGTTCGAGCTCATCGTCGTGCCGACCATCCTGGGCGGCGGAAAACCGTACTTCCCTGTCGGCCACCGACTGAACCTGGTGTTGGAGGAGCAGAAGCACTTCCGAACGTCGGGCTGGATGTATCTGCGGTACACAGTGGTTCGGTAAGCCGGCCTCTCGTCGGTCCGGATCGCGCAGAATGAGTTCATGACATCCGGAGATCGTCGTCAGTGGTGGACCTTGCCCGCGCACCAGCTGTGGCTCGACACCGAATCGGCTCGGCTTCTCGATTTCGGTAGCTCGCTCGAGCACCCCGACGGCGGTGCCGTGTGGTTGGACAACTGCGGGAAGCCCGATCTGAGCCATCCGGCTCTGACCTACATCACCGCGCGGATGGCCCACGTGCATTTCCTCGCTTCGATACTGGGTCGACCGGGGTCACATGGACGGGCGGATCGAGTGTTCGAGGGTCTACTGACGACGTTGCGAGACAGCACGAACGGCGGTTGGTTCGAGTCGAGCGCCGACGCTTCGTCCCCCGAGGCGACGAAGACCGCGTACGCGCATGCCTTCGTGGTGCTGGCAGCAGCGGCGGCCACGGCGGCGGGACACCCGAATGGCCGCGAGCTGCTCGACAACGCCCTCGAGATCGTGGATCAGCGCTTCTGGGACGAGACCTACGGGATGTGCGCGGATACCTGGAATGTGGATTGGACCGAGCTCGACGACTATCGAGGTATCAACGGCAATATGCACATGGTCGAGGCGCTGTTGGCGGCGGCCGATGCGGGTGCGCCCGATGTCTGGCGGAGCCGCGCAGTACGGATGTGCGACAACGTGATCGGCTGGTCCCAGAAGAACGAGTATCGAATACCAGAGCATTTCACAACCGACTGGGAACCGATGCTCGAGTACAACAGCGGCGATACCGCGAACCAGTTCAAGCCGTACGGGGCAACGGTGGGGCACGGATTCGAGTGGGCGCGCCTTCTCGTGCAGGCCAGTCTCGTAGCCGACAGCCCCCGCGGCCACGACTACGTTGCCGCCGCCGCGTCCCTGTACGACCGTGCGGCGCAGGACGGATGGCAACCCGGCCCGACGCCCGGGTTCGTCTACACGACGGACTGGACCGGGCAACCGGTGGTGACCGAGCGCTTGCACTGGGTGCTGTGCGAGGCGATCGCCGCCGCCGCGACACTGGGCCGTCGGACCGGAAATGGCCGCTACAACAAGGACTATCGCGAATGGTGGGATATCGCCGCCGACTCGTTCATCGACCGTGTCGACGGCTCCTGGCATCACGAACTCGACGCCGACAACAGACCCGCGGCCACGGTGTGGAGCGGGAAGCCGGATCTCTATCACGCGGTGCAAGCAACCTGGATCAGCCGATATGCACCGAGTTCGAGCATGCTGGCGGCTCTGCGAGACGACACAGGTGCGCTGAGTGTCCACAATTCTTCGTCGACGACGGAATTCGGCCTTGCGCGACCCATTGTGGACAGTGAGCGTATCTGGTGAGGGGTACTTACTGCGCCTGGCAGTAGGGGGCGTACTAATCCCGGTGCGGAGTGCGTTCTCCTGTGCTCGGGTCGACGTCGAACAGTTCGTTCGTGTTGTCGGGGGCGTAGACGACCGCATTCGATTCGCGGGCCCGGCGGCGAGCACCGTCGCGAACGGCGAAGAATCCGCCGGCGAACAATACGATGACGGCGACTGCGGCGATGATCGCCCAACCCTCGAAGCCGCCTGCCAATGCGGCGATCAGACCGCCTGCTGCAGCGATTCCGGCAAAGATCAGGATGACGCCCAGCATGTTTTCGACTGCTCTGACCATGCTTGTCTTCTCGGTAGGCCTTTTCTCGACCATAAGGGACAATTCCTTTCCATCAGTTCGGACCGCGTATACCCGAAAAGCCGTCGTCTAAGCCCGTCGGAGCCGTCAGTGGGCGCCGTCACTGAGCCTTGCGTGCCCGATATGCGGCAACGGCTGCGCGGTTGCCGCAGGTGGTGCTGCAGAACCTCCGGGAACGGTTGCGTGAGAGATCGAGAACCAGCCCATTGCAGTCCGGATCGGCGCAGACGCCGAAGCGCGACAGCTCGTCGGCGCGGATGACGTCGATCATCGCCATTGCGGTCTCGACGACGATGCGGGTGGCCAGGGGGCTGTCGTCGGCCACGGCGTGAATGTGCCAGTCGAGGTCGCCGTGACGAACCAACCGCGGCAGGGCGGACGACTCGGCGAGTAGACGGTTCACCTCGACAACAGCCTCGTCTCGGCTGCTGGTGAGTAGTGCGCGCAGGGTCGGCCGCAGTGCTCTCACCGCCTCGAGTTCGGCGTCGTCGCCGTCGAAGCGGCCGGAGTAGCCCTGTTCGGTGAAGAACGTTGCCAGCTCCTCGCGTGTGGTCAGCGTGTCCGGTTCCTCGGCGGAATTGGCCAATGCCACTGCGGACAGCAACGACAACTCCGCGTCATGAGCAAAAAGCATGTTGACACCTTACCAAGTCGGTCTCTACTGTCACATGTCATGACGGCCAACACTCATGACACCGACGCGCAGCTCGCGTCTTCCACCGCCGCTGCGGCGCAGTCTCGACGCCTGTCCGGACTCGTCTTCGCGGTGGCGTCGGCCGCGTCGTTCGGGCTCTCCGGCTCGTTGGCCAAGGGTTTGCTCGACGCCGGCTGGACGGCCGGGGCCGCGGTGACTGCGCGGATTCTGTTGGCGGCGATCGTTCTGCTGATTCCGTCCGTCCTCGCGCTGCGCGGGCGCTGGAGCCTGCTGGCGAAGAACTGGAAGCTTCTTGTTGCGTACGGGGCCTTCGCGGTGGCCGGTTGTCAGCTCGCCTTCTTCAACGCGGTCGGCCGGATGGACGTGGGCGTCGCGCTGCTGATCGAGTTCACCTCGCCGGTGGCCGTCATCGGCTGGATGTGGTTTCGACACCAGCAGCGGCCCGGTCGGCTGACGCTGGTGGGTGCGCTGTTGGCCGCGATGGGTCTGGTGCTCGTGCTCGACCTGATCTCCGGTGCGGACGTGGACACCGTCGGCGTGTTGTGGGCACTCGGCGCGATGGCCGGTGCGGCCGTGTACTGGGTGCTGTCGGCCGACGAGAGCAACGGCTTGCCGCCGATCGTGCTTGCCGGCGGCGGTCTGCTCGCTGGTGGACTGATTCTGCTCGCTGCCGGACTGGTCGGCATCGTCCCGTTCACCGCTCCGCTGACCGATGTCACTTTCGTGAATGCCGTTGTGCCGTGGTGGGTCCCGATCATCGGCCTCGGTGTGGTGACGGCCGCGTTGGCCTACGTGCTCGGTATCGCGGCCGGCCGACGCCTCGGCTCGCGGTTGGCGTCGTTCATGGGTCTGATGGAAGTGGTTGCGGCGCTGGTGTTTGCGTGGCTGTTGCTCGGCCAGGCTCCGGGCCCGATCCAATTGGCCGGTGGCGCACTGATTCTGCTCGGTGTCGTGGTCGTCAAATCCGGTGAACGCTCTACCGCCGACGCCGTGGTGGAGCCGCTGCAGAGCAGGGAATGACCGCTGCTCAGTCGTCGACGCGTCCGAACACCACCGCGGCGAGGATGGTGTGGGCACTGGCGATCACCGAATCCAGGGGTTCGCGTTCGGGAGACAGCAGCCACTGCTGAGCAATGGTGAGAACGGCACCCACCAGGCCCATCGCCAATGTTCGACGGTTCGGCCCGGCGAGGCCTCGGCTCGACCCGACTGTCTCGGCCACCTGTAGCACCGTCGCCGAGAACGAGGTGGTGGTCTTGCGGTACAGCGCGTCGACGGTGGGGGACACTCCGAGGATCTCGACGAAGGCGATGCGGGCCGATTTCGGTTGTTCGGCGACGAACGTGAAGAAGCCGGTCAGGGCTCCCCTGAGCACCTGTTCGCTGGAAGCGTTTTCGGCGGCGGCTCCGGCCAGGATGCTCTCGCGCATCGCGTCGGTGGCCCGGGCGTAGGTAGCCATCAGGAGTTCTTCGCTGTTGGTGAAGGACTCGTAGAAGTAGCGCTTGGTCAGCCCTGCCTCGGCGCACACCTTTTCGACGGTCGCCGTTCGGTAACCGCTGGTGCCGAACACCTCGACGGCGGCGTCGAGCAGTCGAGTTCGACGCTCCTGCTGCCGCTGCTGCGGGGGAGCGCCGCGGTAGGTGCGGCCTACTTCACTGTGATGGGTAGTCACAGACAGATCTTGACACCGCTCGGTATCAGATGCAAAGTGTTCCCAAGAATGCATCTCGAGCGAGGGGGAAACATGGCGTCATCGACGCTGCGGAACAAGGTCGTTCTGATCACCGGTGCGGCCCGAGGGATCGGTGCCGAGACCGCCCGTGCGCTGGCGGGTAAGGGAGCCAAGTTGGTACTGGTCGACGTCGACGAGGCCCCGCTCCGCGAGGTCGCAGCGCAGCTGAAGGCCGAGGCGTACGTCGCCGACGTGCGGAATCTCGACGATATGCAGCGCGCGGTCGATGGCGGTATCGCGGCCTACGGAGGCATCGATCTGGTTCTCGCCAACGCCGGGATCGCCAGCTACGGGTCGATTATGCAGGTCGATCCGGCGACGTTCCAACGCGTCATGGACATCAACGTCATGGGCGTGTTCAACACCGTTCGCGCGGCCTTGCCGTCGTTGATCGAACGCAACGGCTACATCCTGGTGGTCTCCTCGCTGGCTGCATTCACCCCGTGCCCCGGCTTGGCCGCGTACAACGCGAGCAAGGCCGCGGCCGAGCATTTCGCCAATGCTCTTCGGCTGGAAGTGAACTACCGAGGAGTCGACGTCGGCTCGGCCCACATGGCGTGGATCGACACCCCGATGGTGCAGGACGCGAAGTCCGATCTCACGGCGTTCCAGGATTTGCTCGCGGTACTGCCCGGCCCCCTCGGCAAGACGATGACCGTCGAGCAGTGCGTCGACGCGTTCGTCGACGGCCTGGCCAAGCGCAAGCGTCGCGTCTACGTGCCGCGGTGGGTGGGTGCCGCGTCCTGGTTCAAGGCCGTCATCACCTCGCGGGTCGGCGATCGCAGCATGCTCGAACACGTGCCGACGATCCTGCCCAAGATGGACGAAGAAGTAGCGCGCCTCGGCAGGTCCGAGAGCGCACGCAACAAGACCAGCTGACCCCCCACCGAAGGAATCGTTGCCATGACTGCCGTACTGACCACCCCCGAGGTCGATGTCCTCATCATCGGTGCCGGCCTGTCCGGGATCGGGGCCGCGCGTCACCTGGGGCACGATCTGCCCGGGAAGACGTACACCATCCTGGAAAGCCGCGGGGCGATCGGCGGTACGTGGGATCTGTTCCGCTACCCCGGTATTCGCTCCGACTCCGACATGTACACCCTCGGCTACAGCTTCAAGCCGTGGATGGGCGAGAAATCCATCGCCGACGGTTCCGATATCCGTAACTACATCGTCGAAACCGCGCGAGAAGCCGGTGTGGACAAGCACATTCGGTACCACCACAAGGTGATTGCGCTTGAGTGGTCGTCCGAGCAGCAGTTCTGGACAGTGACCGCGCTGCGTAGCGACACCGACGAAACAGTGACCATCACCGCGTCGTTCGTGTTCTCGTGCAGTGGTTACTACGACTACGACAAGGGCTTCAGCCCGGAGTTCGTCGGCCAGGAGAATTTCGGTGGGCAGGTGATCCACCCCCAGCACTGGCCCGAGGATCTGAACTACGCGGGCAAGAAGGTTGTCGTCATCGGCAGCGGTGCCACGGCAATCACGTTGGCACCCAATCTCGCTCGTGAGGCCGAGCACGTCACGCTGCTGCAGCGCTCGCCGAGTTACATTCTGTCTCTGCCTTCGAAGGATCCGATCGCGCAGACGCTGCGCAAGCGGCTGCCGAAGAAGTGGGCGTACAGCGTGACTCGGCTCAAGAACGTGTCGATGGCGATGCTGATCTTCACGTTGAGCCAGAAGTACCCGGAATTCATGAAGAAGCGAATCCGGAAGCTGCAGGAGGGATGGCTGCCGAAGGGGTACGACCTCGACACGCACTTCACCCCGTCGTACAACCCGTGGGATCAGCGCCTGTGCCTGGTGCCGGACAACGATCTGTTCCGCTCGATCCGCAAGGACGAGGTTTCGATCGTCACCGATCACATCGACAGCTTCACCGAGACGGGCCTGAAGTTGAAGTCCGGTCAGCACCTCGACGCCGATATCGTCGTCACTGCAACGGGATTGAATCTCAGTGCGTTGGGCGGTGCCACCTTCCGTATCGACGGCAAGGACGTGGATCTGCCCAGCACCATGGCGTACAAGGGCATGATGCTCACCGGTATCCCCAACTTCGCGTTCGTCGTCGGGTACACCAACGCCTCGTGGACGCTCAAGGCCGACATGGTTTCGAACTATGTCATGCGGCTCCTCGCGCACATGGACGAGAACGGGTACAGCACCGTCGAGCTCGAGCGTGATCCGTCCGTGGACGAGGAGCCGTTCCTCGACTTCGCAGCCGGGTACGTGCTGCGAGCAGTGGACAACTTCCCGAGGCAGGGTAGCGAGACTCCGTGGAAGCTGCGGATGAACTACTTCCGTGACCTGCCCGTTCTGCGGTACGGGAAGCTCGTGGACAAGGCGATGAAGTTCGGCCGGCCCCGCGCGAAGGTCTCGGTGGGTTCCTGACGGGAATAGATCGAGTCGGGGATCGTTTGTTCCGGACATGAAAATTGGCATCATCGGAAGTGGATTCATCGGCGGAACCCTCGTGCGGCGGTTGACGGCGCTCGGCCACGAGGTTCGGTTCTCGAACTCGCGCGACCCGGAGACCCTGGCGGAGCTGGCTACGGAAACCGGTGCGGCGGCGGTGTGGGCCGCAGACGCGGCGGAGGATGCCGACCTGGTGATTCTGAGTATCCCGCAGAAGAACGTGCCCGACCTCGCAGCCGGTATCACCAGCGCACGCAAGCCCGGTGCGCCGATCATCGAGACCAACAACTACTACCCGCAGCAGCGCGATGGGCTGATCGAGGACATCGAAGGCGGGACACCCGAAAGCGTGTGGGTCTCCCAGCAGCTGGGTGAACCGGTTGTGAAGGCGTTCAACGGAATTTGGTACAAGCACCTGCTCGAGAAGGGTATGCCTGCGGGAACCGAGGGGCGCATCGCGCTGCCGATCGCCGGGGACGACGCAGAGTCGAAGAAGTCGGTGTTCGCGGTGATCGACGAACTCGGCTTCGACCCGGTCGACGCGGGGACCCTCGCGGATTCCTGGCGTCAGCAGCCCGGAACTCCGTTGTACGGCAAAGATTTCGGTATCGACGACACCGTCAAGGCATTGGCCGAGGCATCCCCGGAACGCAGTGCGGAATGGAAAGCCTGAGCGGTTCAGCCGAACTGCTGCGTTCACTGACGCGATCCTCGCGGGCTACCTCACGCGACCCTCGCGGAGCGTGCGCTCCGCGAGGTCGCGTAGCGGCCCGGTCAGAGCAGAATCGCCTACTCGGCACGACTGCTCGCCCACCGACACGCTCCACGTGAAGGTGTCGCGGGCCTGCGCCGCGGCCGGCTCCGGTGGGGGCGGCTCAGCGAGGTACGGGCGCGCAGCTTCGACCAGCGATTGCCATTCCGGCTCGTCGGTCTCGACCACTCCGCGTTTGGACATACCGGCGATCCCGCCGGTTCGCAGTACCTCGATGCGCAGGCTCATGCCCCTCGATCACACCCGATCGTCGCTCGGCTCCCGTGTTGTCTGAACTCCCACGGTAGACCAACCCGTGGCCACGGCCTCTGCAACGTCCGAGCCCGCCCCGAATCGCTTGTTCGCCGCAGCGACGGTCGCGGCGGAAAATCCGGCGAAATCGACCGTGGGCGAGAGCCCGCCGACGGTCATGGTGTCGAACCAGACCTGCCCGATGCGATCCCAGGCCGGGCCGCCCAGTGTGGTCGCCGCGACGGCGAATGCGCGATTGGGGATGCCCGAGTTGATGTGCACCCCGCCCTCGTCCTCGGTGGTCACGACGAAATCGTCCATGCTCGCCGGCTGCGGATCCTTGCCGAGTACATCGTCGTCGTACGCGGTGCCAGGCTCGAGCAAGGAGCGCAGCGCCTTGCCCTGGACTGCGGGAAGAAACAGACCTTCACCGATCAACCAGGACGCGTCCTCGGCGTTCTGCTTCGCCGTGTACTGCTCCACCAGAGCGCCGAACACGTCGGAGATCGACTCGTTCAGTGCGCCGGCCTGGTCCTTGTATTCGAGCGGGGTGGTGTACTGCGTGAAGCCGTGCGCCAGTTCGTGTGCGATGACGCCCAGCGAGACGGTGAAGCGCGCGAACACCTCGCCGTCACCGTCGCCGAACACCATGCGCGAGCCGTCCCAGAACGCATTGTCGTAGTCCTGGCCGTAGTGCACCGTCGCATCGAGGGGCAGTCCGCTGCCGTCGAGGCTCGAGTAGCCGTACACCTCGTCGAAGAAGGTGTACGTGGCACCGAGTCCGTCGTACGCCTCGTCCGTGGCGGCATCGCCGGTGGCAGCCTCGCCCTCGGCGCGAACACGCAGGCCCGGAAGGTCGCGGGTCGATTTGGCGTCGGAGATGGTGCGTTCGAGTGTTCCACCGGTCCGCGGAGCGATGGCGGTGCGGGCTTGGACGATTTCTCGGCCCGCCCGCATCTCGCGGTCGGCGAGCAGCGTCGCTCGGGCACCGGCGCCCTGGAGACGCTCGAGTAGAAACGGTGGAACTACGGCATGAAATGTCATACGCGGTGACCCCCTAGGTCCGTGGCAATGCGTGATTCCAGTGTGCCCGAGGGCACCGACACATTCGGGTCCACCGCACCGAAATCACTCACGCAGCGTCGAGAGGTCGACGCTGTCCACCTCGCTCGGGGCACGCAGGGCGGTGACGGTCGCCCAGTTTCGCGCCAGGAAGGAGGCGTCGGAATCGCCGCCTTCGGCTGCTATTTCATCGAATCGAACGGTGACGAATCCTTCTCCACGATCGCCTATCTCGGCCTGGACCGCGCCGTGGCGAGCCAGCGAGGCCGGGACGATTCCGGCGAAGTCCGACCGAGGAACGTCGGGAATGTTGACGTTGATCACGGCATCGACGGTCAGGTTCGCGATCATCCACGTCACCGCCAGATGTGCGACGTGTTCGGCGGTGTCCCAATGCTTCGGCCGCGTGGCGATCGACGACAGTGCCATGGCCGGGACTCCGTGCGTCATGGCCGTCAAGGCCGCGCCCACGGTTCCCGAATGCAGCACGGCGGCACCGGTATTGGGGCCGTGATTGATGCCCGAGAGCACTACGTCGGGTGGGTCGCCGAATGCCCCTCGGGTAGCGACGAACGCGATGAGGGCCGGTGAGGCCTGAACCGCGTACGCCGTCACGTCGGGCAGCCCCGCGATCCGGGTCAGCTCGATACCGAGGCGGTCGTCGACGCCCAGCCCCGTCAACGATGCACTGGCACCGCTGCGCTCCTCGTGGGGAGCAGCCACCACGACCTCGAGTCCGGCGTCGAGCGCGGCCCGTGCCAGCAGGGCGATGCCGTCGCTGCCTACACCGTCGTCGTTGGTGATCAGGGCCCTCACTTCTTGCCTGCCTTCTCGTAGCGCCGTACCTCGACCGACTCGGTCAGCCCGAGTACCAGGTCCTTTCGTCCGCTCCCGAGGCCGCGGCGGGTGACGTTGGCCGTACCCGCGCCGCCGCCCAGACGCAGCGCCTCCTGCATCGACATCCCCTGGGCGATGCCGGTGGCGATACCGGCGCTCATGGAGTCGCCCGCGCCGTGGTGGTCGACCATCTGCAGACCCGGGGTGACGATCTCCAGCACCTCTCCGTCCACCAGCGCCAGGGCGGGATCGTCCGCGCGTGAGATCACGACCACCTCGGCACCGTCGTCGTGCATCTTTCGCATGGCGTCGATCAGGTGCTTCGGGTCCTCGGACTCGGCTCCGCCGTCGGCGATGAGGTCCTCGTGACTGACCTTGAGTACGGTGAGCCCGCCGGCGAGAGCAGCCTGCATCGTCGGCCCGGACAGGTCGGCCACCACCGGGACATCGAGCGCCCGAAGGTCCGCGCACAGTCGCTCGTACATCTCCGCCGGCACGATGTCGTCGGTGTGCGGCCCGCCCAGGACGGCGACGTCGCTGCGGGCACCGGTGGCCAGCGCTGCGCTGAACAGATCGTCGAGTACGTGCCTGCTCAGTGGGGGTGGATCGACCGTGGCCACGACCTCGCGCTCGCCGCTGCGACGATCGTGGACGTAGGAGCCGCTCTCCTGGCCGATGTCGACGGAGACGACGGAGATGCCCTCACGCTCGACGATGCCTCGCAGCACCCCACCGATCTCCCCGCCGAAGACGCCGGCGAGTGTGACATCGAGACCGAGAACCGACGCCATCCGCGCAATCCAGTGGCCCTGACCACCTGCGTGTACGTGCAGTTCGGTACTGCCGTCGGGGGCGGCGTCGAGAGTCACCGTCAGCAATGGGGACGGGGCGAAAACGAGGGCGCTGGGTGTACGTGAGCTGGGTGCATGTGAGGAGGGAGACACCGATAGCGAATGCCCGCTGTGGCACGCCCGAAACAGGTGATCCCGTTCAGAATCGCCGACGCAGGCGCATTCCGATGGGGCGTCCGTCGGGGTCGACGAAGAGTCGATAGGCAAGTGCGGCCAGTCGCTGCTGCCAGACGGGCGGAACCTTGATGTCGTGTTTGCGCAGCCGGCCGACGGGCCGAGTCTTCGCGGACGGGTTGCGGTGCCAGTTGTCGAGTGCCGTTGCGCTCGCCGAGACCACGTCGAAGAACTGTTGCGGATCGACCAGGTCGGCGTCGTCGCCGTCGGCCCGTCCCAGATGCTCGCGGATCAGTTCGAGCCGGAGATTGCGGGCGTGGGTTCTGGCCCCGTCGCCGAGGCCCGCCGGGTCGAGCGGAGCGCGGTCGTCCCGTTGCTCGTCGATGATCGCCGCGGTCAGCTCCGAGTCATGGGTCCACGAGCGACGATTGAAGTTGTCCGATCCCACTGCTGCCCAGACGTCGTCGATGATGCAGACTTTCGCGTGCACGTATACCGGTATGCCGCGGTCGTTTTCGATGTCGAGTACCAGTACGCGGTCACCGCCGGCCGCCCGGATGACCTGAAGCGCCGCCGAGTGTCCCAGTAGCGCAGAGGGAATGGTCAAGTTGCTGTCGTCGTCGAGGTGCTTGGGGACCACCACCACCATCCGCAGATCAGGTTTGCGCTCCAGCGCCGCCGCGAACACCCGAGCGATGTCGACCGACCACAGGTACTGGTCCTCGATGTAGATCAACTCGGTGGCCCGGTCGAGAGCCTTGGCGTACGCGCGCGCCGCGCTGCGCTCACCCCGCGTGGCGAACGGGTAGGCGGGCCGCCGACGAGGGTAGGTGCGCAGCAGCTGCACCGAGCACGTGCCCTGCGGCTCCGGGGCCGCAGCCGCAGTCGGTAGTTCCGACGGCTCACGCGTGACGCCGCGCAGAAAGTCGGGGATGGCGTGCCACGGCAGGCGTGAGAGCGCCGCCGGATCTTCCCACCGTTCACGGAATACGTCCTCGACGTCTCGCACCGCCGGGCCCTCGATTTGTACCTGCACGTCGTGCCACGCCGGAATCTCGCCGTACTCGGGAGGGAAGGGACGCGAGACAGGATCGCCGAAATGATCGGCGTCGTCGCGTCGAGCACGGGCCAGGTCGATACCACCGACGAACGCGACATCGGGCAGATCATCCCTGCCGTAGCGAATGACGACGAACTTCTGGTGGTGGCTTCCGGTGACCAGCACCCGCTGATCGAGAATGACCTCGCCGCCCGCCTCCTCGAGTTTCTGTGCGAGCTTGCGGTTCTTCGGGCCGGTGAACCCGAGAGTTTCGATGTGGGAGCGCCACACCATGCCCTTGACGACGCCACCGCGATGTGCGACGGCGGACAGGGCATCTTCGACGGTCACTCCGTCGTCGGTGAGCAGCTGCTCCGGGTCTCCGCGCCAATCGGTGAAGAGCACCAGATCGCCGCGCTCGGTCTGCTCGAGAGCCTGCGCCAGCGCCGCGAAGTAGGTCTTGCCGTGAACCAGATTCTCGACGCGGTTGCCCTCGGTCCACGCCGAAATGCGGGTGTCGTCGTTGCCCCGCTCAGGAGAGGTGAGGAACCACGGGTGCGCGGGGTCGAAGTCGCGTTCGGGAGCGATCAGAGCGGAGGTGGAGCGGCCGAACTTCTCGGCAACTCCGTCGACGACGCGCCGAATGCGCTGCACTATCACGTACGCATCATTTCACCCGGTTTGAAGGTGCAAGTGGGCGGGCACCCCGGCGATATGACTCAGGTACCCAACGTCACGCTCAGAAATGGCAAGCAGATTCCTCAGCTCGGCTACGGCGTCTTCCAGATCGAACCGGACGAGACCGCGAAGGCCGTCGAGACGGCGCTCGAGATCGGCTACCGGCACATCGACACCGCCGAGATGTACGGCAACGAGAAGCAGGTCGGCGAAGGCATCCGCAACTCGGGGATCGATCGCGAATCGGTGTTCGTCACCAGCAAGCTCAACAACGGCTTCCACAAGCCCGACGATGCGCGCACGGCGTTCGACAAGACGCTCAGCGACCTCGGGACCGATTACGTCGACCTCTTTCTGATCCACTGGCCGCTGCCGACCCGCTACGACGGCGACTTCGTCTCCACGTGGAAGACGTTGGAGGAGTTCGTCGCCGATGGTCGCGCCCACAACATCGGCGTGTCCAACTTCCAGCCGGCCCACCTCGACCGGTTGGCGGAGGAGAGCGAGACGGTCCCCGCAGTGAACCAGATCGAGGTGCACCCGTACTTCGTCAACAACGAGGTGTGGGCCTACGGCCGTGAGCACGCCATCCCCACCGAGGCGTGGTCACCGATCGCCCAGGGCAACGTTCTCGACGACGCCGAACTGAAGCGAATCGCCGACGCGACAGGCAAATCCGTCGCCCAGGTGGTGCTGCGGTGGCACATCCAGCGCGGTAACATCATCTTCCCGAAGTCGGTGACGCCGGAGCGGGTGAAGGCCAACTTCGAGATCTTCGACTTCGAGCTCAGCGCGGCTGACGTCGATGCCATCACTGCACTGGACAAGGGCGAAGACGGTCGGAACGGTCCGCATCCGGACACGTTCGACATGATTCCCGACTGACACGTAACACTGTGGGCTCGAACATCATTCGATGTTCGAGCCTACAGTCATGTTAACGGACGGTCAACGCCGATCCGGTTGCTGCGGTGACCTCTTCTTCGGTCACTCCAGGTGCCAACTCCACGAGGGCGAGCGTTCCGTCTCCGACGACGTCGATGACGGCCAAGTTCGTGATGATTCGGTCCACCACGCCCTGGCCGGTGAGTGGCAGGGTGCAGGCTTTGAGAATCTTCGGATTGCCCTCGCGGTCGGCATGTTCCATGACCACGATGACGCGCCGGGCACCGTGCACGAGGTCCATCGCCCCGCCCATGCCCTTGACCATCTTGCCGGGCACCATCCAGTTGGCGAGGTCGCCGGTGCGTGAGACCTGCATGCCGCCCAACACGGCGGTGTCGATGTGGCCGCCGCGAATCATTCCGAAGCTCAACGACGAATCGAAGTACGCTGCACCGGGATTGACGGTGACGGTCTCTTTGCCCGCGTTGATGAGGTTGGCGTCGACCTCGTCCTCGGTGGGGTACGGCCCGGTGCCGAGGATGCCGTTCTCCGAGTGCAGAGTGACGTTGACCTTGTCGGTCAGGTACCCCGGAATCAGTGTCGGCAGTCCGATGCCGAGGTTGACGTACTCGCCGTCGACCATCTCGGCCGCCGCGCGCTCTGCCATCCGGTCGCGGGTCCATCCTGCGGTCATGCTCGAACTCCTGAACTGACGGTGCGCTTTTCGATGCGCTTGTCCTGGGGGCCAGTGTGGACGACGCGTTGAACGAACACGCCGGGCAGGTGCACGTGGGCCGGGTCGATCTCGCCGGGTTCGACGAGATTCTCGACCTGCGCGATGGTGATTCTGCCCGCCATCGCCGCGAGGGGGTTGAAGTTCATCGCGGTCTTGTCGAACACCAGATTGCCTGCAGTGTCGCCGGTTTCGGCGTGCACCAACGCGAAATCGGCGTTGATCGACTCTTCGAGAACATATCGCTTGTCGCCGAACACCCGAGTTTCCTTGGGCGGCGACGCGATCGAGACGGAACCGTCGGCGTCATAGCGCCACGGCATCCCGCCGTCGGCGATGGGGCTGCCGACCCCTGCGGGGGTGAAGAATGCAGGTACGCCGTTGCCGCCGGCGCGGAGTCGCTCGGCCAGCGTGCCCTGTGGGGTGAGCTCGACCTCGAGCTCGCCGGCCAGGTACTGGCGTGCGAACTCCTTGTTCTCGCCGACGTAGGAAGCAGTGACTCGTCGGATGCGACCGGCTGCCAACAGGATTCCCAGTCCGTAGCCATCGACTCCACAGTTGTTGGAGAACACTTCGAGTTCGGCGGCATCGGTGTTCGCGATGGCCTCGATGAGGGCATCCGGGATGCCGCACAATCCGAAGCCGCCGACCGCGAGGGTCGCGCCTCGTCCGATGTCTGCGACCGCGTCGGCAGCGGACGCGTAGGTCTTTCCAGTCACTTGTAGCTCCTGATGTGTTCGTCGAGCAAACGTAGTGGTCAGTGAACCTGAGCTGTGCCTTTATAGGAAGCACGCGCGGTCATCTGCTCGTCCGGTGAACAGATTCGGATGAGGCGTCCACTGAATGGACGTACGATGCCTGGGTGACGTCATCGGAAGCCAACGCCAGTGTGATCGGAAAGATCTGTTCGTTGTTGCGCGCAGCAGGTGCCGAGGAGCCGTCGGGTGCATCGACCACTGTGCTCGCGCGGGCGACCGGTATCGCACGCCCGACCACGCACCGGCTGCTGTCCACTCTCGCCGACCAAGGATTCGTGGATCGGGACGCCGGCACCGGTCGCTGGTCGCTGGGGCCGGAAATCTACCTGCTGGGGTCCATGGCAGCGCTGCGGTACGACATCACCGACCAGGCACGAAAAGTAGTGCAGGGGTTGGCCACCGAGAGTGGTGAGAGTGCGTTCCTGTCGGCCCGACGGGGATCGGAGACGGTGTGCCTGCTCCGGGTCGAGGGGAGCTTCCCGCTGCGGTCTCATGTGTTGTACGAGGGAATCCGACTGCCACTCGGAGTGGCGTCGGCGGGTCTGGCCATTCTGGCGCATCTACCCGATCGGGAGGTCGACGAGTACCTCGACGGCGTGGACCTGGTGCCGGAATGGGGGGAGAGTCACTCTCACAACGCTGTTCGCGAACGAATTGCCCAGACTCGCACCACGGGATTCGCCGTGAACCCGGCCCTGCTGGTGGAGGGTAGTTGGGGTCTCGGTGCCGCCGTCTTCGATCGAGCCGCCAAGCCGGCGTGGGCGCTCAGTGTGACCGGTGTCGAGACCAGGTTCCGCGAGGATCGGCGTCGCGAGCTGGGCACCCTGCTCCTCGATGCGGCGCACCGACTCACAGTGCAACTGGGGGCGCGGCCTGCTTAGTCTCCCAATTCGTTCAGGACGTCTGCGGCGTCCTGGTTGCCTGCGGCCGCCAACCTCTGCAACTCGGCGCGGTCACCGCGTTCACCGGCAATTTCGACGAGTATGTCGACGGCATCGCTGCTGCCTGCATCGGCAAGGGAGCGGAGTTCGTCGAGGTCGTTGCGGGAACCTGCGAGTTCCACCAACTCGTCGACGGCATCCTGGTCGCCGCGGGATGCGCGTGCGCGCAACTCGGCGAGTTCTGACGTGGATTCGGACTCGCTCATGGTGTGGAGTGTAGAGGGGTCTTCGCAGCTCAGCCGCGGCAATCTCGGCTGTCACGTTCTTGTCGGTGGCTCGGGTTAGTCTTCTTTCAGTTCGAACATCAGTTCTGGTTCGGTTCACTGGGGGGTGAAACCGATGGCAATACCGACCGTGTCACTGGACGCTTTGACCGCTGCCGCGCAAGCAGAAAACCGTCAAGCGGCCCGCAAGATCGCCGCGTGCTATCGCGTGCATTGCAACTGGATCACCCTCGACACCAAGCACAAGCACTACAGCCGATACGGACGCACCGAAATGGCGGTGGCGTTGGGGTGTTCGGCGACTGTTGCCGAGGCGTACATCTCGGTCGGAGTCGCCCTCCACACCCGACTGCCCCTGGTGAAGAAGGTCTTCGAGTCCGGGGAGATCGACCTTCCACGAGTACGGACTGTGTGCCGGATCCTCGACAACCTGTCCGACGACATCGTCAGGTCCGTCGAGGGTGAGATCGTCGAAGCCGCCCGCCGCAATTCCCCCGGTCCGCTCGAGAAGGAGATCTGGGACGTTCTGCTGCGCGTCGCCCCGGAGGAAGCGGCAGCGTTGCGGGAGTTCGCCAAGAGATTTCGCACCGTCACCTACAGTCCCGCCGGGGAATTGGCTCGCATCCGAGCTGAATTGACCGCGCCCGAAGCCGCCGCCGCATGGCAACTCCTCGAGGAGATGGCCGACACCCTCTGCCCGAAGGACCCCCGCGGTAAGAAGGAACGCCTGTGCGATGCGTTCATGGCCCGGATGCACGGCGAACCCCGCCTGGCGTGTCTGTGCCAGCGCGAGGATTGCCCGAAGACAGATGCTGAGCTGCCGGATCGGCGGGTGCCGTTGACGATGGTCACCGTCGATATCGCGACCCTCATCGGACTCCTCTCTGATCCGGCGTACCTGGCCGGCCATGGTTCGATCGACCCCGAACTTGCGCGGGAGTTGGCGCGCAACAGTCAGTGGCAGATCCTGCTCACCGAGGCAGTCACGCTCGCAGAGAAACTCGGCTTGGCGGTGCAGAACGCGGAAACTGGGGAATGGGAACGACGCACCGACGGCGAGACGGACAGGGCTGCAACAGAACCCGAAGCGGGAACGGTGGCGGACGTAGACGCAGACGTAGACGCGGATGCAAAAGGCAGAGGCAGAGGCAGAGGCAGAGGCAGACGCAGTCGAGGACGAGGACGAGGACGAGGACGCAGACGCAGACGAGGAGGCGTATCCGGACACCGACGCCGACGCGGCTGCTGACGCGGGTGCCGATACTGACGATGCTACGAATCAGGATGCCTACGCCGGTTCGGCTGCCGATGCAGAAGCAGGTGCGGAAGCTGCTGATGTTGATGCTGGAATTGGGTCGGCAACGGATTCGGGTGGAGAGTCTGATTCCTCTACCGAACCGACTTCGGCCCCTTCGCCTGCATGTGCACCCGGAGAGGACGTCTCGGCATCGACACCGGCGGCACCTAAAGTGCAGGTAGACGATTCCGAGACGAGCCACGAGTCCACGCACGTACCAGCGAACGACCCGTCCGCAACTCCCGAACCAAGTGCCGCTGGTCCTGTCCGGAAGCACGCAGCCACACGTGCGGGGGAACCAGCGGCCGACCCGCTAGCGGAGGCAACATCAGACACCGCCCACGACGTAGACGCGGAATGCACATCGCGGAAACCTGATAGAGCAGCAAGCTGTTCAGAATCGCGCCCTCCAGCAATAACATCCGGATCCAATACATCCGAGTCCACGACGAGAAGTCCGATGTCGGCGGAAAGCCCGGCATCAGGTCAAGGCTCGACTGCCAGTACCGCCGGCGACGGCAGCCGGCACCAACGCCGAACCGGATCGCTGACCTCCGCTGCAGCCCGGTTCTGTACTCACACACCCGTCGGCCGGGGCATACGGCACAGCTCTGCCCTCGACCTGACTGCTATCCACCGGGCCACCGACGCAACTATCAGCACATCGGCAGGCCGTACAAGGACCGGCCTCTTCCTCGGCAACGCCTCCCTCGCCGCCGCACTCGAAGCAGCCATCACCGCCAACCCCACCCTCGGCAAGCCCATCGGACGCGACCCGCTCACCGAACGGGCCCTCATCTACCGACCCGACACCCTCACCGCCGCAGCAGTCCGACTTCGCGACAGACACTGCCGATTCCCCGGCTGCCACCGACCCGCAGACCGCTGCCAACTCGACCACATCGCACCGTTCGACCACGCCAACCCCCGCGGCGGCGGCTGGACCACCGTCAACAATCTGCAGTGTCTGTGCGAATATCACCACACCGTCAAAACCGCGGGCTACTGGAAAGCCGTCATGCTCCCCGGCGGAGCCATCCTATGGACCTCCACCTCGAAAACTACCCGAATCACGCTGCCCGCCAACGGAACCGCTGTACCCATCCTCGGCAACGACCTCAGGCCACACATCCCCACCAAACCCAGACGATCCGGCATCATCGCCTACCCCGACCCACCCGACAATATCCCACCCGACAACACGCCACCCGACAACGAACAGCCCGCGACAGACGACACAGCAGCACCGCCCTTCTAGGCGATGCTGCCGTGAACTCCTGTGCCAGTGCCGTCAGTTCAGGTGCTGAATGTGATCGCGGGTGAATTCGATGCGCTCGTCCACCCGTCCGTCCCCAACCTTGTTCACCCACTCCGGATCGGAGAGCAGCGCGCGTCCGACAGCGGCCAGATCGAACTCGCCGTCCTGGAATTGGCCGACAAGCGCATCCAGTCCGGTGACACCCGACGCGGCATCCTCCGACCATGCCGACGTGAACACCGAGTCGAGGCCGACCGATCCCACGGTGATCGTCGGAACGCCGGTGAGTTTGCGGGTCCACCCGGCCAAGCCGAGCTTTCCGTCGTTACCGTCCAACTCCGGGAACGCGGCGTCCCAGTGGCGGCGCGTCGAGGCGTGCAGAATGTCCACGCCGGCGTCGACCAGCGGCGTCAGGATGCGTCCGAGTTCCTCCGGATTCTGGGCAATTCGAGCGTCGAAGTGATTGCTCTTCCACTGCGAGAAGCGGTATACGATAGCGAAATCCTCGCCCACCGCCGCGCGGATCGCGGCAACGACCTGTGCCGGGAAGCGGGTGCGAGCCTCGAGTGAGCCACCGAATTCGTCATCGCGAACATTGGTTGTAGCCCATAGGAATTCGTCGAGCAGGTAGCCATGTGCGCCATGCAGTTCGAGGCCATCGAAGCCGGTGTTCTTCGCGTTGACGGCGGCCTGTACCCACTGTGAGGTGAGCTCGTCGAGGTCGGCGTCGGTGAAGGCTCTACCGACCGACGAGCCGTCGAGCGCGATGCCGGAGGGGCTGACGGTGGTGACATCGGGGAACAGTCGGGGCTCGGTGCCACGCTCGACCCCGAGGTGCCACAACTGAGGGATGATTGCGCTGCCCTCGGAGTGGACCGCGTCGACAACGTCTTTCCATCCCCCGAGGCTGTCCTCGCCGTAGATCCGCGGTACTCGGGTGTGCGGTCCTGCGGCGGGGTCGGGGATGTACGTGCCCTCGGTGATGATCAGGCCGGTGCCGCCGGCGGCGCGCTTGCGGTAGTACTCGGCGACATCCGGGCCGGGGATCCCGTCGGGAGAGAAGGCGCGCGTCATCGGGGCCATGGCGAAGCGGTTGCGCAGCTTCAGCGACTTGACCTCGAACGGCTCGAAGAGCCCGGTGGTGGACAGGTGCTGTGTCGTGGATGAAGTGTCGGTCACGCCTGCCAACAACCTGGCCCGACTCCGAGCTATTCCCCCTGCTGGGCTGTTAGCGTCGAAGCACTATGAGCCAGTCGCCGCTGATATCAGCTTCCGAATTGCACGGTCTGTTCGAGATGGGTCGCGGCCCGGTGGTTCTGGACATACGGTGGACCCTCCAGAACGGCAGTGACAGAGCAGGTTACGAGGCGGGTCACATCCCGAATGCGCAATTCGTCGACCTCGGCACCGAACTGGCGGCACCGGCGGACGACGGGAGTGGAGCCGGCAGGAACGACCCGAATCACCGTGGCCGGCATCCGTTGCCCGACGCGGACACGTTCGTCGCGGCAATGCGCGGAGCAGGGGTCAGTGACGATTCCGCGGTGGTGGTCTATGACGCGGGACCCGCGACCGCTGCTGCGCGCTGCTGGTGGCTGTTGCGCCACTTCGGCCACGCCGACGTGCGGGTGCTAGACGGCGGTCTCGCGCAGTGGATGGCCGCCGGATTCCCGGTCGGTACCGAACCATCCATCGTCGCCGCCGGGTCCTTCACCGCGCGGCCATCCTTGGCGCGGGTCCTCGACGTCGACGACGTACTCGATTTCGCTCGGGACAACGTACTGCTCGACGCGCGGGCACCCGAACGATTCCGGGGCGAGGTAGAGCCAGTCGATCCTGTTGCCGGGCATATTCCCGGAGCGGTCAACAGACCGACCACCGAGAACGTCGATTCGGACGGACGATTCCTCGATCCCGAGGTACTCAATGGCACATTTGGTGGACTTGTGCCGGACGGGAAAGACGTCGCCGTCTACTGCGGATCCGGGGTGACCGCGGCGCATCAGATCCTGGCTCTCGAGTTGGCGGGCATCGACGCGGCGCTGTATCCCGGTTCGTGGTCGGGTTGGATCACCGACCCAACGCGGCCACGCGCATGAAACGCTCTCTGACCACGCTGTTCATGCACCCAGGGTTGAACTTGAATCTGACTTCAACTATACCTGGGGCATGAAGGTAGAAGGCAAGGTCGCCATTGTCACCGGTGGTGGTGGCGGAATCGGTGGGGCCATCGCCGCTCGACTCTCCGAACACGGGGCACGCGTCGTCGTCTCCGATCTGGACGAGTCCACCGCGAGATCCGTCGTCGACGCCATCGAGCGAGAACGGCCCGGTACCGCCATTGCCGCCGCGGCGGACGCGTCGAGCATCTCCGATATCGAGCGGTTGATCGCGCAGGCCGAGGAATCGTTCGGTCCGGTCGACCTCTACTTCGCCAACGCAGGCATCAGTGGTGCCCCCGGACTCGACGCGGACGAGAAGGAGTGGGACCTCTCGTTCGACGTCAACGTGCGCGCGCACATCCGGGCTGCGCAGCTGTTGGTGCCGGGTTGGCTCGAGCGCGGTGAGGGATATTTCGTCAGCACCGCCTCCGCAGCCGGTCTGCTCACCCAGATCGGTTCGGCCACATACGCAACCACCAAGCATGCTGCCGTCGGATTCGCCGAATGGCTCAACGTGACCTACGGCAACCGGGGCATTCGTGTCAGCTGCCTGTGCCCGATGGGCGTCAACACCAAGTTGCTCTACGAGGGGCGTGAGTCCGGAGATGCGTTGGGAGCAGCGGCAACTGCCGCAGTCCTCAGTGCCGGCGCCGTGCTCGAACCCCTCGACGTCGCCGACGTGGTGTTGGATGCGATGGACCGCGAGCAGTTCTTGATTCTGCCGCACGAGAACGTGCTGGACATGTACCGCAACAAGGGTGCCGATTACGACCGGTGGTTGCGCGGCATGCGTCGCTACCAGGACAGCTTGCTCGACAACAACCGATAGGGGCCCACCGTGGCATTTTTCGAGACCAGCGACCGCGCGAAGAAGTACGAGTCGGATCTGCTGGAGTTCATGGACTCTCATGTCTATCCGGCCGAGGCAGTGTACGAGCAGCAGATGCTCGAGGCCGGTGACCCGCACTTCCACCCGCCGATTCTCGAGGATCTGAAGAAGGAAGCGCGGGCACGTGGACTGTGGAATCTGTTCCACCCGCACCCCGAGTGGGGCCCTGGTTTGACCAACCTCGAGTACGCCCCGCTGGCCGAGATCATGGGCCGCAGCATGCTCGCACCCGAGGCCTGCAACTGCAACGCTCCCGACACCGGCAACATGGAAGTGTTCACGCTCTTCGGTACGGACGAGCACAAAGAGAAGTACTTGAAGCCGTTGTTGGACGGCAAGATTCGGTCTGCTTTTGCGATGACCGAGCCCGACGTGGCCAGCTCCGACGCCACCAACATCGCGATGAAGATGGACCGCGACGGGGACGACTTCATCCTGAACGGTCGCAAGTGGTGGACGTCCAATGCGATGCACAAGAACTGCAAGGTTCTCATCGTCATGGGCAAGACCGATCCCGAAGCCGCGACGCACCGTCAACAATCGATGCTGGTGGTGCCCATCGACGCACCCGGTGTCACGGTGCTGCGCAACCTGCCGGTCTTCGGATACATCGATCGTGAAGGTCACGCCGAGGTGCTGTTCGAGGACGTTCGGGTGCCGGCGAAGGATGTGTTGAAGGGGCCGGGTGAGGGATTCGCCATCAGCCAGGCCCGCTTGGGGCCGGGTCGCATTCACCACGCCATGCGCACCATCGGGGTGGCCGAGCGTGCGCTCGAATTGCTGTGTCGCCGTGCCGCATCGAGAGTCACCTTCGGTAAGCCGGTGGCCATGCGCGCGAACATCCAGGACTGGATCGCCGAGGCGCGCATCGACATCGAGAAGACACGGCTGCTCACGTTCAAAGCCGCGTACCTGATGGATACCGTTGGGAACAAGGAAGCGCGCACCGAGATCGCGGCCATCAAGGTTGCTGCGCCCGAGATGGCGTTGAAGATCATCGACCGTGCCATTCAGGTCCACGGTGGAGGGGGAGTGTCCAACGACTTCCCGCTCGCGATGATGTACGCCCACATCCGCACCCTGCGTTTGGCCGACGGTCCCGACGAAGTGCACAAGATGTCGATCGCGAAGATGGAGCTGAAAAAGTACCTCTGATCGTAGGTCGCCACAGGAAGGTAAGCCTGTGCTAATTTCTGCCGATGAAAAGGACCTTCCTGGGGTGCGCCCTCGCCATGGCCACGGCACTGACGCTGGCTGCGTGTAGTAGCGGCTCCGCTGACGATGGCGTGTCCGACGACCGTACCGTCACCGTCGACACACTCGCTGGGCCCATCGAGGTCATCGGTACGCCGGAACGCATCGTCGCCTTCGGGCAGCAGTGGGTAGATGCACTGCTCGAATTCGATGTGCAACCCGTCGGATACGTCTCCGCCGGGTCCAACGGGAACGAGCGGGGCCTGTACCCCTGGCAGGCCGAGGTGGCGGGTGACGCCGTCATGCTCGACGCCTCTGCCGTAGACCAGGTGGATGGGGCTGTTCCGACGGAAGAAATCGCGGCACTGCAGCCCGATCTGATTCTGGTGGCGGGGATCGGGTCGATCGATCCGTATCGAGTGCTGTCCGACATCGCGCCGACGATCTTCCCCAAGACCGAGAAGGTCGAGACCTGGGAGTCGCAGATCGGCACGTTGGGGCGGGTGCTCGATCGTGAGGACGACGCGCAGCGGATCATCGACGAGGGCCGAACCGTCACCGATGGCTTCCGGCAGGAGTATCCGAGGCTCGACGGTAAATCGGCGGTGTTGTCCCAGTTCGTCTTCGAGACTCAGCAACTGGCCGTTGTCGCTGACCCGGAGGACGGTGCGGCGCAGGTCTTCGACAGCCTCGGGCTCAGTGTTCCGCAGGATCTGGTGAATTCGCCCGACATCTCCCACGGCCGCATCGTGCTGAGTCCCGAACGGCTGGACGTACTCACGGCAGACCTCGTGGTGATTCTCCCCAACGGAGGCACCCGAGAAGACCTGAACAAGCTCCCCGGGTTCACGAGCCTGCCCGCGGCGACCGGCGGCGGAGTGGCCGTCGTCGACTACGCCACGGTTGTCGGCTTCAACACACCGTCGAAGGCGTCGATCGAGTTCGCGCTCAACGAGATTCGTCCCCAACTCGAAGCAGTGGGTAGCTAGCTTCCGGGTGACCAGGACGGGTCGCGGCCGATGAAGGCCATCAGCCTGTCCTGAGCGGATGCGCTGTCGTCGACAGGTACGGCGGGACCGTATTGGCCACTTTGTCGCAACATCTGCTCCATCGGTCGCATTGCGTCGAGGGCCGCCGCGGAGCGACTCTGGCCCAGATCAGGTTCTGAGCCAAGGGCTTTCGCGAGATCCCAGGAGTGCATCCAGATGTCGGCGGTGTAGAACATGCCGATTGCCTTGTCCACCGGCATGTCTCCCGTGTGTGGATTGCTCAGAATGCGATCGGCGGGGTCGTCGAGGATGGCCTGAATGTCGGCGACGTGGTGCCTCCAGGCGGCTTTCGGGTCGGCGTCGATGTCCAGGGTCTGGAACTCGATTCCCGCGCCGCCCGCGAGAAAGCCGCGGGACCACTCGATCAGATGCTTCACGACATCGATTGCAGCCCAACCGGCTACCGGGCTCGGTCGAGACCAGTCCTCGGGCGAGGCGGACTCGACAAGCGCCGTGAACGCCGCCGCGTCCTGTCGGTGTTGCTGGGCCGGACCCTCGCTTTGCCCGAGTAGCTCGTCGAGCTTGTCGTAGCCTTCCTTCACCCCGATGTCCATTCCGCTGGACAGCATGCCGTCGCGAGTCGCGAAGTCCGACATCACACTCAGTATCCTCAACCGTGTTCCGCCCTCGCCTCGGCCCTCGAAGGTGAGCGTCTCGAGGGCAACCGAATCGGGCTGACCCTCGTACGTGAACGTCCACACGATGCGCTCGTTGTCCCTGACTTCGTGAAAGCTGCCGAAGAAGGCCGCGATCTCCTCGCCATCGCGGTCGTTGGCGAAAGCCCAGGCACCTCCGGTGTGGCCCTGCCACTTCAGGATTCGGGTCGTCAACGACCGTGGACCCACCCACTGCCTGTACAGCTCGGGGTCGATGTGAGCGCGGAAAACCTGCTCCGGCTCTGCATCGAACTCTCGAACGATCTCGATCGTGGGCACTGTCTCGTCCGCGACTATCTCGGTTTCGTGTGCAGTCATGACACTTCCTTCGTCTCGGTTGTCTTATCGTCTGCGAGGGTGTCCAGAAGCGCGTCGAGGCGGCGATAGCGCTGTTCTGCCTCCTGGCGATACCGCTCGATCCATTTCGCCATCAGGCCGAACACCTCCGCATCCAGATGCACCGGACGACGCTGGGCATCCTTGGTGCGGGTGACCAGACCGGACTCCTCGAGTACCTTCACGTGCTTCGACACTGCTTGCAGGCTCATCGCGTACGGCTCGGCCAGTTCGCTGACATTCGCGTCACCGCCGGCGAGCCGCGCCACCATGTCTCGGCGAGTGGGATCGGCCAGGGCTGCGAACGTTCTGTTGAGCTGCTCGGTTCGATCGTCCATGGTGTCCTCGCTGTCGTTATTGTCGAGAATAGGCCGCCCACCGAACGTAGTCAACCAATTGGTTGAATACGCTGATCGCCTACCCTTCAGCCCATGAGTGTCGGCGATGACATGGTGCGGGACGTTCTTTCCCGGCCTCAGGGGCATCCGCTACGAGTGGCGATCGATGGCGTGACGGCCTCGGGAAAGTCCACCTGTGCGCGATGGTTGGTGGATGCGGTCGCGGCGCATGGCCGTCCGGCCGTGCATGTGACGATGGATGGCTTTCATCACCGGCGGGCGCACCGCTATCGGCAGGGTCGGGCGTCGGCTCTCGGCTATTACCAAGACGCATACGACTTCGACGCGCTGTGTCGGCATGTGTTGATTCCATTGGGGCCGAACGATAGTGGATCTATTCGGCGTCGAATCATTGATCTGGCCACGGACGAGCCGGTGGATGATCCACTCGAACCGGTGCCGATCGACGCAATAGTGGTGGTGGACGGCACGTTCTTGCATCGGCCCCCGTTGCCGGATTACTGGGACTACACCGTCTTTGTCGATACCCCCATGGACGTCGCACAGGCTCGAGGTGTTGCCAGGGACGCGGATGCGCTAGGTGGTGAACCTGCTGCTGTCAGGGCCTTCGAGCAGCGGTATCACGCGGCGTGCCGCATCTACCTGGACGAGGTCGATCCGCGCTCGCGAGCCACGCGGGTTCTGCCCGGCATTGACAGCCTGCTGTCAATAGATCAATGATGGACAGCATCCTGTCAATCGATGTGAGGACGTTGCGATGATCACCATTGCGCTCTATGCCACCGACACCATGGCCGACTGGGAGTACGGGTATCTCATAGCCGGACTCGCCATGGCCCGGGAGCAGGACCCGAGCGCCAATCGTCTGATCGTCGCCTCCGAGACCGGGGCAGCCGTCACGACGATGGGGGGACTGCGCATCACTCCGGACGTCGGCTTGGCTGATCTGCCGGCACTCGACGCATTGATCCTGCCGGGCGCGGACAGCTGGGAGTCCGGCCACGGTCCGATACTGAAGGTCGCGGCCGAGCTCGTTGCGGCGGGTACTCCGGTTGCTGCGATCTGCGGCGCAACGTACGGCCTGGCACGAACCGGGCTGCTCGACGACCGGCCGCACACCTCGAATGCCGCCGACTTTCTCACGCAGGCAACACAATACCGCGGTGCCGACTTCTACCGAGAAGAGGAAGCGGTGTCCGACGGCACCGTGATCACTGCCGGCGCGACGGCACCTATCGAATTCGCCAAGCTCGTGTTCGAGCGGTTGAACGTGTTTCCGCAACCCGTTGTCGACGCCTGGTACGGCCTGTACACGACAGGGGAGCGGAAGTACTACGACCAGCTCACGGGCGCATGACTCGGCGCACCCCCGACGGTGATGCGCTCACTGCCCTGGTGTTGCCCGTCTTCGAGCTGAACGGCGAGTTTCTCGCTGCGGCACACGACATCACCGAGCCGACAGGCCTGACGCCGGCATGGTGGCAGGTTCTCGGCGCCACGCTCGACGAGCCCCTCACAGTGGCGGACATCGCGCGACGAGTCGGGCTCGGATTGGCCCGACAGAGCGTGCAACGCACTGCGAATCTCCTGGTGGACAAAGGCTGGGCCGTCTACGTCGACAACCCCAACCACAAGCGCGCGAAGCTGTTGGAGCCCACTTCCAAGGGACGCGACACCGTTGCAGAACTGCGGGATGCACAATACGCGTGGTCGGACGCGGTGGGTGCCACGGTGGGTGAGCGCGAGTTACGTTCCTTCGCAGCGACCCTGGAAAAGATTCTCGAGGCCTCCCGCGACTATCGCGGCAGCAGTGCATAATTCGGGTATGACGGCCCTCGCGATCGTAGTGTCGGGACTCTTGGCCGGTTTGTTGTCGCAGCCTGACGGGGTCGATCTCTTCGGGAGCACCAGCGTCGTTTCGGTGGTGTTCTTCAGCGGCGGTGGGGGAGTCGCGCTGGCGGTGACCGTGGCGTCCGTGCTGGCGATGGTGGTGCGTCGACGAAGAATTCTGGCCGGACTCGCTATTTCGGCGGCCGTCGTCGCCGGACTGACTTCACGGCTGATGCCCTCCGATCTGGCAGAGGTGCTGGCAGGCGGGGTTCTGTTGGGCTGCACCGCAGTATGGGCGAATGGCGCACGAACTCGACAGGCGTTGCTGATCGCGTCGTTCCTGCTCGGACTGCTCAGTGTCGGCGCGGTCGAGGCCCTCCAATACCCCGGCGTCCCGCGTCGCTACGCAGACTATTTCACCGAATCCGATATGGGGACACCGGTGATCGTTCCGGTGTTGTGCGTGGTGGTGGTGCTGGCTGTGGCTTGGGCAGCTCGCGTCGAACATCATCATGACAACCCATCGACCGATCGGAGCATCCGCGCAGTCGGGGCGATACTGCTGATTTCGGTCGGTGGACTACTGCTCGATATCGCGTTCGGACACAGCGTGTTTCAGAGCGAGTACGGCCTTACCGGTCGCTGGTACTTCGGGATCCTGGTCGTACCACTACTACTCGCGGCCGCTGCTCTGCTGCCGGGTCGAGGCGGCATCATGGTTCTGGCCGGGACGGCAGTGTTGATCACCTCGACCACTACCGCTGGGGTCGGTATCGACGTGTCGGACGGAGTCTGGGTGCTCGGGCTCGTTGCCGTCACGGCAATTTCGGTAGCGGCCGGCGCGCTAATCGGAGTGAAGTGGGGTCGTCCGTTTGTCGGGTTCACAGTCCTCGGGGTCGTCTGCGTGACAGCACTGCTGGAGCGTCCTCCACTCGACAACGTCCACTTCGTGGCGAGTCTGCTGATCTTTCCGGCCGCTGCGGCGTATCTGTACGTCGCGTGCACGCCCGCCACGCCGACGGCCTCGACACTTGGCCTGGCAGTGCCGGTTGCGATCACCGTGCCCATGATCGTCACCTACGGATGGACGGCGTACACCCCGCTGACCTCCATCGACACCAGCACGATCTCGCCCAGCGCCGACCTGTGGCTGTCGACGGGCGCGGCAGTGGCGACAGTGGTGCTCGCAGGCGTCGGGACGCGGTTCCTCGGTCGTCGGCCACAGCAGATTTAGCCGTCGGAGTACCGTTTTCTCACATGGCTTACAGATACCTCGGAAACAGTGGACTGAAGATCTCGGAGATCACCTACGGCAACTGGTTGACGCACGGATCGCAGGTGGAGAACGACATCGCCGCCGAGTGCGTACGCGCCGCTCTCGATGCCGGTATCACCACTTTCGACACCGCAGACGTCTACGCGAACGGAGCGGCCGAGACGGTGCTGGGTGACGCACTGAAAGGTCAGCGTCGGGAATCGCTCGAAATCTTCACCAAGGTCTACTTCCCCGTCGGACCCAAGGGCCCCAACGACACCGGACTCTCACGCAAGCACATCTTCGAAGGAATCGACGCGTCGTTGCGTCGGCTCGGTACCGACTACGTGGACCTCTTCCAGGCGCATCGCTACGACGTGGAAACTCCGCTGGAAGAGACCATCGCCGCGTTCGGTGACGTCGTCCGTCAGGGCAAGGCGCTCTACATCGGCGTCTCCGAATGGACGGCCGATCAGCTGCGCGCAGGGCAGGAACTCGCCCGTCGGAACGGCTTCTCGATCATCTCGAATCAGCCGCAGTACTCGGCATTGTGGCGTGTCATCGAGGATCAGGTGATCCCGACGTCGAAAGAGCTGGGCATCTCGCAGATCGTGTGGTCGCCCATCGCGCAGGGCGTGCTCACCGGCAAGTACCTTCCCGGCCAACCCCTGCCCGACGGTTCGCGCGCCAAGGACGACAAGGGTGGCGACAAGATGATCGCGCGCTACCTCGACGATCAGACGCTCACCCGGGTACAGCAACTGAAGCCCATCGCGGACGATCTCGGAATCACCATGGCGCAGTTGGCCGTTGCGTGGGTGCTGGCCAACGACAACGTATCCGCCGCACTGGTCGGTGCCTCGCGTCCGGAACAGATCGCCGAGAACATCAAGGCATCGGAGGTCACTCTCGACTCCGACGTTCTCGCCAAGATCGACGATGCTCTGGGTGATTCGGTGGAGCGTGACGCGGGCAAGACGGGTTCGCCGGACGCGCGCCTGGTCTGACCGCCTGCCTGCGTCGGTCCGACCGGGACGGGGTAACAATGAGGTATGGACATGATCACCGTCGATACACCCCAGGGCCAGGTTCGCGGTCGGACCGACGCAGGTGTCACCTCGTTCCTCGGAGTGCCGTACGCAGCGCCCCCGTTCGGACCGCACCGGTTCCAAGCGCCGACACCACCGCCCACGTGGGACGGGGTGCGCGACGCACTCGAGCTCGGTGCCACCGTTCCCAAGGTGGGTTACCGTCCGCCGACCAGTGAGATCCTCAGTGAGCCGGTGGTGCCCGGTGACGACTGCTTGAACGTCAACGTGTTCACCCCCGATGTCGACGGATCGGCACCGGTGTTCGTCTGGATCCACGGCGGGGCATTCGTCAACGGCAGCAACGCCATTCCCACGTACGACGGCTCCGCCTTCGCCCGCGACGGCGTCGTGGCCGTGGTGATCAACTACCGACTCGGCGTCGACGGCTTCGCGCTGATCGACGGTGCCCCTGCCAACCGCGGGATGCTCGACCAGGTTGCGGCCCTCGAGTGGGTCCGTGACCACATCGCGGCCTACGGCGGCGACCCGGCCCGAGTGACGATCGCCGGGGAGTCGGCCGGCGCGATGAGCGTCGGCACCTTGATGTCGATGCCCCGCGCCGAGGGACTCTTCCAGCGAGCGATTCTTCAGAGCGGTGCCGGTCACCACGTCATCACCGCCGAGACCGCCGCGAAGGTTTCCGCTGCTCTGGCGTCCACGCTCGGCGTCGAGGCGACCGTGGACGGGCTCGGGTCGGTGGCGGTGGACGCCCTGGTCGAAGCCCAACGCGATCTGTCCGACCGCATCACGGCCGAGGCTCCGACCGGCGCATGGGGTGAGCTGGCCCTGAACGTGATGGCTTTCGAGCCGTGCATCGACGGTGATGTTGTTCCTGCGCTGCCGTTTTCGCGCATCATCAGTGACGGCGCGAGCGCACAGGTGGATGTGCTGATCGGAACCACCAGCGAGGAACATGCGTTCTTCATCGTTCCGGCAGGGCTCGTTCCGCACATCACCGAGGACTACGTGACGATGGTGCTGGCCGGGTATCGAGCCGATCCGTCGGCGCTGGAGAAGTACCGCGAACAGCTCCCCGATGCCTCGGCCGGCGAGCTGATGATCGCGGTCATGACCGACTGGTTCTTCCGCATCCCGGCCACACGGCTGGTCGAGGCCCGCTCCGGCAATGCCTTCGTCTACGAATTCACTTGGCGCTCATCGCTGTTCGACGGCAAGCTCGGAGCCTGCCATGCGCTGGAGATCCCGTTCGTGTTCGACACGCTGCACAAGCCCGAGACCGCACGGATCACCGGCGCGAACCCGCCGCAGAAAGTGGCCGACGAGATGCACCGTGCATGGGTCGACTTCGTGCGTGACGGTTCTCCTGGATGGGACCTCTACGGCAGCGACCGTGCGGTGATGATGTTCGGCGACGAGCCCGGCATCGCCCTGGATCCGAGGTCTGCGACCCGGGCGGTGTGGGACGGGGTTCGCTGACTTTCCTTCATAACCTCCGAACGTGGTCTGCGAGGCCCCCCGCCGGCGGGTTAACCTCGGATATGCGCAGATTCCTTTCTGGTGTCCGTACGAGTACTCCGGTCCCAGCACGGCCTGCTCGGGTCGTGGTGGTCGGTGGCGGTTTCGGCGGTTTCAACGCCCTGCAGAGGCTTGCGAAGCTGCTGGGTCCCGATCGCGCAGTGCTGACGTTGGTGGCTCCCACCGACTACCTGCTCTACAGTCCGCTGCTGCCCGAGGTCGCCACCGGTGTGCTCGATCCGCGGGATATCGCCGTCTCGACCCGGCAGGCGCTGCCGCGGGTCGGGTTGGTGCTCGGACACGTCACGACCGTCGATTTCGAGTCGCACGAATTGACGGTGACCGGCCCCGACGGCGATTCGACGCTCGAATGGGACAAGCTGATCCTGGCACCTGGATCGGTGACCAAGCAGTTCGACATCCCGGGCGTCGACGAGCATGCATACGGACTCAAGACCCTGAGCGAGGCTGTGTACATCCGCAACCACGTGCTGGCGCAACTCGATGCGGCCGACGCTCTGCCCGACACCCCGGAAGGTCGGAGGGAACGCGCCGAGCGAATGACGGTCGTCGCTGTGGGTGCGGGGTACACCGGCACCGAATTCGTTGCGCAGATGCAGAATTGGATCACCGGCATCGCATCGCGGTGGGCCAGCGTCGACCCGGACGAGGTGCGCTGGCTGCTGGTCGACGTGGCCGACGCAGTGCTGCCGGAACTGGGCGCTCGACTGGGCAAGGAAGCGCTCGCAGTGCTTGCCGAGCGCGGCGTCGACGTCCGGCTGGGGGTGTCGGTGGCGTCGGCCACGGCGACGTCGGTGACGCTCACCGACGACGAGGTCGTTCCATCCCGCACTCTCGTCTGGGGAGCGGGCGTCGCCGCGAGTCCGATCATCGCCCGTCTGGGTCTGCCCACCGAGCGCGGCCGCCTCGTCGTGGGTGCCGATATGACCGTGCCCGGAGTGCCGGATGTCTGGGCGATCGGTGACGCAGCGGCAGTCCCGGACATCGCCGCCGATCCGTCGAAACCGACACCGCCGACGGCGCAGCACGCTCAGCGCCAAGGTGTTGCCGTCGCCCGCAATGTCGCAGCCTCACTCGGCGTAGGGGAGGCCCGTCCGTACAAGCACAAGGATTTGGGCCTCGTTGCCGATCTCGGCGGATTTGACGGCGTCGCAAAGCCTCTCGGTATTCCGTTGACCGGACCGGTGGCGAAGTTCGTCGCACGCGGCTACCACCTGTACGCCCTGCCCACGGTCTCGGCCAGGGTGCGGGTGGCCACGGATTGGCTGTACGCCTCGGTGCTGCCGACCCGGGTTGTGAACCTTGCCCAGGTGCGGTCCGAGGATGCGCTGATCAAGAAGGCTCAGGGAATCGATCTGTACGAGTGAGTGCCTACGGCAGTGGCGTGGTTGAGCGCCTTCTGGGGCACTCGACCACGCCACTGCATCACCGAAGGTGATGCACTTCCTGCAGCCCGTAGACCGGGGTGTCTATGCCCTCGTAGCGGGCCTTGATCTGCAGGGCCAGGTACAGCGAATAGTGCCGTGACTGATGCAGATTGCCGCCGTGGAACCAGAAGTTCTCCTGCTGAGTCGGCTTCCACATGTTGCGCTGTTCGCCCTCCCACGGACCGGGATCCTTGGTGGTGTCCGAGCCCAGGCCCCAGCACTTGCCCACCTTGTCGGCGGTCTCCTGGTCGATGAGATCGGCAACCCAACCGTTCATCGAGCCGTAGCCGGTGGCGTAGACGATGAGGTCGGCGGGCAGTTCGGTGCCGTCCTCGAGCACCACGCCGGTCTTGCTGATCCGATCGACCTGTCCGGCAACAAGTTTGATCTTTCCGTCCGCAACCAGCTCGGATGCGCCGACGTCGATGTAGTAGCCGGAGCCGCGACGTAGGTACTTCATGAACAGCCCCGAGCCGTCGTCGCCGAAGTCGTGCTGGAAGCCGGCCTTCTCGAGGCGATCGTAGAAGTCCTTGTCCTGCTCCGCGATCTGCTGGTACACCGGGATCTGGAACTCGTGCATAATCCGGTACGGCAGCGACGCGAACGTGAGATCGGCCTTGGCCGTGGTCATTCCGGATTCCACTGCGCGCTCGGAGTACAGATCACCGAGAGCGATCTCGCACAGCGAATCCGACTTGACGATGTGCGTGGACGAGCGCTGCAGCATCGTGACGTCGACACCCGTCTCGTACAGGGCCTTGCAGATGTCGTGCGCCGAGTTGTTGGAACCGACGACCACCACGCGCTTGCCGACATAGGCGTCGGGACCGGGGTGTTCGCTGGAATGGTGCTGCTCGCCTTCGAATTCGTCCATACCGGGGAAGTTGGGGACATTTTTCTTGCCCGACATTCCGGTGGCCATCACCAACTGCTTGGGCCGCAGGATCACTTCCTCGCCGTCACGGTCGACGACGACCGTCCACTCCTTGGCCGTCTCGTCGTAGGTCGCGGACTTGGCGGTGGTCTTGCTCCAGTACGGCACCTCCATGACCTTGGTGTACATCTCGAGCCAGTCACCGATCTTGTCCTTCGGCGCGAACACCGGCCAGTTCGGCGGGAACGGCAGGTAGGGAAGGTGGTCGTACCAGACCGGATCGTGCAGGCACAGCGACTTGTAGCGGCCACGCCACTGGTCACCGGGGCGCTCGGCGCGGTCGACGACGATGGCGGGAACACCGAGTTGACGGAAACGCGCACCGAGAGCAATGCCACCCTGGCCGCCGCCCACGACGAGGGCGTACGGCTGCACGCTGTAGCCGAGCTCCTTCTCTTCCATCTCCTTCTTCTCGGCCCAGTTCTGGGCGTCGGCATTCGAGCCGTGCACGGCACCCTTGATACGGGACTTGCCCTGCCGCTCCTCGTATCCCTTGAGTTCCTGCATCGTCGTGAGCAGGGTCCAGGCGACGTCCTCACCGGTCTCGGCGTCCGTCGTCAAGCGCAGATGCCCTTTGCCGCGGCTCGTCGCGGTCTCGAATTCGATCCAGGCCGAGACGACACCGTCCGATTCGTCGGGGGTCTCGGTGGTGTGGAAACCCGTCGGATCGGTGTCGTCGAGTCGTTCGGACAGCATGTCTGCGACGCCGTCGCGACCCTCCACCGTCTTGAGATTCCAGGTGAACGTGACGAGATCGCGCCAGAAGCCGCTGACAGCGAACATGCCGGCGACACGCGGAATGTCACGGGCGACCAGTGCGTCCTCGAACGTCGACAGCCAGGTGTCGACCCGTTCCTGAGGACTGCGCGTGCGGTTGATCTCGATCGGCTCGATGGTCTGGGTCATGAAAACTCCTCGTGCGACAGTGCGGTGCGTTGTGTGACCCAGCACACTCTTCGAACGCGGCTGGGTCGAGAGTTGCAGTGGGTTGCACTCGAAGATCAGCGGTACGGTTCGAGAAATTTCCGGGGGGAAACATGATTCGTCGTATCGCCATAGCTCTGGCGCTGGTCGTCCTGACCGGCTGCTCGTCGGCATCGCTTCCCGTCGTCACCGGTACCCGGTCGCCGGCGGTTCCGTGCATCGACTCCGTCGGCGAGAACTCGACGCTGACCGTCATGGGTGACGCAGTGCTCCTCACTCCGTATCTGCGGGTGCGGGGACAGGTGCGTACGGCGTTGGAGGAAGAGTTCTACTGGCGTAACAATCAGCCCGACGACCCTATGGACGCACGCCGTCTGAGCGCGTTCGTTCCCGGTGGTAGCACGACTGCATTGCTGTACGCCAACACACCTGTCGGCGGAGACGCAGCTTTCGCTGCAGCCGCCTGCAGTCTCGAATTCGATTGGAAAGCAGGTCTTTCACCCGGAGAGTTCGAGACGGCGATGTCGACTCCAGGGTTCTTGCGCGGTCTGGGTCGTCGACTCTGCACCGATATGGAGATGTCGGGCAACACCACCGACTACCTCGCCAGGGCCGACGAGAAACTGGCAGAATTCGAGGACAACGCTGCAGGCAAGGTCGATTTCATGAGGGACATGCACCAGAACTCGTTGAAGGACCGCCTCGACTTTCTTGCCTCCCCCGAGGAACCCGGCGAACTTCCGGAGAACCGACGAATCGCCCGACACGACGTCATCGAACTACGGGACATCATTGCGCGACTGGAGAGCGAAACGGATGGCCACCTGCTGCAGATCGAACGGGGCAGGGTCGAATTCATCAGAGCCGCACTGGCCTTTCAGTGTCCTGCGCTGAGCGACTGATCGGGCTGCGAGAGCTTGTTCAACCCCAACGACTGGAATCCGACGACGTAGATCAACGTCCACAGCACCAGCCAGTCGACGAAGCCGAGAGCGTTGCCGGAGATTCCGGCCGCGACGACGGGCTCGTGGAGTAGGTGCTCGGCGAGAACGAAGTAGTAGGCCAGGAAGGTGCCGATGGCCAGGGTGAACGTCAAGAGGGCGCGCGCCGCCGCCGGGAAGCGATTGCCGAAACCGTTGGCCCAGAAAATCATCCAGAAGGCCCAGCACACGCCGATCTGAGCGGGAAACTGGTTGATCACGCTGCCGAGCTCCGCGGTGGCGTCGGACCCGACGAGCAGCTTCGCGAGCGGAACCATCAGGAAGTAGATCGCGGTGCCGAGCACTGCGTTGCCGACGGTGGCTGCCAGTGCAGTCCGTCCTCCGTCGCCGGCCAGTTTCCAGGGCCAGTTGTCGAGGGTCTGACCGGTGAGGATCACCGAGACGACGATCGAGTAGAACCAGCCGAGCGCTGTATCGACGGACATCAGCGGATCGGTGGCCGACAGCGAGACCGACGGCAGACCGAACACGAAGTACAACGCGAGAGTGGGCACGGCGACGAACGCGATCTCGCACAGCCCGATCAGCGGCTGCTTCATGCTCAGCACGGTCCACGGCCAGTGTTGCCAGTTGAGGACCACCATGACCCACGTGCCGAACCCGAACAGCACGAACAGCGCGCCTGCGAAGTAGCCGAGCCCCCCTTCGCGGGAACCGGCGAAATCCGGATACAGCGCCCCGAGACCGCTGCCGAGGAGCCAGGTGACGGCGACGGCGAACACCGCCGTCGACTCCAGAATTGCGAGTCCGCGCATCGGCTGCTTCAGGGAGTCGAACCCGGCGAATTCGCAATCGAACCCGATGAACACGATGAACAGAATCGCCCAGAACAACGCGGCATTGAAGGGGAGGGGATAGAAGTTCCAGGGGCTGGTGGTGGGGTCGGCCAGCAGGTACCAGGTCGCTACCGACACGGCTACCACGACGGCGAGGTTGGCGAGGCCGAACGCTAACCATGTGTGTTGTGGGCCAGCAGTTCTGGGTTCTTCGAGGGGTCGATCTTCGGTTGCGGTCATGTGCTGCTCGTTTCGGTCGGGTCGATCGGGACGCCGTCACTATGAGCTGAATCACAAATCACCGTCAGGGTTGCGGACGGTTGCAACGCGGCATCCGGACTGCAACGCGGTGCAACCCTGTCGCTTGTGCGCCGCGTCACATAAACCTGTGTGCATCCAATTCAGTCAGGAGTGAACCGATGCGTGCAGCTGTGTATTACGGACCCAACAAGGTGGAGATCACCGACGTACCCGAGCCCAGTCCCGGTGCGGGGCAGGTCAAGGTCAAGGTCGGGTTCAACGGAATCTGTGGAACCGACCTGCACGAGTACTACGCCGGACCCATTTTCATCCCCACCTCACCGCACCCGTTGACCGGCCAGGAGATGCCGCTGGTGCTCGGGCACGAGTTCTCGGGAACGGTCACCGAGCTCGGCAAGGGTGTCACCGGTATCGCGGTGGGCGATCGAGTCGCCATCGAACCGCTCTACCGTTGCGGACACTGCGGCCCCTGCCGGGCGGGCAACTACAACATCTGCGCCCAGATCGGCTTCCACGGACTGATGTCCGACGGCGGAATGGCCGAATACACCGTGGTCCCCACCGACATGATTCACGCCTTGCCCGACAGTGTCTCCCTCGAGCTCGGAGCCCTCGTCGAACCGATGTCGGTTGCCTATCACGCTGCGACATTGGGCGATCCGAAGCCCGAGGACACAGCCATGGTGTTCGGTGCCGGCCCCATCGGTATCGGCCTGTGGTTCGCGTTACGCGGCAAAGGACTCGACAACGTCTACGTCGTCGAACCGTCGCCGACGCGTCGCGCATCGATCGAGGCCCTCGGCGCGAAGACTCTCGATCCGACGGCCACCGACGTTCCCGGATTCATCGCCGAGCTCACCGACGGCAAAGGTGCGGACGCCATCTACGACGCGGCCGGCGTGCAACCTGCGGTGGAGACCGCGCTCGGATGCATCGGTGCGCGCAAGCCGCTCGTGAGCGTCGCGATCTACGAGAAGCCGCTCACCACACCGCTGCAGAAGCTGGTGATGAACGAATCCCGCATCCAGGGATCGCTCTGCTACACCTCCGCGGACTACGAGGCCGTCATCGATCTGATGAGCCAGGGCCACTACGACACGACGGGGTGGGTGGACAAGATCTCGCTCGACGGTGTCATCGACGACGGATTCGAGGCGCTGCATGCGGGCACCAAGATGAAGGTTCTGGTCGACCCGTCGACGGGTGCATTCGCATGAGCGTGGTGCTGGTGACGGGAGCGGGTCAGGGCATCGGACGGGCTATCGCCCTACGATTGGCGAACGACGGTCACGACATCGCCCTCGTCGATCTGGCCGAGGACAAGATTTCGTCGGTAGCCGAGGAAGTTCGTGAAACAGGCCGTCGAGCAACGACATTCGTGGCCGACGTCAGTGATCGTGACCAAGTGTTCGCCGCCGTCGCCCACGCTCGCGAGGCGCTCGGTGGCTTCGACGTCATCGTCAACAATGCGGGCATTGCGCAGGTGGCACCGCTCGACGATGTTCGACCCGAAGACACGAAGAAAATCTGGGCCGTCAACGTCGATGGTGTGTTGTGGGGAATCCAAGCTGCCGCAGCACAATTCAAGTCGCTCGGCCAGAAGGGCAAGATCATCAACGCGTCCTCGATCGCCGGGCACGACGGGTTCGCGATGCTCGGTGTCTACAGCGCAACCAAATTCGCGGTACGCGCATTCACCCAGGCCGCGGCCAAGGAATATGCCGCGGACGGCATCACCGTCAACGCATATTGCCCCGGCGTCGTCGGCACCGACATGTGGGTGACCATCGACAAGCGATTCGCGGAGCTGACCGGTGCCGCCGGGGGAGACCTACGACAAGTACGTCGGAGGTATTGCGCTCGGTCGCGCTCAGACGCCCGAGGACGTTGCCGCGTTCGTCTCGTACCTCGCGAGCCCCGACTCGGACTACATGACCGGTCAGGCACCGTTGATCGACGGTGGTCTGGTCTACCGGTGACCCCGCACGAACGCGATTTGTGAGCTGGAGCACAATTGGCAGCGATGACGCAGTCGACAGGCCCTGAACCTGCGCTGGCGGCCGGTGAGGACCCGCGCCGCTACGCGCAGATACTCACTGCCGTCTACGACGCGACCATGACCGGCGGCAAGTCGCCGGCGCGTCCTCGCGACGTGATCGGCGACTCGTGGCGACGGCTGCAGACCCTCGGTATCGACCCCGAACTCGGCAATCCGGCCGAGCGGCAGATGGACGCGTCGGACCTCGAGCTGAGCCGTCGGGAATCGGGACTGTTCGACATCCTGGACGATCTGGCCCGCGGCTTGGAATCGGTCGTCCAGGATGGCGACAACATCCTCGTCGTCGCGGATCGGAACGGTCGTGTGCTGTGGCGCAGTGGGTCGGCGTCGGTGCTCGACCGAGCCGACGGCCTCGGATTCGTCGAGGGGGCCAACTGGGCCGAGGATTCGGTGGGCACCAACGCCATCGGGACGGCCCTGGTCTCTCGCCGAGCCGTGCAGATCTTCTCCGCCGAACACTATGTGCGGAGCCATCATTCGTGGACCTGTGCGGGCGCTCCGATTCGCGATCCGCGTACCGGTCAGGTGCTCGGGGCGATCGACGTGAGCGGGCCGGCAAAGACGGTGCATCCCACGACGATCGCCCTGGTGGACGCGGTGGCCCGGTTGGCCGAATCGCAACTGCGCGAGCTGCATCGGTCGACGCTGGACCGCCTGCGTTCGGTCGCGGCCCCGATGCTGGCCAGACTCCGAGCCCCGGCATTGGCCGTCGATGCGAACGGCTGGGTTGCCGCCGTCGAATCGGTGGCGCTGCGTAACCGCATCCTGCTTCCCGAAGACCTGGCTACCGGACGCTTCTGGCTGCCGACCCTCGGCGTGTGCGATTTCGAGCCCCTGCCCGGTGGCTGGCTCGTTCGACCCACCAGCACGATGGATTCTGGCGTCGCCGATATCGGATCGACGACAATCTGCATCGACCTCAGAAGTTCGCAGAAGCCGCGCATCGAGGTGCGCAGCGAGGTGGGGGAATGGACCCACGAGCCGACGCCCCGGCACGCCGAAATTCTGTACCTTCTTGCCACGCATCGGCAGGGGCGAACCGCGTCGCAGATGGCCGCCGATCTGTTCGGCGACGACGGCCGCTCCATCACCGTCCGAGCCGAGATGTCGCGCCTACGCAAGCATCTCGCCGGCATCATTTCGACCCAGCCGTATCGGTTGGACGAATCGGCGACGGTGGAGGTGCTCATGCCGTCGGACATGGCTCGGTTCCTGCCGCATTCGTCGGCCCCGGCGATCCGAGCTGCACGGGGTGCAGGCGCTGGACCCTTGGCTTGACCTTCACACCGTGACAAGGTCTTGGCTGGCCGTCATGAACGAAGCACTCCAGCACCACGATCCGTCTGTTCGTCTCAGAGCTGCACTGGACATCGGGACTGCACCGGACCCACGGTATCTCGACGTTCTGTTGGAGCGGTGCGCCGTCGAATCCGATTTCAGGTGCGGGAGATGTTGACCTGGGCCGTGATTCGGCTTCCCGCGTCGCCGACGGTGCCGCGGCTGATCGAGGAGGTACGTCTCGGGGGAACACTCGCTCGCAGTCAGGCGCTGCACACGCTGTCGAAGGTGAAAGATCGGGCGGCGTGGCCGGTGATCACCCAGGAATTGATTGCCGACGCCGACGACGAGGTAGCACGAAGCGCATGGCGCACAGCGGTCGTCTTGGTGCCGGCCGGCAGTGAAGGGGAGCTGGCCGCGATGCTGGCCGCGCAGTTGGGCCGAGGTGGCCACGAGGTACGGCGCAGTCTGAGTCGCGCGCTCGTTGCACTCGGATCGGTGATCGAGCCGATGTTGCGCCAGGCCGCGTCGAGCAAGGACGTTGCCGTTCGCGCCCACGCGCTGGCCACCGAGGCGCTGCTGCGAGATCCGGATGCCGGGTTCGCGGTGTTCGAGGCCAAGCGCGTCGATGCACTTGGAGCTACGGAACCGGCGGGGTGAGATAGAACGATGTTGATCGGTGAGGTGGCGCGACGGTCCGGGGTCAGCGCCCGCATGCTTCGGCATTACGACAGGCTCGGGCTGGTGCAGCCGACTTCTCGGGGCGGCACCGGCTACCGCGACTACTCCCCGGCCGACGTCCGTCGCCTGTTCCACGTCGAGTCGCTCCGGTCGCTGGGGTTGTCTCTGCACGACGTGGGACGGGCCCTGGACGATCCGAGTTTTGCGGCGTCGGGAATCGTCGAAGAGCTCGCCGCCCGAGCCGAGGAGCGCATCGCGCGGGACACCGAGTTGCTCACACGGCTGGGTCGGATCGGCGGTTCCCGTCCCGACGATTGGGACGACGTGCTCGGTACCGTGGCGCTGCTGGGCGACCTGGATTCGGTGAGTGCAGGGAAGCGTCAGTCGGCCGCATTGTCGTCCGTCGGTGATCGGACCGTGCCGGCGGAGGCGCTGGCCGAGGCGGTGCTGCGTGAACCGGCGACCAACGTGGCGGGCGCGCTGCGATGGGCACTCGCCCAAACCGGGAGCGACGCCGTTACGGCGCTGCGGCAGGGCCTCGAGTCACCGGATCCGGACGTGCGACGGCGCGCAATCGATACCGTCGTAGAGATTCCACATCCTGACGCCACGGAATTGCTCCGGGAGGCGCTGGGTCACGACGACGATCGGATACCACGCGTCGCAGCGTTGGAACTGGCGGCTCGCGGGATCGCCGACGCGATCCCGACCCTGATCACGATGGTGTTCGAGGGCAACAACGACGTGGACGCCGCAGATGCTCTCGGTGAACTCGGTTCCGCCGACTCGACAGTTGCCGCTCTGCTGGCCGGACCGCGCGAGGCATCAGTGCGTCTTCGGGTGACCCAGGCGCTGGCCAGTATTCCGGGCACCGCCGCGACGCAGGCTCTGCGCACTTTGGCCCTGGACGAGGACCGCTCTGTCGCGTTGACGGCGACCTACCTGCTGGACCGGAGAGAGTGAGGCGCTTCGGTACCGTCGAAGACATGAAGGCACTGGGATTGTTCGCGGCACTGTCGATCACGCTGGCTGCGACTGCCTGCTCCACCGCAACCACCCCGGCCGCGCCGGCCGCGCCCGCTGCCGAGAACCAGGTGACCGTCGCCGATCGGATGTACACGCCGCAGACCCTGACGATCACCGCAGGCGAGACCGTGACGTGGGTGTTCGCGGATCAGGCGATGGCACACAACGTCGTCGCCGATGACAAGTCGTTCCGCAGCGAACTGATGCAGACGGGGCAGTTCACCCACACCTTCGACACCGCGGGCACCTACACCTACCACTGCACCCCGCACCCTGACATGACGGCGACGATCATCGTCGAACCGTGATGGACTGGTAGCCATGGCAACCCGGATCCGCAGTATCGCCGCACCTCTCGGGGTGGCGGCCGCTGCGGTGAGCGGGGCAGTGCTGCTGCACGTGCGCGATCCCCGAACCTCGTCGTACCTGCCCTGCCCGTTCCACGCCATCACTGGACTGTGGTGTCCGGGATGCGGTGCAACCAGGGCCTTCGGCGACCTCACGCGCGGAGACATCGCGGCAGCCGCGTCGAGCAATGTCGTTGCGGTTGTGTGCGTTGTCGTGGCCGTCGGGGTGTGGGGGCTGTGGCTCCGAGCTCGGTGGACGCAGACGCCACTGACCGTGCCTCACCCAAATCGTTCGGCTGTCGCGGTGCTGTTTGCCCTGTTGACCGTCTTCACCGTGGTGCGCAATACCCCGTGGGGCACCGCGATCGCCCCGACCTGACACAACTAGGAGGTAGCTGTGCTGCTGGAAATCTTCTCGATCATCGTGCTGCTGGGCGTGCTCATCGCGCTCATCCCCACGGCTCGACGCGTGTTCAAGAAGGGTGACGACGAATGAGCGACTCCCTGAGAGACCGGGTGCGGGCGAAACTACTGGCCCAGATCGCCGACGACGGAGGCACCCCCGCCGAACAGGCAGAGGGCGACGACCCGCGCCTCAACGCCCTGCGCGACGACCTCGAAGCACTGGACGCGGCCCCCGACGGGGATCCGGTGATCGACGACATCGCCGCCAGGCACTGGGTTCCCTGAGCCCTGGATCCCCCCGACTCCCCTTGGGGAGTCGATGTGACGTTCGGTGGCCTTTTCGACGGTCGATGTCACGTCGAGTGGACTTTTCGAGGGTCCCGAATAGGCGGGCTACTGAGGCGCGTCTAGTATCTATGTTGTGTCCGAGACGAGATCTGCTGCCGATACGGCATATGCGACGGTCAAGGAGCTCATTGTCTCGGGGGAACTTCCCGGCGGCGAGCTCGTCAGTGAAGGCGAGATCGCAACCCGCCTCGAGATCAGCCGCACTCCCGTACGCGAGGCGTTTCTACGCCTGCAGGTCGAGGGATGGATGCGCTTGTATCCCAAGCGCGGGGCGCTGGTCGTCCCGATCGCGGTGGGTGAAGCAGAAAGTGTCGTCGACGCGCGTCGACTCGTCGAAGCGGGAAGTGTTCGAGCCTTCATCGGCGCTTCGGGTGCTCGCTCACGCGTGGTGGATGCGCTGCGCGACAACCTGCGATTTCAGGAACAGTTGGCGATCGACGGCACCGCCGCCGAGTTCAGTGCCGCCGATGCCGACTTTCATCGCACGATCGTCCGTGCCGGAAACAACCCATTGCTCGACGCGTTCTACGACGGACTTCGTGAGCGTCAGCGGCGGATGACGGCAGCTTCGCTGACCCGTGATCCGGGTCAGATCTCCCGCATCGTCGACGATCACCGCAGACTCGCCGACCTGATCGAAGCCGGCGACGCAGACGAATTCGAGCGAGCCGTCGAACAGCACATGCTCGGGGTGCACGGCTTGCGTAACGACAGAGGGGGATTGCGATGAGCGAGGCAATGATCGACGAGAAACTGCAGCAGACGGCGGCGAAACGCTGGCTGTTGGTTGCGGTCGGCATGTTCGCCGTCGCCTGGGGCGGCAACGAATTCACGCCGCTGTTGGTGATGTACCGACTCGATCACGGCTTCTCGGCCGTGGTGGTCGATACGTTCTTGTTCGCGTACGTCCTCGGCATCATTCCGGCGATGTTGATCTGCGGTCCACTGTCCGATCGGCTCGGTCGACGCCCGATCATGTTGCCCGCCCCCGCAATTGCCGCGGCCGGGTCCATTCTGATTGCGCTGGGACCCGACAACGCCGTCATGCTCTTCGGTGGCCGTGTGCTCAGCGGGATCGCACTCGGCATCGGCATGGCGGTCGGCGGCAGTTGGGTCAAGGAACTCTCCAGTCGCGACGCCGCCGCCAAGCCCGGGGCCGGAGCGCGCCGCGCCGCGATGTCGCTGACCGCGGGCTTCGCTCTCGGTGCCGGAGTTGCCGGCGTGCTTGCGCAGTGGGCGCCCTGGCCGACGCATCTCGCGTACGGCGTGCACGTGCTGATTTCCATCGCCGCGTTCGTCGGCATGCTGTCCGTGCCCGAAACGCGCACCGCCACAGTGTCGTCGAAGAACAAGAAGCTGCTCGACGACCTCAAAATTCCATCGGCATCGCACCGACGCTTCCTGTTCGTCGTGTTGCCCCTGGCTCCCTGGGTTTTCGGTGCCGCCAGCGTCGCCTACGCGGTGCTCCCGTCGCTGATGGCCGACGCGTTGGCCGACGAGCCCGGCGGCGGCTACCCCGTCGCGTTGTCCGCGGCGATGGCCGTCATCGCGCTGGGATCCGGGTTCGCGATTCAGGCCGTCGGGCGTCGGATCGATACCCCCGCCAATGCGCGCGGCGCTCTGGTTGCGCTGTCTCTGTTGGTGGTCGGTATGGCCGTTGCCGCGTGGGCTGCGTCGGTGCTGACCATCGCCGCCGCGTTGATCGCAGCAGCGGTGCTCGGGTGTGGATACGGCATGGCGTTGGTCTCGGGTCTACAGGAGGTGCAACGTATCGCCGGCCCCGACGACCTCGCCGGCCTCACCGCGGTGTTCTATTCGCTGACGTATCTGGGCTTCGCGGTCCCTGCGGTGCTGTCGGCGCTGACCGAGACCTGGCCCGGCGTGGTCACGTATCCGATCATCTTTGGATTCGGCACGGTGATGGCCGCAGTGTGCGGTCTTGTGGTGCGGTCGAAGACGTCTGCTCACCTGCCCTAAGGGGCGTGCGCGTTGTGCGTACCTGGAGGGGCGCACAACGCGCACGAGGGGAGGAGGCGCTCCCGTTTCGTTGGGCGACGCTCGGGTACACGACAAGCATGAATGCCACACGACGTGCTCCCGCTCGCCGGCGTCGCCTCGTCGGCTCCACATCGATGCTCATGGCGCTGATGACCGCCGGTGCTCTGACCGGTTGTTCGTTCGCAGAGCCCAGCTCGCAGGACACCGGCGCAGCGGAGGAGGTCGGCAGAATCGATCTGCAGAGCGTCACCCTGCAGGCGGCACTCACCGGTGCCACGCCCGAGAGTTCCGCGTCGGCGTACGGCAACGCCACCCTCGAATTCACGGCAGTGAACGAGGCCGAAACCGAGAACGATCGGCTCCTCGACATATCGTCGCCCGCCGCGACCTCGGTGACGATCGACGCCACACCGGACCAACTCGTCATCGAACCGGCGACGTCCATTGCAGCCGGTCAGCCGGTGCAGAACCTGGATTCCGGAGATGACGGAACCGATGAGAGATTTACCGTGACCTTCGAGCTGGCTGACGGCGAACTGGCCCCGGGCACGTCAATTCCGGTGACCTTCGAGTTCGAGCGCGCCGGATCCGTGTCGGTCGACGCCCCGTTCGATGTGTACGAGCCAGGAGAGCTGACCGACACGGCGCGGCCGCTTCCTCCGGAGGTCACCCCCGCGCCGTAGCGCACATCGGTGTGAACCGAGAAGATCGCTGCGAGCCAACCGGTTGCGCTCTAGGATCAGCGGCATCATGCTGCAGTCCGTACGCACCGACCCTCCGCACCGGGTGCCTCCGACGGTTCTTGTTGCGGGTGCGACCGTATGGAATCGGCGTGAGGCGTACTGGTTTCTGATCGCTGTGATCGTGCTGGCCGCCTGCTGGTCGAGATATCCGACGCAGGTGCCGTACGTCTTCGCGTTCGTTCTGCTCGGGGCCCTGGTATTTCGTTGCAGAAGTATCGCCTGGTGGGTGTCGGTGCTGCGCTGGGGAGTGATCGCCGACGTCGAGACCGTGGACACCGCGCTGCGCGGCGGCCGCAACCTTCGCCTCGCGCACGCCACCGGCTGGAACGTTCAAAGGCGTTGGTACACAGGGGTTATCACCGAATCTGCAGTGCGGTATCGCGCCGGGGACGCGCGCGGTCACCTGTTCGTTCGGGGATTGCCCTTTACCACCGGGGTGGTGCTTGCGCACTCCAGGCAGCCGTCGTCTGCCATGGCTATCAGCGACTTCCCGTGTGACCTGCAACTGGACGGCAGGGGTCGCTGGGCGGCGGCGTTACCGAGAGGGTTCTGGCTGCAGGCACTGGCAACGGCTGCGCTGTACGGATATGGGGTCGCCGGGTTGATCATCTCGCTCGGGTAGCGATGAGGTGAACAGTCAGGTTTGCACCTCGAGGGGTTGACGACCCCGCCGACATTTCAATACTTTGGTTAAGGAAATGAAGTGTTGAAACCGAAGGGAGATGATGACCCAGCGCAACGCATCACGCATCGCTACCGGAATCTTCGTCGCCGCAGCAGGACTCGGCTCCATAGTGGGGGCAGCAGTTCCTGCGCAAGCGCAGACCGTGGATTCGCCCGCCCTCGGAGTCGCCAAAACCAGTGACAGTGACTTCTCTGTGGCGTTGGTCGGCTACGACGTCGCAGTAGCAGACGACGGAACTGCTACGGCAAAAAGTATCGAGACAGGTGCGACGGAGCCGCTGCCGACGCGGGCCACCGCCGGAGATGGCAGTCAGGTCGAGGTTCAGTACGCCGTTTCGGGCTCCGCCCTCCGAGTGCACGCGGTGGCGGTGCCCAGCGACGGTGAGGTCACCACGCTCAGTATCGGAAATTGCCTGGCGGGGATCGGGGGAGGTGCGGTGTCCGGGGGCACCGCGGCCGGGCTCGCTGGAGCCGGCGTGGGGACCGTGACGCTCCCGGTCGTGGGTACTGTCGGAGGCGGCTTGGTCGGCGCAATCGGCGGAGCCGTTGGCGGTGGCCTCACTGGTGGAGCAACGTTCTGCTGAGGGAGCGAGCATGAAGTACAACTACTCCGGACCCTGGCCGATTTTCGCCGTGCTGGGCGTCATCGTGGGCTGGGTGCTGTTCCAAGTGTTGGCACTCGATGCGAGTGTCGGCCGTGCCATCGCATCGCCGATCAATCTTTTCGCGCTGATGTCAGCGGGTTTCCTGGCCATCGGCTACGCGCAGAACCGCCGTCGGCAGGTTTGACCGGCAATCGGCTCCCCAGACTTGGATCCAGGCCTCCGATTGCAGGCTGGTTTCCGAAACTGGGGAGCCGATTTGCGACGCTGGACCTACGGCAACGACGGCATCTGCTTGTCCACCAGCCATGCGTCCCACAGGCTTCGGGGGCAACCGAAGCGGGAGGCGAGGTCGGTGAAGTCGGCGGTTGCGACCGTCGAGTAGCGGTACTTGGAAGTCCATTCCTGGATCAGTCCGAAGAAGCGCTCGTCGCCGATGGTGCGCCGCGCCGCGTGCAGTGCCAGTGCTCCGCGCTTGTAGACGCGGTCGTCGAAGATGCGCTCGGGCCCGGGATCGGTGAGTTGTAGGTCCATCTCGAGCCCGCGCTGCATGGTGTGGGCGCGCTTGGCCTTCTCGTGAGCCGTTGCGCCGCCGGAGTTCTCGGCCCAGATCCACTCCGAGTAGCAGGCGAATCCCTCGTGCAGCCAGATGTCGGCCCACTTGCCGAGGGTCAGGGAATTACCGAACCACTGGTGCGCCAATTCGTGGGCCACCAGACGCTCGTAGTACCGGGAACCCGAACAGTGGTTGGCGCCGAAGATCGACAAGCCCTGTGCCTCGACCGGAATCTCGAGATCGTCGTCGGTGACCACCACGGTGTACGAGGCGAAAGGGTAAGGGCCGTACAGCCGTACGAACGTATCCATCATCTGCGGCTGACGACCGAAATCATGATCGAACTGCGCGCGCAGCCGCGGGGGAGTGATCGCTTTCATGGGCACCGGTCCCGGGCTGACGATGCGATGCTCGTAGGGACCGATCTGGATGGTCGCCAGATAGGTGGCCATCGGCTCGGGTTGCTCGTACACCCAGGTGGTGCGGCTCGCGCGAGTCTGCTTGCGCACCAACGTTCCATTGGCCACCGCGTAGTACGGAGAATCCGTGGTGATGGTGATGCCGTAGCTGGCCTTGGAGACCGGATGGTCGTCACACGGAAACCACGAGGCGGCGCCGTTCGGCTGACTCGCGACGATCGAACCTTCGGTGAGTTCTTCCCAGCCGACCTCGCCCCACAGACCGTTGATGGCCTGAGGTGTTCCGCCGTACGCCACCGTCACCACCAACGCCGCACCCGAGGCGATGGGCTTGGCGGGGGTGATCTTCAACTTGCCGCGCTGGTGGCTGAACTTCACCGAACGCGATCCGTTGACCGACACCTTCGACACGTTCATCGCCGGTCCGAGATCCAACGCGAACTTCGACACCGTCGCAGTGGTGACGGCGGTGATCTTCGCCTTGCCCGTCAGCCGGTTGCTCTCGACCTTGTACTCGAGGTCGAGTTCGTACCGCGAGATGCGATAGCCGCGGTTGCCGTTCTGCGGAAGATACGTATCGATCGGGTTGTCGCTGGAATCGACGTCGAACACCGGTGCGACCAGTCTGTCTGCCACGAACGATCACCCCTCGTTTCGGTCGTCGCGAATTCGCGGGAAGGGATCACCCTTGGCCCACGGCGCGATCGGATTGCCCTGCCAACGAGTATGCGCGGGAACCGTATCGCCGCGCATCACCAGGGAGGCAGGCCCCACCGTCGCACCATCACCTATACCCGATGCAGGCAAAGCGACACAGTGCGGTCCCAAGGTTGCACCGACTCCCAGATCCACCGTGTCCATGGACATGATCCGATCATGGAACAGGTGCGTCTGCACAACGCACCCTCGGTTGACCGTCGCACCGTCGGCCAACGTCACCAGATCTGCTTCGGGAAGCCAGTACGTTTCGCACCACACACCTCGCCCGATGTCCGCCCCGAGCCACCGCAGCCACATGTTGAGCACCGCAGTGCCCTCGGCCGCGCGCGCGAACCACGGCGCGGCGACGGTTTCGACGAACGTGTCGGCCACCTCGTTGCGCCACACGAACGAACTCCACAGCGGGTGATCCGTCTTGCCGATACGGCCCACCCACAGCCATTTGGCCGCCGCCGACACGGCCGCGGCCACGAAACCGGCAACGAGCAGCACGGCGCCACTGAGTAGCGCAGCCAACCAGTATCCGACCGAGTCGGCGATGGCGGTGAGCCCGAACAAGACTGCGAGCCCGATACCGAACGTCACGACGACGGGAATCAATCGGCACGTCTCGACGAGTGCGCGCGCGACCTTCAACTTCCGAGGCGGATCGAACGTGCGCGACGAGTCCGCGCTACCCGCAGCCCGGCGCAACCGAACCGGGGGGCTGCCGAGCCACGACGAGCCGGACTTCGCCTTGTCTGGTGTTGCCGACAGCACCGCGACCAGACCGTTCTTCGGCACGGTTCGCCCGGGGCCGGTCATGCCGGAGTTACCGAGGAATGCCCGCTTGCCCACCTTGGCGTCGCCCAGATGCATCCAGCCGCCGCCGAGTTCGTAACTGGCGACCATGGTGTCGTCGGCCAGGAACGCGCCGTCGGCGACGGTGGTGAACTTGGGGATCATCAGGACGGTCGACGCCTCGACGTCCTTGCCGATCTTCGCGCCCAGAAGTCGCAGCCAATGCGGGGTCAGCAGCGACGCGTACAGCGGGAACAGGAACGTGCGCGCAGAATCCATCAACCGCTCGGTGGCCCAGACCTGCCAACCGATGCGGCTGCGCACCGGGTGATAGCCGCCGACCAGTCCGATGCCGAGCAACCGGACGGCCACGACGGTGATGGCCGCGAAGACCGCCAACGACAGCAGGGTCGCGACGGGCAGCATCACCAGACCGCGCTGGAGAGCGCCCCACACGGAGTCGGCGGTATGGATCCACCAGCCCATGAGCACCAGGCTCACGCCGATGGAGAACAGCGCCATACCGGACAGGAACAGGGATGCGACGCCGTAAGCGAACACCCACTTTCGCGCGCGGGGCGGGGTCTCGGCGGGCCACGGATGATCGGCCTTGCCGACCTTCTGCGCGGGCGAGCCGGACCACATCTGGCCGGCTTTCACTCGTCCGACGACGGCGGAACCAGCCGTGACGACCGCGTTCTTGCCGACCTTGGTTCCGGGCAGCAGCGTCGAGCGAGCACCGACAGTGGCACCGGCACCGATTTCGATACCGCCGATGTAGACGACATCGCCGTCGATCCAGTGCCCGGACAGATCGACCTCGGGTTCGATGGAGCAGCCGTCGCCCAGTTCGAGCATGCCGGTGACCGGAGGCAGGGTGTGCAGGTCGACGCCCTTGCCGATCTTCGAGCCGAGGGCACGCGCGTAGTAGACCATCCACGGTGCACCCGAAAGATTGGAGGCTCCGCTGGCATCGATCAATCGCGTTGCCGCCCAAAGCCTTATGTGCATACTTCCGCCGCGCTTGTATGCGCCGGGTTGCAGCCCGGCCAGCAACACGCGCGATCCGATCACCGAGATCGCCATGCGTCCGACGGGCGTGATGAACAGGATGAAGGCCACGAGCACCCACCACCACGACAGCGTCGGGGCCCAGGGCACGTCGCCGAACCAGGACATGACGTTGAACAGCAGGCCGAGCCAGGTGACCCACTGCAGCCCCGTCAGGGTGGTCAACGGAACGGTGGCCAGTATCTGCGCCCACTGGGCGGTGCGCGAGGTTGGTGCGACGTCTCGCGGCACGGCCTCGACGACCGGCTTCAAGTCGTCGAGATACTGTGCGAGCGAACCCAATCGGGGGTGGTCGTACAACTGCGCGACGGTGACCTCGGGGAACCGTCCGCGTAACGCTGTCACCAACTGCGCGGCCGACAGCGAACCGCCGCCGTTGGCGAAGAAATCGGCGTTCTCGTCGGACACCTGTGCGCCGAGGATGTCGGTCCACAGCTGCGCCACCCACCCGGCCGTCCCGCCGAGCGCGGAGGCTCCCGCCATGCCGGGCAACGGCCACGGCAGCGCATTGCGGTCGACCTTGCCCGAAGTGCGCGTCGGCATCTCGTCCACCAACGCGAGCCGCGGGACCAGAGCCGCAGGCAACTGCTCGGCCAGCAACTCGCGAGCGGCGTCGAGATCGAAGTTCGGGTCGGTGCTGGCGAGATAACCGACGAGTACCGAGTTTCCGGCAGCGGTCTTACGAATGGCGGCCGCCGCACCGCCTACACCTGGAAGTGCTTGCAGCGCATTGTCGATCTCGCCGAGCTCGATGCGTCGACCACCGAGCTTGACCTGATCGTCGGCGCGGCCCTGGAACAGCAGTCCTTCGAGCTCGAGCTTGACGAGATCACCGCTGCGATACGCCCGGTCCCATCCGAGAGAGGGCATCGGCGCGTACTTCTCGGCGTCCTTGGCCGGATCGAGATACCGGGCCAGGCCCACGCCACCGATGACGAGTTCGCCTACCTCACCGACCCCCACCGGAGTGCCCGAGGCGTCGACCACCGCCAAATCCCAACCGTCCAGGGGTAATCCGATGCGAACAGGGCCCTTGCCGTCCATGATCGACGCGCACGCGACGACCGTCGCCTCGGTGGGGCCGTAGGTGTTCCAGACTTCCCGGCCTTCGACGGCAAGCCGCTCGGCCAGCTCGGGCGGGCATGCTTCGCCGCCGAAGATCAACAGCCGCACCGCTTCCAGCGCCACGGCAGGCCACAGCGACGCCAGTGTAGGCACCGTCGACACGACGCTGATATCTCGGGAGACGAGCCACGGACCGAGATCGAAGCCGGACCGCACCAGCGAACGCGGCGCGGGCACCAGACACGCACCGTGCCGCCACGCCAGCCACATCTCCTCGCACGACGCGTCGAATGCCACCGAGAGACCGGCGAGCACGCGGTCGCCCGGGCCCAACGGATCCTGCTGCAGGAACATGCGCGCCTCGGCGTCGACGAACGCCGCCGCGTTGCGATGACTGACCGCGACGCCCTTGGGTGTGCCCGTCGAACCGGAGGTGAAGATGACCCAGGCGTCGTCGTCCACGGTGGGTGGCCCGGTATCGCGCCCGGCAGCGTCCTGCCTGGGCGCAGTACCGGCGGCGATACCGCCCGCAGTGATGATCGCCGTCACCTTCGCCTCGCCGAAGACCAACTCGGCTCGCTCCTCGGGGTCGTCCGCGTCGACCGGAACGTATGCGGCACCGACCTCGAGAATGGACAGAATGGCGACATAGAGCGAGAACGAACCCGACGGCATGCGGATTCCGACGCGGTCGCCGCGCCGAACACCGGCATTGGCGAGCCACTGCGCGCCCTCGGCGATGTCGTCCAGCAACTCCGAGTAGCTGACCGACACGGCACCGTCGTCGATGGCGGGGGCATCGGGGAAGCGATGGGCGGTGTCGCGGATGATGTCGATGAGCGTCCGAGCGGGAGGGGCGAGCGACGAGCGAAGGAACGCTGCCGGTGCAGGTGCGATGCCCACGCTCGAACCCGGCAGATCGTTCTCTTGATGCACAGACAACCGGGCGTCCTTCTCGTTCGTTAGTAGATGACTCTCTAGTGCTGGGGGAGCAGCAGCGCCGTTGGTTATCTCACGTTCTGTTTGCCAGCAGGTGAACGAGCGCGACTTCCCACCGCGGAAATCCTACTGCTGTGTCCGTTCGAGTCCCGGCTTGACAAAACCGCAGCGAGTTTGCCAATGTCTTGGCCACGGTCACGAGTGCCAGCATCAAGCCCCGGCTCGCTGGTCGGCAACCCTCCTCCGCGGTGGGGTGCTCCGGGTGACGACCAGGCCGACGCCGGAGAACCGGTGCGGCAAGCGCGGACTCGTTCATCGAATCGCCTCGGTTGCGGGTCCCTCGGACGTGAGGGCTTCATCTGTCATGACATCTGTACTTTCCCGACCCTGTGCTCCTTTTGCCCCTGTTTCGGGCACGGATCTGCAGGTACCGCTGGTGCAGGGCGGCTCCTGCACGTACGCTAACTTCGATTACGCGGCGAGCGCCCCCGCGCTGGTCGCGGTGACCGACCGGATCGCGGAACTGCTGCCGTTCTACTCGAGCGTGCATCGCGGTGCCGGCTACGCCTCACGGGTGTGCACGGCTGCGTACGAGAAGGTTCGGGTGACCGTTGCGAGTTTCATTGGTGCGCAGCAGGATTCGGTAGTGGTGTTCACGCGCAACACCACCGACTCGCTGAACCTGTTGGCCTCCTGCGTGCCTGGTGAGACCGTGGTACTCGATATCGAACACCACGCCAATCTGCTCCCGTGGCGTGATCGACGAGTGGTGGTGGCTGCGTCGACCCTGGCCGAAACGATCGTTCGTCTCGAATCCGAACTCGCTGCGAAACCCGCTGCGCTGCTGGCGATCACAGGTGCCTCGAACGTCACCGGTGAGGTACTGCCCATTGCTGAACTCGCAGCGCTGGCGCATCGGTACGGGGCGCGAATCGCGGTGGACGGTGCCCAGCTGGTTCCGCATCGCCGCGTCGACATGGCCGCACTGGGCGTGGACTACCTCGCCTTCTCCGGACACAAGCTCTACGCCCCCTTCGGTGCGGGAGTGCTTGTGGGGGCGCGTGATTGGCTCGACGTCGGCGAACCGCATCTGGCCGGCGGCGGCGCGGTGCGCAGCGTGAGCATCGACCGCACCGACTGGGCACCAGCACCGCAGCGGCACGAGGCCGGCACCCCCAACGTGCTCGGAGTTGCCGCTCTCGCTGCCGCCTGCGAGGCCATCGCCCGCTTCGACGACGCCGAGTTGCAGGCGCACGAGCGCGATCTGTCGTCCCGCTTGCGCGACGGGCTGGCCGCACTGGACGGCGTCGAACAGCTTCAGGTGTGGGCCGACGCACCCGACAGCGTCGGCATCGTCACCTTCATCGTGGCCGGACGCGATCCCGGTGAGGTGGCCGCGTACCTGTCCGCCGAGCACGGTATCGGCGTCCGGGACGGAAAGTTCTGCGCCCATCCGCTGTTGAGGCGGCTGGGCCATGCGGATGGCGCGGTTCGAGCCAGCATCGGCCTCGGCAGCTCCTCGGCCGATGTGGATCGACTGGTCGGCGCCGTGGCCGCCCTGGTCGAGTCCGGACCGAACTGGCATTACGAAGAGATCGTCGGCTGGTGGAACCCGGTACCCGACCCGCGACCCTTCCCTGAACTGGCGGACGGCGCGGCCGGGGTTGGATCACCATGCACGCCGGCAGACAGTTAGCATGGCGTCATGACCGTGAGTGTCGTGTGGACGGGCAACCGCCACTGGTGCAACAGATACGTGGATCTGTGCCGCACTGCGTCCGGTTCGTGTTCGATTTCGGCTCCGCTCCGACCGAATGCGTTCTCCGACTTCCAGAACTAGGACCACTCATGTCGCACAACCACACTCGCGTCGCCGTCGAATTCGGGGCGCTCTGGTCCGAACTGACCGTCGCACCGACCACGGAAATCGTACGAATTCAGGCTTCCGACCTGCGGGAAGCGCAGCAGCAACGCGCGCGGCTGCGAGCCGAGGCCGTCGAACGCGGCGAATCCGCCGACGGCACGGCAGTATTTCTCGACCTCGAGATTCACATCTCCGCAGATGCCCGAACGGCTCGTCGAGAATTCGCCGCGCTGGATGCGCCGAGCAGTCCGGCGAGCATTCGCTACGTCGGCACACCGTCGGGGCTGGCCAGTCTGATCTCCGACGTCACCGCCGCCGACGTGGCCGACGGCGTCACGTTGCAGGTCCATGACGATGCGGATCGGCAGTCGACGTTCCTGAGCTCCGGGGTTCTTCCGCTGTTGGGATCGCGCGGCACTCGGTTCGACATCGACGCAGTCGACGAGACTCTCGGAACCTCACGCGTAGCTCCCACGCTCGCATCCTGAGGGTTCGCGCGCCGGGGTCAGGTCACATCGATCGCCAGGCCGGCGGTGATCCGCAGCAGCTCGGTGTACGACGACCGGAAGATCGTGTTGATGTGGCCCGCGGCAGCCCACACCTCGGTGTACCCGGCCAGATCTTGATCTACGAACGTATCGAGATTGGTGGGATGGCCCACCGGAGCGATGCCGCCGATCGGTTGCCCGGTGGCATGCTTGGCCGTAGCGAGATCGGCGCGGGCCAACGTGCCACCGAGGCGCTCACCGGTGTGCGTCAGATGGACATTGTGGGCTCCCGACACCAACAGCAGGACGGGCTCGTCGTCGAGTAGAAACACCATGGACTTCACGATCGCGCCCACATCGACGCCCAGTGCCGCTGCGGCATCGGCGGCGGTGTGGGTGCCCTCCGGACTGTTCACGATCACCCCGTGATGGCCCCTTGAAATCAGGGTGTCGGCAACATGGGCTGCATTCGGATGAAGTAGCCGAGTCATGAACCAACCCTATTGCCCCAGTCCCATTTACGCAGATGCTTGCTTATCTGGTCATTCCGCAGGCTCCACTCCCGCCTTATCTGGTCATTCCGCAGGCTCCACTCCCGCCAGATCACCGAAGAGTCTCAATCGCGCCATTCCCCCGTCTGGGAAGATGTCCATCCGCACCTCCGAGACCGGCGTCTCGTGGTCGAGTACGAAGCGATGGCGGGTGTCGGGCTGCAGCGTCGTGCGCGGTAGTAGTTCGATCCACTCGCCGTCGCCGAGTCGTCCCCGCAACGACGCGGCACCCGGTGCGTTGCCGAGGAAGCAGGTGGTGTCGAGCTCGGCGAGGCGGACGAGTCCGCTGCCGGCGAGCTGCACCTGAACCCAGTCGTTTGCGTCGTTGCGTCGACGGGAGGTCTCCCAGCCCTCACCCATCGACCGTGGGGGACCGGGGAACAGGAGATTGTTGGGGGAGCTGTAGAACATGTTGGAACACGCCGAGACGTAGGCGCCGTTCTCCAGGGCCGCCAGGTCGACCGGCCCGGTCGCGAGAAATTCGGGGTCGGGCTTGCCGCGGCCGAGGACGCGCAGCCGAGCAACTCCGCCGTCGGGGTAGATGGACAGCTTCACGTGGGTCCACCGGGCATCGGAGGAAACCTGAAATCTGTTCTCGCTGTCACCGTTGACCGGGCTGCGCGCGACGATGGTGGTCCACTCGGTCTGTGTGCGCAGCTCGTCGGGGGAGGGGAACCCCTTCACTTCGGCTGCTTCGATCGAGATTTCGGGCGGATAGTTGCCGGTGAACCACGAAGTGTCGACGACGATTGCCGATACGACGCCGGGTGCGCCGAGACGCACGATGGCCTCGTCGTACCCGGCCTCGCGTCGCCGACGCGTCTCCCACCCGTCGTAGATCTGACCCTTGTGCCCGAACGTCGCTGTCGAGTAGTCGGCTTTGCCGGGGCTGACGAGATTCTCCTTCTCCGCGAACGTCTCGTCGTTCGCCCACACGACCGCGCCCCCGAGAGTGCGGACGGCGAGATCTGGCAGTGGCAAGGGGAAGGTGGCGGTCATGCGGTCACACTTTACTGCTCTCGCGGGAGCGCACCGGGTTGTGCGCAGACCGCCGACGCAGTTCGGCGGCAGCGAGCAGTGCCGCGCCGACCAGAATGTAGAGCGCCAGTCCTACCGCCGGCTGTCCCAGCCCGGTGCCGGAGAAGTACACGATGCTGCGCACACCCTCGGTACCGATACCCGGGGTGATCCAGCGTCCGATCGCGGCGTAGAACGACGGCAGCACCTCGGCCCCGAAAGCGCCTCCTGCACTAGGGTTTCCGAGAATCACGAACAGTACGATCGCGGCGGGCACGGCGGCGACGCCGATCAGCGAGCGCAGGCCCATGGTGAGCAGGCCGGTGGCGAAGACCACGCCCGATCCGAGCAGGGTGAGTGGAAACCAATGGCCGGCAAAGGTTTCGAGTACATGCGTGGTGAGGAATGCGCCGATCGCTCCGGACGCAAGGGAGTACACCGCGAGAATTCCGACGTGGATGCAGATGTCGCGACGGGAGTTCGGCGCGCCGATCAACAGTCCGAAGGCGGCGGCCAGTAGGTAACCGCCGACGACCCAGCCGACCGAGAGATAGAAACCGGATAATCCTCGGTTGTCGTGCACTCCGACCGGAATCTCATCGCGGACCACGAACTTTCGGCCCTGGGCGGCGTCGACCTCGGTGAAGATCGACTGCAACGCGGTCGCCTCGGAACTGCCTGCGGCACTCGCGGTGATGAGCGTGTCCGTTCCGTTCGCGCCGACGACGTAGGCACCGATGATTTCTCTGTCGCGCAGCAGCGAGCGAACCTCGGCGGTGTCGGCGGCGGTGCGGGCGTCGAGCGGTGCGCCGTCGATGGCGTCGAGTCGATCGGCGGTCTGCTGGTCCAATCCTTCGGGTAAGCCGGCTTCGGTCACCACCGCGATCGGGATCGCATGCGGTGTCGGCTGATGAAATGCCGAGACGTAGCTGAGGACGAAACCGAGCTGTAGCACCAGTACTGCTGCGGCGAGTAGTGACATCTTGCGCATGGGCGAACTCCTGAACCGTGTCGATACCCTCCGGCCTTGTCGATACCCGAGGTATTCAATACCCTAGGTATCGTGAGTGCAGAAGGGCAAGAGAAGTGGGAGGCGACACAGTCGCAGCGACGACCGCAGCGTGCCGACGTCCGAGACCGACTGCTCGCCGCGGCCGCCGACGAGTTCACCGAACGCGGTTACGCCGCAGCGAAGCTCACCGACATCGCGGACCGAGCCGGCTTCACCAAGGGGGCCGTGTACTCCAACTTCGAGTCCAAACAAGCGTTGTTCGCCGAGTTGCTCGCCAGGCGCTCACTCGATCTCGCGGCCCGCGTGCTCGCCCACATCTCCGATCTGGACTCGGGTGCAGCAGCAGGAGCAGGAGGCAACGAGATCGCCTCATGGGTGGTCGACGAGCCTCGCTGGCCACTGTTGACCGTCGAATTCGGCATCCTCGCCGGACGCGACCCGGCCGTCGCCGAGCGCTACCGCACCGACCGCCGCGCGCTGCGGCGCGACCTGGAACGACTCATCGCAGAACGCGCGGAGCAGTGGGGCGTCGGCGAGAAATTCGATGCCCGACGCCTCGCGACGTCACTGACGGCGATGATCTCCGGATTGGCCGTCGAACACTCGGTGGATCCCGAGGACATCGACGAAGAAGTCATCGCCGACGCGGTGTCGGAACTGTTCGCCGGAGCGATAGCCAGGACACACCTCGATTGAGGGATGCGCGACCGGGTACTCCGACTTCATGACTGCTCAGAATCCCGATCCCGATGAGACTGCCGGCCTCGAAGCAGGCGGCAGCGTGACGCCGGGCGACACTCCTCCATCAGAGACAGCAGTCGGTGGGCCGAATCACGAACCGCCGCAGCGCAGCCGGTTGATGCCGGTGATCGTCATCTGCGTCGTGGCGCTGCTGGCCATTCTGATCGCCGGTGGACTGATCGGTCGGGTCGTCGGCCTGTTCGGCTGATCCAACAGGTCGAGACCTCGAACGTTCAGTACCGGGGCCATCCACCCTCGGGGCCCAGCAGGCGGTTCAGTCGAATGTGATTGATCTTCACTAACTCGTTGCGTACGACCTCGCGCTCTGTCGGCTCGTCGTTGTCGAGTCGATGACCCAGGTCCATCAAAATGTCTCGGGCTCGAATCTTTCGGGATCGAACATGAGGCTCGCTGCGTAGGCGACACCGAATCGCTCGGTGTAGGCCCGGGCAGCGGTCCCCAACGCTGACCGCGTGGCCGGGTCCATGGCGGCGCACACTTTGCCGGGCTCCGGCAGCGTCGCGGCGAGTGATTCGATATCGGCGTCCGACAGCTCGGTCAATTCGGCGTCGGCGGCGGAGAACAGATCGTCTCGGGAGCGATATCGACGGCCGTCGGCCACCCGTGACGCCCACGCCACCGAGCAGCAGCACTCGTACAGCGCGTGCACCGCTCGGCTGCGCGGCAGGTCGTTGAACGTTTCCAGACCCAGTCCCTGGTGCATCAGCATGTATCGATCGTGGGCCGGTTGCGTCGTATGCACCAGAGCTGAGCAGGGACTTAGCGCAGACGTTACTCGCCGTAACATGCGGTGCGGAATTTTGCGCCGATCCCGCTAGGCTCGCACGCATGACGGAACGTACCTGGAAAGCTTTCTCTGTCGAGATCGCGGACCACATCGCGCAGGTGACACTTCTCGGGCCCGGCAAGGGCAACGCCATGGGCCCCGACTTCTGGAGCGAGAGCACCGAGCTGTTCGCGCAGCTCGACGTGGACCCCGAGGTTCGCGCGGTCGTACTCGCCGGGTCGGGGCGCAACTTCACCTACGGACTCGATCTCGCCGCCATGGCAGGCACGTTCGGCCCTCTCATGGCGGACAAGGCGCTGGCCGGTCCCCGGACGTCGTTCCACGACACCATCAAGACGATGCAGAAGGCGATCAACGCCGTCGCGGACTGCCGCAAGCCCGTCGTAGCAGCGGTTCAGGGCTGGTGCATCGGCGGCGGCGTCGACCTCATCACCGCCGCGGACGTGCGATACGCCAGCGCCGACGCCAAGTTCAGCGTCCGTGAGGTGCGAGTCGCAATCGTCGCCGACATGGGTTCTCTGGCCCGACTCCCGGCAATCATCGGCGAGGGCCACCTGCGTGAGCTTGCCTTGACCGGCAAGGACATCGACGCGGCCCGTGCCGAGAAGATCGGCCTGGTCAACGAAGTGTTCGCGGACCACGACGCCACCCTCGCCGCCGCCCGTGAGTGCGCGGCGGCCATCGCTGCGAACCCGCCGCTGGTGGTCCAAGGCATCAAGACGGTGTTGGACCACTCCCGATCCTCGGGCGTCGACGACTCGCTGCGGTATGTCGCGGCCTGGAATGCGGCCTTCCTCGCCTCGCACGATCTCACCGAGGCGATCACCTCCGTGTTCGAGAAGCGGCCGGCTCAGTTCACCGGTGGCTGACATGGTCGAATTCGCCGAGGAGTTGGGCACGCAGCTCGTTCGCTTGCAGCGCTTACGCGAGCGCAACATAGCGCAGATTTCGTCGTCGGGCGGCGTCGACGGTGCCGCGTACGTCTGCCTGTTCCGGCTTTTGCGTGACGGGCCGATGAGATCGAGTGAGCTTGCTGCCATGGTCAATTCGGATCCGTCGACGGTGAGCAGACAGGTGGCCCAACTCGTCGAACGGGGTCACGTCGAGCGGCTGCCCGACGAACGTGACGGCCGAGCCTTCGTGCTCGCGGTGACCGCGTCGGGCCAGGAAGCGGCGGCGGAGATCCAGCAACGACGAACCGACAATCTCGGACGAGTGATCGAGAAGTGGGAGAGGAGCGATCGGTCTGCGCTGGTCGCGCTGCTGGACCGATTCTTGACCGATTACGAATCCATCAGGCCGGACCTGCCCGGTCAGCGCACGGGTAACGTCTGAGCCTCGAGAGACCTGAGACACAATTCGGCACCGGCCACTCGGACTGCACGGTGACTCGGACTGCACGGACGGAGGGGATGAAGTGCCAACCGATCACGACAGACCTCCGCGGTCATCCGATATCGGTTCCGGGTCGGGCTCGGTACGGCTCGAACGTCGCGTTGCCCGAGGAATCGCCGTTCTCGTTCCGTCGTTCGGCCTGATCGGTGTGATCGTGATGCTGTCCTCCGACGGTCCCGTCGGACCGGTCGCCGTGGTGACATGTACGGCGGTCCTGCTCTCGACCATCCCGGTGGGGGCGTGGTGGTGGCTACGCTCGGTCGACGCGTCGCACATGCCCGGATGGTTCGTCATCTACGCCGACGTGGGCGTATCGGTGATGTTGTTGACCTTCGCCGACCGGGATCTCGCCCTCTACGGCGCAGCCCTGTTCTCGGTGATCGGCACCTACATCGCCTACTTCTCGCGGCGCACAGTCCTGAAGTTCCACACCGCCTTCGTCAACGCCGTGATTCTTCTGCTCGCCGTGCTGGCCGTCATGGAGCAACCGGACGATCCTGCGTCGATCATCGCGCGAGCGCTGGTGACGGTGTTGGTGGTCAACTCGGTGCTCGCGTTCCGAGCCGTCATTCAGCGTCAGCTCGATCTCGCGAACACGGACTCGTTGACGGGCCTGCTCAACAGGCGGGGTCTCGAACTACGGCTCGACCGCATGATGGGCCGGCTGGCCGAGACGCAGTCGGTGGCGCTGCTGGTGGTCGATCTCGACCGATTCAAACGGGTCAACGACACCTACGGTCATGCCATGGGCGACCGGGTTCTTCGCCGAACCGCCCGACGCCTGACCGCTGCGACGGGCGAACGGCCTTGCGTGGCGCGCACCGGGGGCGAAGAGTTCACGATCGCCGTACCGGTCGGCGACGATCCCGCCGACCACCTCGCAGACGATATTCGCGACGCGGTGCACGATGCGGACGACGACGTGCCTGTCACGGTCAGCGTCGGTGTCGCTGTGCTCGGCGTCGATCGGTGGCGCACGGCGGTGTCGTCGTACGGTGCCGCCGAGTTGGTACACAACGTGCTGCTCGACGCGGATGCGGCGATGTACGAGTCGAAACACGCGGGTGGAAACAGAACGACGGTGTACGCCGGCGATTGATTCGCCGGCCTACACCGCCGGTGGTTCGGGCCGATCGATCAGCGCAGGGCGCTCTTGGGGTCGTTCCACAACTGATCGGTGAAGTCCTCGAGCGCGACGAGAACGATGGTGTCCTCGGTGCGACGGAGGATGGACTTGCTGGCGCGCACCTGAACGATGTCGCCGGTCTTGTCGGTCATCCGCCACAGTGAATCCGCGCGGGTGGCCACCGTCGTCAGGAACATGTCGGCGACGTTGACCCCCTCGGGAGCCCGGTCGGGGAAGATGTCGTGCAGGTGGAAATCCACCCGTTCCGTCCGGTCGAGACCGAACAGATCGTCGAAGGCCTCGTTGGCGAAGACGATGGCACCGCTGGGATCGACAGCGAGAATGGGCACCGGAATGCGGTCGAGGACGACCGTCACCGGTAGATCGGGAAACTGCGTCGGGTCCGAGATGGGCCGCGACTCGAGGTTGCGACGATCACCGGCGGTGCCGTTGGAACTGCTGTCGGTCATAGGTCTCCCCAAACTGTGCTTCGTCGGCGCACGGCCGAAACGAGGTGTGTGGTGCCGAAACGATCAGTGACCCGGATTGTCCGTCAACCGCTTGAATGATGCAGCGATTTCGGCCTCGGCTTCTGCGCGCCCCACCCAGTCTGCCCCGGTGACGTGCTTGTTGGGTTCGAGATCCTTGTAATGGACGAAGAAATGCTTGATCGCGTCGAGTTCGAAGGTCGACACGTCGGAAAGATCCTGGATGTGATCCCAGCGGGTGTCCCCTGCCGGTACGCACAGCACCTTGTCGTCGCCGCCGGCCTCGTCGACCATCTTGAACATCGCGACCGGGCGCGCCTCGACGATGACACCCGGGTAGACCGACTCGGGCAGCAGCACCAGCGCGTCGAGCGGATCGCCGTCCTCGCCCAGCGTGTTCTCGATGAAGCCGTAATCGGCCGGATACGCCATCGCGGTGTAGAGGTAGCGGTCGAGGCGGACACGTCCGGTGACGTGGTCGACCTCGTACTTGTTGCGCTGCCCCTTGGGGATCTCGATGGTGACGTCGAACGGCACGTGCAGTCCTCACTGTCTTCGTCGAGCCGGAGGGGCTCGATCGGTTGCGAATGGTGTCGATGGTGGCGGCGCAAGGCTACCGGACCCGAGGATACTGTTGACTGGAAGATCATGGGTACGACCACGGCAATGACGGAGGAACGGTGGCGGGGCTGACACGGCGGTTCCTCGGTCCCACGGCGGGCCGACGTCGCAGGAAGAAGCGGCTCGTCCTGACACTGTGCGCCGTGTTCGTGGTGATCCTCGCCGTGACGACCGCTGCGCTCGTGCTCCCGTCGGTTTCCGACGGTGCCGAGACCGCGATCGCACCACCGCCCGAGACGGTGCTTCCCGACCCGCAGATAACCCCGTTTCCCGAGTCCGCACCGTCGCCCAGCCCGGCGGGACTGGTAGGTGCGCTGGCCCGAGTGATCGACGATCCCGACCTCGGTACGTTCACCGGGACCGTGGCCGACGCACTGACCGGCCAGGTGCTGTGGTCCCAGAACCCCGATGCGCCGATGACGCCCGCATCGACGACCAAGGTGCTCACCGCGGCCGCCGCGATGCTCGCGCTCCCCGCCGACCACCGCGTCAGCACGCGCGTGGTCCGAGGCAGCGGCGACGGGAACATCGTGCTGATCGCGGGCGGCGACCCCACCCTCACCGCACTGCCGGTCGGCACCGTCGGGTTCTACCCCGGGGCGGCCCGGATCGACGATCTGGTGGAGCAGATCGTCCGCAGCGGAACGACGGTACGCAGCATCAGCGTCGACACCTCCATCTACTCCGGGGGCACCATGGCACCGGGTTGGTTTCCGGCCGACATCGCCGGCGGTTCGATCACCCCGATCGAACCGATCATGCTCGACGGTGGACGGTCCGACCCGCTCGTCGACGAGTCGCCGCGCAGCACCACCCCGGCGCTGGACGCCGGCCGCGCACTGGCGGCGGGACTCGGTGTCGATCCGGCCGCGGTGACGATGGGTACGGCTGTCGACGGTGCCGATCAGCTCGCGTCGGTGCAGTCCGCCCCCCTGCGAAACCGTTTGCAGCAGATGGTCTCTCGCTCCGACAACGTGCTTGCCGAGGCGGTTGCGCGCGAACTCGCGATCGATATGAACACCGCAGCAAGCTTTTCCGGCGCGGTGGCGTCGATCGGCCAGACCCTGTATTCGGCAGGTTTCGACATGGCTGGACTGGCGCTGCAGGATGCCAGTGGGTTGTCGGTGGACGGCAAGATCCCGGCCAGGTTGCTCGATCAGGTACTCACCTCGGCGGCCGGGACCGAGCAGCCGACGTTGCGTCCGATGCTCGATTACCTGCCCGTTGCCGGTGCCACCGGAACGCTGTCCGACAGGTACGCGTCGGGGGATCGAACCGGAGCGGGGTGGGTGCGTGCGAAGACCGGAACCCTCTCCGCTGCAAGCGCTCTGGCGGGATACGTCGTCGATGTCGACGGCCGTGTGCTGACCTTCGCGCTGATGTCGAACGACCGGCCACCCGAGGTCAGTCGACCCGCCCTCGATGCCGTTGCATCGACCTTGAGATTGTGTGGTTGCCAGTGAAACCAGCAGCAGCGGCAAACGCCGAAGACAACGAGAGCACGTCCGGGTTCGCCGGTGCGGTCGATTGGTCGGTGGCCGCCAGGACCGGAGCCAAGCTGGCGCGCCCTGGTCCCACCACCACGCGCTACACAGCCGATGCGGCCGTGGAAGAGCTTGCCGCCGCATCGATTCGAGCCGAGGGGCCGGTGCGAGACACCACCGGTCTGGCCGACGGACTCCCGGTGCCAGACGCACAGGTGGTCGATCGAGCCGGCTGGATCGCCGCGGCCGCGTCGTCCATGAAGCATTTGACCGGGGACGACGACGACACACCGCCGTCGGGGCTGCTCGGCGGAAAACCGGCCGGCCTGCAGGCGGGCGCGATGCTGGCCTTTCTGTCCAGTGCCATTCTGGGACAGTACGATCCATTCACCGGGGAGAACGGAACGCTGCTGCTGGTCGCGCCGAACGTGATTGCCGTCGAGCGGGCACTGCGCGTCTCGCCGAGCGACTTTCGATTGTGGGTGTGCCTACACGAGGTGACACACCGAGTTCAGTTCTCTTCGGCACCCTGGCTCGGCGGCTACATGCGTGAGAACGTGGGGTTGCTGTCCGGCGGCACCGACGAGCCACTCTCGGACGTCGCGAACCGGCTGGCCGGCGCATTGAAAGCCCGCAAGAATCCGAGCGGAACGACCGCATCGGAGGACGCGGGCATCGTCGGTCTGCTGCGTGCCACCCAACCCCAGCCGCAACGCGACGCCATCGACCGACTCCTGGTGCTCGGGACCCTGCTGGAAGGCCACGCCGACCACGTGATGGATGCCGTGGGACCGGCCGTCGTGCCGACGGTGGCGCAGATCCGCGGGGCATTCGATCAGCGGCGACGACGCAAGGTCAGTCCGCTTCAACGCGTCGTTCGGGCGCTGCTGGGCATGGACGCGAAGATGGCGCAGTACGTCCGCGGCAAGGCCTTCGTCGATCACGTCGTCGCCGCAGTCGGAATGGAACGGTTCAACACCGTGTGGACGGGGCCCGATACGTTGCCCTTGCTGTCGGAAATCGAGAACCCGGACGCGTGGATCGCGCGAGTGCTGGGCTAGTGCTCTTACCTGAGGGAGTGGAGCCTGCGGAACGACCCAGATTGCCGGAGGGGCCCGCGTTGTTGGAGATTCGGCATGCAGTGCGGGCCTGGTTGTCGGCCCATCCGGGTCCGGTGGCCGTTGCGCTGTCCGGTGGGGCGGATTCACTGGCCTTGACCGCGGCCACCGTTGCCGAGGCGTCGAACGTGCGTGCGTTGATCGTCGACCACGGTCTGCAGGACGGTTCGGCCGAGGTCGCGGCGACTGCAGCGGCGCGGGCGCACGAGTTGGGTGTGCTCGATGCCAGGGTGCTGCCGGTGCACGTCACCGGCGCGGGCGGTACCGAAGCCGCGGCGCGCAGGGCCAGGTACGAGGCGTTGAACGGTGCTCGCGGCGACGCGTCGGTGCTGGTTGCGCACACGCTCGACGATCAGGCCGAGACGGTGCTGCTCGGTTTGAGCCGCGGATCGGGGCCGCGGTCCATTGCGGGTATGACGGCGTTCTCCGCGCCCTGGGGTCGGCCACTACTCGGAGTTCGACGCAGCGTGACCCGGGCTGCCTGCGTCGAGCTCGGACTCGCGCCGTTCGAGGATCCGCACAACACGGACAGCGATTTCACCCGGGTGCGGCTGCGGCACGAGGTGCTGCCGCTGCTCGAGGATGTTCTCGGTGGCGGTGTCGCCGCTGCACTGGCCCGGACCGCCGAGCACTTGCGCGAGGACGGCGACGTACTCGATGCACTCGCCGAGACCGTGGCGGAGACCGATGCACCGGACCTCGAGGTCTCGGCGATCGAGGCGCTCGCCCCCGCTGTTCGCCGACGTGTGCTGCGCCGATGGCTACACGGCCAGGGAGTCACGTCGTCGACCGATCGACAACTGCGGGCCGTCGATGCCCTCGTCGGACGCTGGACCGGCCAGGGCGGCGTTGCGCTGCCCGGCGGAACGCCCGGTGCAAGGTTGGTGTGCTCGCGTCGACATGGCAGGCTGAGCGTCGGCCTGGAGAACGAATGAAGGGAAACCCCGTGTACGAGGGCGACATCGAATCGGTTCTCATTTCCGAGGAACAGATCAAAGCGCGCACTGCGGAACTCGCACAAGAAATCGCCCAGCGGTATCCCGAAGGCTCTCCGGAAGGTGACCTGCTGCTGGTCGGTGTCCTCAAGGGCGCGATCATGTTCATGACCGACTTCGCCCGGGCCCTGCCCATCCCGGCGCAGCTCGAGTTCATGGCAGTCAGCTCCTACGGCTCGTCGACGTCGTCGTCCGGCGTCGTCCGGATTCTGAAGGACCTCGACCGCGACATCACCGGACGCCACGTGCTGATCGTCGAGGACATCATCGACTCCGGTCTGACGCTGAGCTGGCTCAAGCGCAACCTGGCGACCCGTTCGCCGGCCTCGTTGTCGGTGGTGACGTTGCTGCGCAAGCCCGACGCCATCAAGGTCGACGTGGAGGTCGCGAACGTGGGCTTCGACATCCCCAACGAGTTCGTCGTGGGCTATGGCCTCGATTACAACGAGCGATACCGGGATCTGCCGTACATCGGCCTGCTGAATCCCAAGGTCTACAGCTGAGCTGGGTTGTTCGGTCCCTCCGGTCCGTGTGAATGGACCATTGCCGCGCCGAGGGCAGTTTCAAGTGATGGTTGCAACACAGCTCCTGACCTGAGGAGATGTGGAGCAGATGTCCCGACGTGTCATCCCGAACCGAGCAGAGGTAGTCGCTAGGTTCCATGCCATGCGAGATTCGGGCGCGTCAGTGATCGTTGCGTCGGACGCCGCCGGCGTCAGTCGATCCACGGGAATGCGGTGGACAGATCAGAGGAAAGGAATCGTCCGCGGGGCCAAACGGATCCGGTCCGAACCCAGCGGGCGATTCCTTTCTCAGTCCGAACGAGAAGAGATCGCCATCGGCCGTGCGATGGGGCTGTCTCAGACCGACATTGCCGATCTCATCGGTCGCGACAAGTC